>JAFEEA010000159.1 GCA_018241335.1 Pseudomonadota bacterium
TATGACGAGGCGGCCCGCGCCCTGGACCTGACCCTGACCCAGGCCACCGCGCCGACCCCCGGTCAGCCGGACAAGAAGCCCCTGCCGATCCCCTTCGCCTACGGCCTGATCGACGAGGACGGGCGGGTTCTGAAGGACACCGAGGTGCTGGTGCTGGACGAGGCCAAGAAGAGCGTCCGCATCGAGGGCGTCGATCGCCTGCCGGTGCTGTCGGGCCTGCGCGGCTTCTCCGCGCCCGTGAACCTGGACACCGACGCCCCGGCCAAGGACGGCTATGTGCTGCTGTCGTCGGACCCCGACCTCTTCAACCGCTGGGAGGCCGGCCAGAGCCTGGCCCGCGACCTGATCCTGGCCCGCGCCGCCGGCGCTCCGGACGAGGTGGGCGAGGAGCGCTACGCCGAGGCCATGGGCCGCGCCCTGGACGACCAGTCCGCCGAGCCCGCCTTCAAGGCCCTGCTGCTGGCCCTGCCGTCGGAGCCGGACCTGGCGGTGATCGCGCCGCCCGCCGACCCGGCCGCCATCCACGAGGCGCGCGAGGCCCTGCGCGGCCGCATGGCCGTGCACCTGGGCGAGGCCTTGCGACGCCTGCACGGCGGGCTGCAGGACACCGGCGAGTTCTCGCCCTCGGCCGAGGCCGCCGGCCGCCGCGCCCTGCGCAACGCCGCCCTGGAGCTGCTGGCCGCCGATCCGCACCAGGACAACCGCGACCGCGCCCGCGGCCACTTCCAGGCCGCCAACAACATGACCGACGCCATCGGCGGGCTGACGGCGCTGATGCTGATGGGCGGCGACGACATCGACGAGGCCCTGGCCCAGTTCTTCGAACGCTGGAAGGACGAGCCCCTGGTGGTCGACAAGTGGTTCCAGGTGCAGGCGCGCGACCCATCGGAAGGCGCGCTCGGCCGGGTCATGGCCCTGACCGCCCATCCGGCCTTCGACGCCCGCACCCCCAACCGCCTGCGCGCCCTGGTGCAGGTCTTCGCCGCCTTCAATCCGGTCCGGTTCCACGATCCCAGCGGGGCCGGCTACCGGTTCCTGGCGGACCAGATCCTGATCGTCGACGCGTTCAACCCGAACGTGGCGGCGCGCCTGGTCGAGCCCCTGGGCGCGTGGGCGCGCTATACGCCCGAACTGGGAGCGCTGATGCGCGCGGAGCTGGAGCGGATCACCCAGGCGCCGAACCTGTCCAAGAACGTGCTGGAGCTGGCCAGCAAGGCGCTGGCCTGAGGCGGTCCCGACGCCGATTCCGTTGCCCAGGCCCTAACGCGCCGGCCGCCACGCGAAGTTGTGGCCCCAGCGCGACAAAGTGCGCGCTTGAACAACGGACAGATTGCCGCGCCCGTGACGGAATCGCTGACGACGCGTAAGAATCGAATCACGGGTGACTGTGTTCGAGGCGTTCGAGGAGCGGCGGGGTTTTGGCGAAGAGCGCCAGGGACGGTCAACGGGACCGGCAGGCCGTGCGCGTCGGGGCCAGGGCCATGGTGCGCCCCGCGCGCGCCGACGCGCCGACCCGCGACCAGCCGACCCTCGTCCGCATTTCCATCCTGGTCGTGTTGCTGGGCGCGGCGATCTACACCGCCTTCGCGGCCACGCGACTGCGCGAATCCGAAGCTTCGACCCTTGGCGGGCCGACGCTGGCGGCCCAGGCCGGCGGCCTCGGCGAGCGCCTGGACGGCGTCGCGGCGGTGCTGCGCTCGGCCCTGATCGCGGCTGACGGCATCCAGCAACGGTTTCCGGACACCCCCATCGAAGCGGCCGAGATGGCCGCCCGCGCCGCCGGCGACCGGGCCGAGGGCTCGGCGATCGTGCTGGGCGGCGAGGTGGTGGCGCAGTCCGGCGACGCCAAGGACGCCGATTGGAAGGGCGCCGCCAGGGCGGCGCTCGGCGCCGGCGACACCTTCTGGCTGGGCGCCCCGCCCGGCCGCGCCGCCGCTGGCGAGAGCCCTTCGCTCTATGCGGCCTGGATTTCCGACATCGGCAAGGCCAAGCGTGTCGTCGTGCTGAAGGTCGCCCGCTCGGCCCTGGCGGCCACGGCCGGCGGCAAGGCCAGCGCGGCGGCGGCGCTGCCCGACGGGCGGCTTGTGGCGGCCGCCGGCGCCGGCGGCGTCGAAGCGGCCAGCACCGTCAGCGAGGCCTTCGGCATCCAGCCGGCCGACGTCAAGCCGGGCGCGCTGGCGCATGGCCATCGCCCCGACGGGCGCCAGGTCGACCTGGCGGTGCGGCCCGCGGCGGGCGGCGCCCTGCTGGCGCTGAGCGCCGAGCCGGCCACCAGCATCCTGTCAGACAATCTGCGTGACAACCTGGTGTCGCTGCTGGCGCCCCTGACCATCGCCTGCGCCCTGTCGCTGCTGCTGGTCTTCCAGAGCCGCAAGGCCGAGGCCGCCCAGGCCGCCTTCGCCGAGAGCCAGCAGCGGTTCCGCCTGGCCGTGGAGGCCGCGCGCTGCGGCATCTGGGAATGGGACCTGGTGTCGGGCGAGCTCTTCATGTCCGACGTCATGGGCGCGATGATGGGCTGGGGCGGCGGCGGGGTCGCCACCACCGAACAGGTGCTGGAGCGCATATCGCCCGATCACCGCGAGCGCGTGCGCCAGGCCCTGTCCACGGCCCGCGCCTCCAGCGCCTTCGACGTGTCGTTCCGCGTGCCCAATCCGGCCGGCGGCGCCCCCACCTGGATCGACGCCCGCGGCCAGGGTTTCGGCAACGCCGTGGCGGAGGGTTTCCCACGCATCATCGGCGTCGCCCTGGATGTGACGGAGGAGCGGCTGGCTCAGATTCGCGCCCAGGCCGCCGAAAACCGCCTGCGCGACGCCATCGAAAGCGTGCCTTCGGCCTTCGTCCTCTGGGACCGCTACGGCCGGCTGCTGATGTGCAATTCGAACTACCGCGACTTCTTCGGCATCGAGCCCAAGGTTCTGAAGCCGGGCGCCCAGCGCGACCACGTGCTGCGTTTCGTTCGCCTGGCCATCAAGCGCGAGCTGGCCACCGAGGTCGAAGGCGTCCGCGAGGCCGAGCTAAACGACGGGCGCTGGATCCAGATCGCCGAGCGCCGGACCTTCGACGGCGGCCTGGTGGTCGCCGCCGCCGACATCACCGCCATCAAGACCCAGGACGAGGCGCGCCGGCGCAACGAGGAACAGCTGCAGCTGATGGTCGTCAACCTGGAGCGCGCCCAGGAACAGACCGCCGAACTCGCCCACAAGTACGCCGCCGAGAAGGTGCGCGCCGAGGGCGCCAACAAGGCCAAGAGCGAATTCCTGGCCAACATGAGCCACGAGCTGCGAACGCCGCTGAACGCCATCAACGGCTTTTCCGAGATCATGGCCGGCGAGATGTTCGGCCCGCTGGGCGACCGCCGCTACAAGGAATACGTCGCCGACATCCACAAGTCCGGCGAGCACCTGCTGGCCCTGATCAATGACATCCTGGACATGTCCAAGATCGAGGCGGGCAAGATGAACCTGCGCTTCGAGCCGGTGTCGATCGACTCCCTGGTGGAGGATTCCGTTCGGCTGGTGAAGAACCGGGCCGAGAACGCCGGCCTCTACATCGAGGTCGCCCTGCCACCCCTGCCGGAGATCGACGCCGATTACCGGGCCATCAAGCAGGTGCTGTTGAACCTGTTGTCCAACGCCGTGAAGTTCACCCCCAAGGGCGGCAAGATCACGGTGCGGGCGGAGACCCGCAACGACAGCTATGGCCAGCGCGTGCGCGTCAGCGTGCGCGACACCGGCATCGGCATCGCCAAGGACGACCTGGCGCGCCTGGCCCGGCCCTTCGAGCAGGTGGAGAACCAGCACGCCAAGACACAGCAGGGCACGGGGCTGGGGCTGGCCCTGTCGAAGTCCCTGGTGGAGATGCATGGCGGCGTGCTGGAGCTGGAGAGCCAGCCCGGCCAGGGGACCACGGCCAGCTTCGTGATCCCCATCCGCCAGCCCGGCCTGATGGACGCCGAGGACCAGGCGGTGGCGTGAAGACGGTGAGGGCGTAACCCCTCATCCTCCCGCGCCTGCGGCGCGGGCCCCTCCTTCTCCCTCTGGGAGAAGGGACAAAATGCGCCTCCGGACACGGCTCGAAACACCTCTCCTACAGGGAGAGGGAGGGCCCGTGGCGAAGCCATGGGAGGGTGAGGGGTTCAGGCCCTCGACGATCACTTCACCGCGAATCTTGGATCGCCGGTCTGGGAGAGGATGAAGGCGTAGGTGTCGGCGCTTTCCAGGTCGCGTTGCTTGCGCGTCGAGCCCAGGCCATGCCCGGCGTCGGTCTCCACGCGCAGGATCACCGGCTTGCCGGAGGTCGTGGCGGCTTGCAGGCGGGCGGTGAACTTGCCGGCTTCCCAGGGCGCGACGCGGGGATCGGTGAGGCCGGTGGTCAGGAGCACGGCGGGATAGGCCGTTCCCTTCACGACGTGCTGGCAGGCGTCCATCTCCAGCAGCCCCCTGAACCCGTCCGGGTCCTTGATCGTCCCGAACTCCGGGACATTGGCGGGGCCCGCCTCCATGAACTCGAAGCGGGTGGCGTTGGAGTCGCCGACGCGGACCACGGCCACGGCCAGGAGGTCCGGCGCCTCGGTCAGGAAGCGGCCGACCATGATGCCGCCGGCCGAGGTCCCCTCCACCGCCAGCTTGCCGGGCGAGGTCCACGTCTCGGCGATCAGCCAGCGGGCGCAGTCGATGGCGTCGCGCCAGGTGTTGGGCTTGGTGAGCTTCTGGCCGGCCTTGTGCCAGCCCTCGCCCAGTTCGCCGCCGCCGCGCACGTGCGCCACCGCCCACACGCCGCCGAGATCCAGCCACGGCAGGAAGCGGGGCGAAAAGCCGGGGTCGATGTCGATGGCGTAGGCGCCGTAGGCCTCCAGATAGAGCGGCGCGGTCCCGTCCCGCTTGGCGGTCTTGGCGTAGACGATCGAGAGCGGGACCTTCACGCCGTCGCGGGCGGTGACCATCACCTCGGCGCTCTCGTAGTTCGCGGTGTCGAAAGGCGGCGGCGGGGCCAGGTCGGTGACGGTGACGACGCCGTCGGGGGCCGCATGGCAGATCACCGGAGGCCGCACCCAGCTCTCCAGCGAGAACCAGCAACCGTCGGCCAGGGGATCGGTGCTGAGCAGGCCGATGGAGCCTTCGAAGGGCAGGTTCACCGGGGTCAGGGATCCGTCGGGCGCGAGGCGCGACAGGCGTCCCAGGCCCGCCGCCAGCGATTGCACATAGACCCCGTCGCGGGCCGCCGAGATTCCCTTGAGGACAGCATCGCCCTCGGGGATGGCTTCCTTTGCGCTCGCCAGGTCCGGCTTGGCCGCGCTGGTCTTCAAGAGGCGGAACCGCGGCGCGTTCTTGTGGGTGAGCAGGTAGAGGTCTTCGCCGTGCTGGGCGACGCCGGTGACGTCGTCGGCGAAGCGGCAGACCGGCCGCCAGGGCGCTTTGCCGGCCTGAACCTGGTCCAGGGGCGCGGCGTAGAGCTCGACCTCGTTCAGCACCCCCCGCGCGATCAGGCCGAGGGCGACCGGCGCGCCGGGCTGGGCCAGGACGATCGGCACGTCGATGTCCTGCATCGCCACGTCGGGATCGACGCCCCTGGCCAGGATCCTGACGTCCGTGGCCGGGTCCGTGCCCAGACGGTGCAGCCAGTTGACGCTGTCGGCGTAGTGGTCCGGATCGCCGTGCTTCGTGCCGGCCTTGAGGCGAACGAAGAAGAAGCCGCTTGCGTCGGGCAGCCAGCAGGGGCTGCCGAACTGGGCGCGGTCGCTGGCTTCGGGCAGGAGCGCGCCGGTGGCGGTGTCGATGATCCTCAGGGTCGAGTCCTCGGACCCGGCCGGCGAGGTTCCGACGATGACGTGGGCGCCGTCGGGCGAGGCCAGCCAATAGTCCAGCGACATGTGGGAGTCGGCGGCGGCCATGCTGTCGGGATCGAGCAGCAGCCGCGGCTCGGGCACGCCGGGCTCGCGCACGAAGAGCTTGAAGGTGTTGCTGCCGGCGGGCCGCACCTCGACGAAGACGAACGGCCCCGCGCCCTGCACCCCGGCCACCGCCGTCAGGCCGCCGGTGACGGTGCTGATCCGTTCGGCCAGGACGTCGCGGCCGGGAATCTGGGAGAGGACCTGGCGGGCATAGGCGTTCTGGCCCAGCAGCCAGGGTCGCCAATCGGGATCGGTGGGCGTCTCCATCCAGCGATAGGGATCGGTCAGGGTGACGCCGAACAGGGTCTCGGTCACCGGTCGGACACCGGCCACGGGCGGGCCCAGGGGCAGGGCGGCCTTCGCGGGGGCCGCCGCGGCGGCAAGTCCGGCGGCGCTCGCCGAGGCCAGGAACACCCGGCGATCCATGGACGTCATTCTGGTCTCCTCGGCGCCACGGCCGTTTCGTAAGGCGCACCGTCAGGCCGCGCGCCCTCCCGTCAAGCTAAGGATCAGTAATGTTTCAGGAGTTGGTCGGCGCTGTCGCCATCATCACCGATTTGGGGCCGCTGAGGCGGCGGGCGCCTGGGGCTGCAGCGGCGGCTGTGGGCGCAACTCCTGGCCTACCAGGGCGCGCTGGTTCTGAGGCAGGGTGGCGGCGAAATCGACGACCGCCCCCTCGACCTTGCCGCGAACGCCGCTCTCGATCTGGCGCGCCTGGTCCAGCTTGGCCTTGATCGCGGCGGCGTCGACCTTGTCGGCGCCCAGGGCCGTCCAGGCTTCCTGGCGCATCTGGCGGGCGGCCAGGGTGTTCTGGCGCTCGGCGGTGTTCACGGCCTTTACGGCCTGGGCGAAGTCGCCGCGCGGCCCGGGCGGAAGGGCGAGGGCGGCGCGGCGGATCGGCTGCAACGGACCCTGCGGCGCCGCGGCCACCGCCCGCAGCTTGGCGAGGCGCGCGCCGATGACCAGCACCGTCGCGCCCGCGCCCAGCAGGAAGAAGTTTATCGCCAGCGAGATCAGCAGGCCGATGATCAGGCTGCGCTGGCTCATCCGGCGTCCCCCGTCCAGCCGCTGTCGAAGGCCATGGTCTCCTCGGCCGCGGGGGCGGCGTGCGCCGGCAGGACGGCGTTGATCAGGGCGTGCGGGGTCAGGACGGCGCCCACCGCGGCTCCGGTCGCGCCGGCGGCGGCCAGGGCCGCGCCGACACCGATGCCGGTCAGCCAGCGAAGCACGGGCCCGCGCGCCGGCCGGGCTCGAGGCGCCATGGCGATAACGGCGTCGGAGAGGGCAGGGCCGGGGGCGGGCGTCGCCGCCTGCCACATCAGGTGATCCAGCGCCGCTTCCGCCTCCAGGGCGGCCATGGCCGCGCCGTCGCCGGCCAGGCGGCGGGCGGCTTCGCGCTCTCCTTCGGGCCAGCGGCCGATGTCGGCGCCATAGGCGGCGGCCAGCGCCGCGAACCTTTCCTCGGTCATGCCCCCATCCCCTGTTCGGGCGTGTTTCTCACCATGACGCCGTCAGCCCCCGTCCGCCAGATCGGCCAGGGCCGCGCGCAGGGCGCGGCGCCCGCGCGACAACAGGCTTTCCAGCGCCTCGACGCTGACCTGCATCAGGGCCGCGGCCTCGATGTTCCCCAGTTCCTGATAGTGGCACAGGACGATCGCCTCGCGCTGGCGCGGCGGCAGGGCCTGCAGCGAGGCGTTGACCCGCTTGCCCACGTCCAGGGCGTGCAGGCCCCGGTCCGGCGCCGGTCCCGTATCCTCCTGCTCCGGCGTTTCCGCCGTCGGCCGCTCTCGCCGTCGGCGCAGGCGGTCGTAGCAGAGGTTTAGCGCCACGCGGTGCAGCCAGGTGTCGAACTTGGCCTCGCCCGGGCGCCAGTTCGGCGCATGCTTCCAGATGCGGATGAAGGCTTCCTGGGCCACGTCCTCGGCCTCGGCGGCGTCGAACAGCATCCGCTGGGCGAGGGCCAGGATGCGCGGCAGCTTGCGGGCCACGAGCGCACGCACGGCCGCCGGGTCGCCGCGACCCGCGCGCGCGACCAGTTCGTCGTCCGTGTCCGCGACCCCCGTTCTCAAGCCTCACCTCGTTCACGTCCCGCGCTCCATGCCGGCGTTCTCGTGGGCGAGAGCCCACGCCGGGGCGCGGCGCGACGGCGCCATCAGAATCCCATTCGACGAGAACTCCAATGGCGTCCCCCGTCGACGCCGTCCCTTGCCCTTGGCACGCGCCTGTCGGCCCGTTCCGTCGCTGGCCGGCTCCGACGGCCTCGCGCGGCGATCAGGAGGCCGCGTTCGCCGTGCGCGCCACGCGTGCGATCTCGGCGGCCAGGGCGGTGGGAGAGATGGGCTTGCCGACGACGCCGTCGACCCCAGCGGCCAGGTAGGTCTCGCGCTGATGGCTCATGACGTTGGCGGTCAGCGCGATGATGGGCGTACGGGCGCCCGCGCCCGGCAAGGCGCGGATCTGGCGGGTGGCTTCCAGGCCGTCGATGCCCGGCATCTGGATGTCCATCAGGATAAGGTCGAAGGCCTCGTGCCGCGCCGCTTCGACGCCGCGTTCGCCATCCTCGGCGCAGCGCACCGTGGCGCCCAGGCCCTCCAGGATGCGCCCGGCGATCAGCCGGTTGGTCGCGTTGTCCTCGACCAGCAGGATGCTGAGGTCGTCCAGGCTCGCCGGCCCCGGCGCGTCGGCGTCGTCCGCCGCGGCCTCGGCCCGCACGGCGGCGATCTCCAGCCAGAAGGTCGAGCCGACCCCTTCGACCGAGGAAAGGCCGACGTCCCCGCCCATCAGCTGGGCCAGCCGCCGGGTGATGGCGAGGCCCAGCCCCGAGCCGCCGAAGCGCCGGGTGGTGGACGAATCCGCCTGTTGGAAACGCTCGAAGAGTAGCGCCTGGGCGTCCTCGGCGATGCCGATCCCCGTGTCCTGGACCTCGAAGCGCAGGCGGGCCCCGCCTTCGGCGCCGCGCCAGGCGGCGCGCACGGTGACGGCGCCCCGCTCGGTGAACTTCACCGCATTGCCGATCAGGTTGAAGAGGCACTGGCGCAGGCGCGCCGGATCGGCCTTCGCCAGCCCGAGATCGGCCGCCGCTTCGACGGCCAGGGCCAGGCCCTTGGCCGAGGCCTGCGGGGCCATCAGGTTGACCACGCCGCGCACCACCGCGGCCGGGTCCAGGGCCTCGGGATTCAGCTCCAGTCGCCCGGCCTCGATCTTCGAGAAGTCGACGACGTCGTCGAGCAGGGCCTGAAGCATGCCGCCGCAGGCCAGGGCTTCGTCGATCAGGGCGTCGCCCCCGGCGCAGAGGCCCTGCGACTTGAGCAGGTGCAGCACGCCCAGCACTCCGTTCATCGGCGTGCGGATCTCGTGGCTGATGTTGGCCAGGAAGCGCGACTTCGCCTCGGTGGCGGCCTGGACCTCCTGCAGGGCGCGGCCGAGGGCCAGGGCATGGTCTTCGGCC
>JAFEEA010000015.1 GCA_018241335.1 Pseudomonadota bacterium
GTTCTTGATGAAATAGAGCAGGTAGGAATATTCGGACGCGAGCTGCGGGCTGAGGATTCGCCGCAAGGAGTAGACGAAATCGTCGGCCGTCACCGGCTCGCCGTCGGACCATTTGGCGTCGCGCAGGTGGAAGGTCCAGACCAGGCCGTCGGGCGAGGTTTCCCAGCGCTCCGCCATGCCCGGGATGGGCCGCCCGGCGGGATCGTCCTGGGTCAGGCCCATGTCCAGGTCGGACAGGATGCGGTCTTCCCAGGTGCCGGTGGACTTGTGCGGATCCAGGGTTGCCGGTTCGGAGCCGTTGCCCAGCAGCAGGCACAGCTTGCCGGCCGGGCAGGGGGGACGCTGGGGCTTCGCCTGGCAGCCGAGCAGGCCCAGCGTGACCGCAGCTAGACAGAAGCTGGCGAGGAACTTGCGCATCGGACAGTGAACTCTCGAAGCGTGATGCGTCGGCCGTCTTGCGGACGAGGGCCTAGCGATCCTTGGGGTCGATGGCGTCGCGCAGGCCGTCGCCGATGAAGTTGAAGCACATCAGGGTGGCCACCATCGTCACCGAGGGGAAGATCAACAGCCAGGGGGCCAGCTCCATGTCCTGTGCGCCATTGGCGATCAGGGTGCCCAGCGAAGCCATCGGCGGCTGCACGCCCAGGCCCAGGAAGCTCAGGAAGCTCTCCGCCAGGATGATCGCCGGGATGGTCAGGGTGACATAGACGACCACCGGCCCCAGCAGGTTGGGCACGATGTGGCGTCGCACGATGGCGCCCCGGTCCAGGCCGTTGGCGCGGGCCGCCTCGATGAATTCCTTCTGCTTAAGCGACAGGGTCTGGCCGCGCACGATGCGGCTCATCGTCAGCCACTCCACCGCCCCGATGGCCACGAAGATCAGCACGATGTTCGAGCCGAAGGTGACCATCAGCAGGATCACGAAGAAGATGAACGGCAGGGAATAGAGCACGTCGACGATGCGCATCATCACCTCGTCCGTCGCGCCGCCGATGTAGCCGGCCGTCGCGCCCCAGACGACGCCCACCACCAGCGACACCGACGTCGCCACCACCCCGATCGCCAGCGAGACCCGCAGTCCGATCAGCAGCCGCGCCAGCAGGTCCCGGCCCAGGGAATCGGTCCCCAGCAGGTGGCCGCCGGTCATGGGCGCCATCCAGACGTCGTTCTTGTTGATCACGTCATAGCGGAACGGCGTCAGGTAGGGGCCGACGATCGCGGCCGCGACCAGGACGATCAGCACCACCATGCTGGTGACGGCGGCGCGGTTGCGCATCAGGCGCCGGCGCGCGTCGTCCCACAGGCTGCGGCCCTTGACGGCGGCCATGGCCCCGTCGCGATGGCGCGAGAGCGGGTTGGGGTTCATGGAAAGGTCGGTCACGACACCCGCACCCGCGGGTCGAGGGCGGCGTAGAGCAGGTCGGCGGCCAGGTTCAGCGCCAGGATCAGGGCCGCGTAGATGATCACCATACCCATCACCACGGTGTAGTCCCGCTGCAGGGCGCTCAGCACGAAGAACTTGCCCAGCCCCGGCAGGCCGAAGATCTTCTCCACCACCAGCGAACCCGTCAGCAGGCCGGCGCAGGCGGGGCCCAGGTAGCTCACCAGCGGCAGCAGGGCGGCGCGCAGGGCGTGGCGGCTGACGATGCGGTGTTCCGGCAAGCCCTTGGCCCGGGCCGTTCGCACATAGTTGGAATGCAGCACCTCGATCATGCCGGCGCGGGTCAGGCGCGAGATGATGGCGATCTGGGGCAGCGACAGCACGATCACCGGCAGCACCAGGTTCTTCAGGGCCCCGTTGTCCCACCCCGCGATCGGCAGCCAGCCCAGCTTCGAGCCGAACACCAGTTGAAGCAGGGGCGCGGTCACGAAGGTTGAGATACAGACGCCCAGGATGGCGATGGCCATGACGCTGTAGTCGAGGGCTCCGTTCTGGCGCAGCGCCGCCAGGATGCCCAGGCTGACCCCCACCAGCGACGCCAGGGTGATCGAGATCAGGCCCAGGGTCAGGCTGACCCGGTAGTTCTCCTTGAGGACGTCGAGGACGCTCTTGTCTCGGTACTTCAGCGACGGGCCGAAGTCGCCGTGCGCCACCCCGGCCAGATAGCGGCCGTATTGCTGCACCAGCGGCTCGTCCATGTGGAACTTCTTCTTGACGTTGGCCTCGATCTCGGGAGGCAGCTTGCGGTCAAGGTCGAAGGGGTTGCCAGGCGCGGCCCGCATCATGAAGAAGGCCACGGTAATCACGACGAAGAGGGTCGGGATCGCCACCATCAGGCGGCGCAGTAGAAAACGAAACATCGGCCGCTCTGGCAGGCGGCCGAAGCGGCCGCGGGCGCAGCGAAACTGACCGGCGCCCCGGATGATGTCAACGAGCGCCGCCCCAGAGCGGCCGACGAGGGTGAACCATGAGCGACTTCCGCACCGTCACCGACGATTTCTCCGTCAGCCCCCAGATCGCGCCGGGCGACGTCGCCACTGCGGCCGCCCAGGGCTTCAGGCTGATCATCAACCACCGGCCGGACGGCGAGCAGCCCGGCCAGCCGACCAGCGCCGAGATCGAGGCCCAGGCCCGGGCCAACGGCCTGGCCTATGTCCACATTCCCGTGATGGGCCGCCCCACCGAAGCGCAGGCCAAGGCGACCCGTGACGCCGCCGCCGCGGCGGGCGGCAAGGTGCTGGCCTTCTGCCGCTCGGGCACGCGGTCGATCACGGCCTGGTCGATGGGCCAGGCGCAGGCCGGCGATCGCAGCCCCGAGGCGCTGGTCTCGCTGGGCGCCGGGGCCGGCTACGACCTGTCGGGCGTCCTGGGCGCCTGAGGCGTCGCGCGCCTTCCGCCCGGTCTAGTTGCCCGGAGGGGTGCGCTGCAGGGCGGCGCTGACGTTGTGGTCGACCATGTCCTTGGCGTTTCGGGCCTGCTCTTCCCAGACATGCCGAGGTTGGCAGATGCGCTCGCCGCCCAGCCGGCTGCCGGTGGGCGTGATGGTGTGGCAGATGACCTTGTTGGGATCGTGCTTGGGGTCGACCGCCGGTGCGGCGGCGGCCGGCGGATTCGCGGCATTGGTCCCCGTGGCGGATTGGCCGGATTGCGATCCGGTGTCGGCGGCGGCCAAGGCGAGGGCGGGGGCCGACAACGCCAGGGCGGCGGCGGCGAGAGCAGACTGAAGATGACGCATGACAGCTTCCAGTGGTTCAACTGCCGCAAACTCGCCTTCATTGAGTGCGCGCGCAAGCCCCCCGCGGCGGCTTGTATTGCCGACGCTTAGCGGCTCAGATGGCGCCATGATCCCCTACGTCCGCGACATCACCTTCGAGTACGGCGCCTGCGACCAGCTCACGCCCCTCATCCGGCGCGTGGTCGCCAACAACCCTGGCCCCTTCACCTTCAAGGGCACCGGCACCTACATCATCGGCCGCGGCGAGGGGCTGGCCGTGATCGACCCCGGTCCGGACATGGCCGACCACCTGCAGGCGATCCTCGACGCAACCCACGGCGAGCGGATCAGCCACATCCTGATCACCCACCACCATGTCGACCACAGCCCCCTGGCCAAACCCCTGGCGGCCGCCACCGGGGCGGTGATCTACGGCTGCGCGGTGGAGCATCATCATCACGAGGGCGAGGTGCGGCTCGAGGCCGGCCATGACCAGAGCTTCATGCCAGACGTCTCGGTCTGCGGCGGGTCGACCATCACCGGGCACGGCTGGACCATGGAGGCGATCCCCACGCCCGGCCACACCTCCAACCACATCTGCTATGCGCTGAAGGAAGAGAACGCCCTCTTCTCCGGCGACCACATCATGGGCTGGTCGACCACGGTGGTGACGCCGCCGGACGGCGACATGGGCGCCTACCTGGCCAGCCTGGACCTGATCAAGGCGCGGAACTTCCAGACCCTGTGGCCGACCCACGGGCCGCCGATCACCGAGGTGACGCCCTTCATCGACGCCTACATCGAGCATCGCCACGACCGCACGCGCCAGATCCTGGCCCAGCTTCAGGCCGGCGAGACCCACATCAAGGCTATGGTGCCCAAGATGTACGTCGGCGTGGATCCCCGCCTCTATCCGGCCGCCTCGCACTCGGTGCTGGCGCACATGATCGAGCTGGCCAAGGCCGGCAAGGTCGCGGTCGACGGGCCGCCGGGCGTCGACAGCACCTGGCGCCTGGTCTGACCCCCAGCGGCGAGGCGGCGCGATGGCTAACCAGCGCTGGCCCTTCCCGGACCTGAAGACCCTCATGGCCAAGGCTTCGCCCCTGCGCTCGGGCGACGCCCTGGCGGGCCTCTCCGCCGGCTCGCTGGAGGAAAGCGTCGCCGCGCGGATGGCCCTGGCGGATGTGCCGCTCAAGCGCTTCCTGGCCGAACCCCTGGTCGACTACGACACCGACGAAGTGACCCGCCTCATCTGCGACACCCACGACGCGGGGGTGTTCGCCCCGATCGCCGCCCTGACGGTGGGCGACTTTCGCGACTTCCTGCTGTCCGACGCCGCCGACGCCCCGACCCTGGCCGCCCTGGCGCCTGGCCTGACGCCCGAGATGGTCGCCGCCGTCTGCAAGATCATGCGCAACCAGGACCTGATCCTGGCCGGGTCCAAGCCCAAGGTGACCACGCGGTTCCGCAACACCCTGGGCCTTCCCGGGCGCCTTTCGACCCGCCTGCAGCCCAATCATCCCACCGACGACCCCGCCGGCGTCGCCGCCGCGATCATCGACGGCCTGCTGCTGGGCTCGGGCGACGCGGTGATCGGGATCAACCCGGCCTCCGACAGCCCGGTGGTGATCGGCGAGCTGCTGCGCCTGCTGGACGAGATCATCCACGAGGGCGCCATCCCCACCCAGGCCTGTGTCCTCACCCACGTGACCGCGACGCTGGACCTGATCGAGCGCGGCGCGCCGGTGGACCTGGTGTTCCAGTCCATCGCCGGAACCGAGGCCGCCAACGCCAGCTTCGGTGTCTCCCTTAGCCTGCTGGCCGAGGCGCGCGAGGCGGCCCTCGGCCTGAAGCGCGGCGCGCTGGGCGACAACGTCATGTATTTCGAGACCGGCCAGGGTTCGTGCCTGTCGGCCGGGGCGCACCACGGCGTCGACCAGCAGACCCTGGAGGCGCGGGCCTATGCGGTGGCCCGGGCGTTCGACCCCCTGCTGGTCAACACCGTCGTCGGCTTCATCGGCCCCGAATACCTCTACGACGGCAAGCAGATCATCCGCGCGGGCCTCGAGGACCATTTCTGCGGCAAGCTGCTCGGTCTGCCGATGGGTTGCGACGTCTGCTACACCAACCACGCCGAGGCCGACCAGGACGACATGGACGTCCTTCTCACCCTGCTGGCGGCGGCGGGCGTGACCTTTGTCATGGGCGTGCCGGGCGCCGACGACGTGATGCTGAACTACCAGTCCACGAGCTTCCACGACGCCCTCTATGTGCGCCGCCTGCTGGGCCTGAAGCCGGCGCCGGAGTTCGAGGCCTGGCTGGTGGGCGCCGGCCTGGCGGACGAGGCCGGCCGGCCCCTGCCGCCGCCGTCGCGCCTCAAGCTGCTGGAGCGGCTGGATGGGCTCTGACCTCACGCCGACCGACCTCGCCGCGCGCCTTCGCGCCCTGACAACGGCGCGGGTGGGTCTCGGCCGCAGCGGCCCTGCCCAGGCCACCGACGACGTCCTCGCCTTCGCCCTGGCCCACGCCCGCGCCCGCGACGCGGTGCACGCGAGCCTCGATGCCGACGCCCTGGCGACGGCGGTCGAGAGCCTGGGCCACAAGTTCCTGCGGGCGGCCAGCGCCGTCCCGGACCGCCGGACCTATCTCCTGCGCCCGGACCTTGGCCGGACCCTGGCGGCGGACACGGACCTCGCCGCCGACGGACCCAGCGACCTCGCCATCGTCCTAGCCGACGGCCTGTCGGCCCAAGCGGTCCAGGCGCACGCGCCGCCCCTGCTGGCGGCCCTGACGCCGCGCCTCCGGGGCCTCACCCTCGCCCCGGTGACCATCGCGCTTCAGGCCCGCGTGGCCCTGGGCGATCCCATCGGCCAGGCCCTTCGCGCCCGCGCCGTGCTGGTGCTGATCGGCGAGCGGCCGGGCCTATCGTCGCCCGACAGCCTGGGCGCTTACCTGACCTTCGATCCGAGGCCGGGGCGCACCGACGCCGAGCGCAACTGCGTCTCCAACATCCGGCCGGAAGGCCTGGGCTACGACGCGGCGGCCGGCAGGATCGCCTGGCTGATCCGCCAGGCGCTGGACCGCGGCCTAACCGGCGTCGGCCTCAAGGACGAGAGCGACCTGGTTGCGCTGGTTCAGCCCACCGGCTCGGCCGTCGGCAGGACGTAGCCGGCCATCCGCTGGCGGATCAGCTTCTTGTCGATCTTGCCGGTGGCGCCCAGGGGGATTTCCGAGACGAACTGGACGTCATCGGGCATCCACCACTTGGCGATCTTGCCGACCAGGAACTCCAGGAACTCGTCGCGCGTCGCCGTTTCGCCGGGCTTGAGCTGGACCAGCAGCAGCGGGCGCTCGTCCCATTTGGGATGGGCGACGCCGATCACCGCCGCCAGGGCCGCCTTGGGGTGGCCGCAGGCGATGTTCTCGATCTCGATGGAGCTGATCCACTCGCCGCCGGACTTGATCACGTCCTTGGCGCGGTCGGTGATCTGCATGAAGCCGTGCTGGTCGATGGTGGCCACGTCGCCGGTGTCGAAGAAGCCCTCTTCGTCCAGGATCTCGCCGCCGTCGCCCTTGAAGTAGCGGCCGACGATGAAGGGCCCCTTGATCTTCAGCCGGCCGAAGGTGGTCCCGTCGTGGGGCAGGCGCTTGTCCTCGTCGTCGGTCAGCTTGAGCTGCACGCCGGCCGGCGGGCGGCCCTGCTTGAGCCGATAGGGGATCTGCTCGTCATAGGGCAGTTCGGCCAGTTCGGCGGTCAGCGAGGCCTGGGTGCCGAGCGGCGAGGTCTCGGTCATCCCCCAGGCGTGGATCACCTCCACCCCATAGTCGTCGTGGAAGGCGCGGATGATCGCCTCAGGCACCGCCGAGCCGCCGATCACCACCCGCTTGAGGGTCGAGAACTTCGCCCCCGTCGCGCGCATGTGCTGCAGCAGCATCTGCCAGACGGTGGGCACGGCGGCCGAGAAGGTGACGCCCTCCGTCTCGATCAGCTCCAGGATGGATTCGCCATCCATCTTGGGGCCCGGCATGACCATCTTGGCACCGATGGCCGGACAGGTGAACGTCAGGCCCCAGGCGTTGGCGTGGAACATCGGCACCACAGGCAGCACCACGTCGCGCGAGCCGATGCCCATGACGTCGGTCTGGGCCGTCACCAGGGTGTGCAGGAAGTTCGAGCGGTGGGAGTAGAGCACCCCCTTGGGATTGCCCGTGGTGCCGGAAGTGTAGCAGAGGCCGGCGGCGGTGTTCTCGTCGAAGCCGCCCCACTTGGCGTCGGGCGAATGCGTCTCGACCAGGGTCTCGAAGCAGAGCGCCCCCTTGAGGTCGACCTTGGCCATGTGGTCCTGGTCGGTCAGGACGATGAAGGTCTCCACCGTCGGCATCTGGTGGCGATGCTCCATCAGCACCGGCAGGAAGGTCAGGTCGGTGAAGATGATCCGGTCTTCGGCGTGGTTGATGATGTAGCAGAGCTGGTCGGCGAAGAGGCGCGGGTTGAGCGTATGGCAGACCGCCCCGATGCCCATGATCGCGTACCAGGCCTCCATGTGCCGGCCGGAGTTCCAGGCCAGGGTCGCCACCCGGTCGCCGGGCTTCACGCCCATGGCCAGGAGGGCGTTGGAGATGCGCTTGGCCCGCTGCTCCAACTCGGCGTAGGTGGTGCGCACGATCGGCCCTTCCACCGAGCGCGAGACCACTTCGCGGCGGCCATGCCACTGGGCGGCGTGGGTCAGGAATTTGTCGACCGTCAGCGGCCAGTCTTGCATCAGCCCGAGCATGGGCGTTCTCCCTAAGTCTTGTTCTGAAACCATGATCGTGTGGGCCGCGTGGCGTCAATCGCCCGGCGGTTTAGCGGCGATGGCGGCGGCTGCGGCGTCTGTTTCCGAGGCGTCCACGGCGCGCCAGGTCATCGGACCGGGATCGCGGGCGAGCTGCTGGCGCAGAACCGCCACCGTCGCGTCGGAGGCGTCGCCGCGCCGCGCCGCCACCCGCGCCTCCAGCACAGCGGCCGGCGCGGTCAGCCAGACACCGTCGAAGGGAACGCCCAGCCGCGCGGCCATCGCGCCGACGGCGTCGCGGTTCGCGCCGTCCATGTAGGTAGCGTCCAGGATCACGGAGCGGCCGGCCTTCAGCGCGGTCTGCGCCTCCGCCAGCATCGCCGCATAGGCCGCCTGCATCTCCTCGCGCGAATAGGCGCTAGCCGGAGCGGCTTCGGTGGGACCCAGGCCCTTCAGGCGTTTGCGCACCTCGTCCGAGCGCAGGATCACCGCCCCGGGGGCGGCGCCGACACCCGGGGCCACGAGGCGGGCGAGGGTCGTCTTGCCGGTGCCCGACACGCCGCCGAGCGCGATCAGCCGCGCCGGCGCGGGCTTCAGGTGCGCCTCGGCGGCGGCGATATAGGCGCGGGCCAGCTCGACCTCGCCCTGGTAGGCGGCGACGTGGGCGCGCACCGAGGCGCGGGCCGACAGCATCAGCGGCAGGGCCGCCAGGCCCTCAAGCAGGCCCGCCGGCATGCCCCGCGCCGCCTCGTCCAGATAGGTGTTCAGCACTCGGTTGGCGGCCGGCGCGCGGTCCCGGAAGCACAGGTCCATCAAGAGGAAGGCGAGGTCGTAGAGGGTGTCGATCTCGCTCAGCAGGTCGTTGAACTCGATGCAGTCGAAGGGGATCGGCCGCCCGTCCTCCAGCAGGATGTTGCCCAGGTGCAGGTCGCCGTGGCTCTGGCGCGCGAAGCCGGCGGCGCGGCGCGCCTCCAGCAGCGGTGTCTGTCGGGCGAATTCCGCGTCCGTGCCGGTGACCACGCGCTCGACGGTGTCCGCTCCCAGCCGGTCGGCCAGGGCGCGCAGGTGCTCGGCGTTGGTGCGGATGGTGTAGCCCAGAGCCTTCACCCCGCCGCCGTCCAGGTTCACCCGTGCGCCGATGTGGCCTCGCGCGATGGTCCGGCCCAGAGTTTCGGCCAGCTCACCGGTCAGGGCCTGCGGCTGTTCCGACAGCACCGCCTTGGGATCGAAACGGCGCATCTCCAGGGCGTAGTCCACCAGGGCGCCGCCGCCGTCGAGCTCCAGCCCGCCGCCGGCCGTCCGCGTGATGCGCCGGACGCGGTGATAGATGTCCGGCGCGGTGGCGCGGTTGAAATCCAGCTCCCGGTCCAGGGCCCAGCGGCGTTTCTCGAGGGTCGAGAAGTCCAGGAACCCGAAGTCCACCGGCCGCTTCACCTTCAGGGCGATGTCGCCCTTCAGGAACACATGGGCGCACGAGGTGTCGATCACCTGGTCGGCGTCGCGGGCCAGCCAGGCGGCGGCCTCGCCTTCAGTCAGCGGCAAGTCGCTCACTATGGGGCCGCCACGGCTCTTCCTTCTCCCCTTGCGGGAGAAGGTGGCTGCGCAGCAGCCGGATGAGGGGTCGACGGACCGGAGGCGGTTGTCCTGCCGGACCCTAGACTTGAAGCGCTTCTCGACCCCTCATCCGACCCCCTTGCGGGGGCCACCTTCTCCCGCAAGGGGAGAAGGCTGACGTGGTGCGCCGTTGCGAGCCGCTCTCTCACGGGAACAGGCGCTTCGTGGTCCAGCCGGCGCCCTCGCGCACGAACACCAGACGCTCGTGCAGGCGGAACGGCCGGTCGCGCCAGAACTCGATGGTGCGCGGCTTCACCCGGTAGCCGGACCAGTGGGGCGGGCGGGTCACCTTGCCGATGCCGAAGCGCAGGCCGACCTCGGCCACCCGCTTTTCCAGGGCGAAGCGGTCGGGCAGCTCGCGCGACTGCTCGGAGGCCCAGGCGCCGATCTGCGAGGCGCGGGCGCGGGTGGCGAAATAGGCGTCGGCCTCCTCCGCCGTCACCGACTCGACATCGCCGCGCACGCGCACCGAGCGGCGCAGGGACTTCCAGTGGAAGGTCAGGGCCGCCTTGGGGTTGGCCGCCAGTTCACGGCCCTTGGCGCTCTCGGTGTTGGTGAAGAACACGAACCCCCCCGCGTCGACGCCCTTCAGCAGCACCATGCGGCTGTTGGGCAGGCCGTCGGCGTCCGCCGTCGCCAGGGTCATGGCGTTGGCGTCGTTGGGCTCGCTCTTCAGGGCCTCGCGCAGCCAGGTCTCGAACAGGGCCAGGGGGTCGCCGTCTGGCAGCAGCGGCAGGGGCTCGGCCTCGGTGACCGACTTCACATAGTCGTCCTCGGCGGGCGAGGGCGGGATCAGCGCGTCCTTCATGCCCGCCCTATAGCCGATCAGCGGGCCATGCCGCACCTTTCTGTCAGCCTTAACGGAACATTGACGGGACTCCGGCCAGCCTTGGGCCATGCCCGCCGCCGGATTGCCGCTCTCCCTCGCTCAAGCCCGCCAAATCCTAGGCCTGGGGCCGCTCGCCACCGCGGCCGACGCGCGGCGCGCATTCCGCGAGGCGGCCAAGCGGCTGCACCCCGACCGTCCGGGCGGTGACGCCGAGGCCTTCCGCGCCGCGATGGAAGCCCACCGCATCCTGCAGGGGCAGCCCAAGGCCCTGCCCGCGCCGCCGCCGGTGGCTGAAGACCGCCTGGCCATCACGCCCCGCATGGCGCTCGAGGGCGGCGAGCGCGACGTGGCGCTGGCAGACGGTCGGCGGCTGCGGATCACCCTGCCGGCGGGCCTTCGCGACAACGAACGCCTGCGCGCCGGTGACGTCACCTTCACCATCGCCATCAGCGCCGACGACGAGGCCCAGGTGCGGGGCGACGACCTGTGGATCACCGCTCGCCTGGCGCCGGCCGTGCTGGCCGAGGGCGGCCGCGTCGCCATCGAGACGCCGCTGGGCCGGCGCATCGTCTGGATCACCCGCAAGGCCGCCGAGCGCGGCCTGGTGCGCCTGGAACGCCAGGGCCTGCCCGCCCGCGGCGCCCACCCCCAGGGCTCGCTCTACATCCGCCTGGCCGCCGACGAGCGCCCGGTGGAAAGCTCGGCGCGAACCCTCCTGCGCCGCTTCGCGGCGGCCTGGGCGGCCTGACCTCTTCTCCTCCCCAGAGCGAAGCGGTGGGGGAGGGGGACCGCGAAGCGGTGGAGGGGGCTCCAGCTTGGCGCGGACGATCGGTACTCCGCTGGAGCCCCCATCGTCTCGTCGCCTGCGGCGCCGATCCAATTCCGCCACGCGAAGCCAGGGGGAAGAGAACTAGACGTCGCCGGGTTTCCGCAGCCGCTGAAAACCGGCTAAGAGCGCGGCCATGTCGCACAACACCTTCGGCCACCTGTTCCGCGTCACCACCTGGGGCGAGAGCCACGGGCCCGCCCTGGGCTGCGTGGTCGACGGCTGCCCGCCGGGCATCCCGCTGACGGCCGAGGAGATCCAGGTGTGGCTGGACCAGCGCCGGCCGGGCCAGGGCAAGTTCGTCACCCAGCGCCAGGAGCCGGACGCGGTGAAGATCCTGTCGGGGGTGTTCGAGGACGATCGCACCGGCGGCCAGGTGACCACCGGCACGCCGATCTCCCTGATGATCGAGAACGTCGACCAGCGCAGCCGCGACTATTCCGAGATCGCCACCGCATTCCGGCCCGGCCACGCCGACTACGCCTATTTCGCCAAGTACGGGGTGCGCGACTACCGCGGCGGCGGGCGCCAGTCGGCCCGCGAGACGGCGGCGCGGGTGGCGGCCGGGGCGATCGCGCGCAAGATCCTGGGCGATGCGATCACGGTGCGCGGCGCCCTCGTCCAGATCGGCCCGCACAAGGTCGACCGCGCCCGCTGGGACTGGGCCCAGGTCACCGAGAATCCGTTCTGGTGCCCCGACCCCGACATGGTCGCCGTCTGGGAAGAGCACCTGGAAACCGTCCGCAAGGCCGGTTCGTCCACCGGCGCGGTGGTCGAGGTCGAGGCCACGGGCGTGCCCGCCGGCTGGGGCGCGCCGATCTATGGCAAGCTGGACGCCGAGCTGGCCGGCGCCCTGATGTCGATCAACGCCGCCAAGGGGGTGGAGATCGGCGCGGGCTTCGACGCCGCCGCCCTGTCTGGCGAGGAGAACGCCGACGAGATGCGGGCCGGGAACGACGGTCCCCTGTTCCTCTCCAACAACGCCGGCGGCGTCCTGGGCGGCATCTCCACCGGCCAGAGCGTGGTGGCGCGGGTGGCGTTCAAGCCGACCTCGTCGATCCTGACCCTTCGCCGCTCGATCAACGAGTCGAACGCGGAGATCGAGCTGCGCACCAAGGGCCGGCACGACCCCTGCGTCGGCATCCGGGGCACGCCGGTGGCCGAGGCGATGGTCGCCTGCGTGCTGGCCGACGCCTTCCTGCGCCACCGGGCCCAGACCGGCGGCGGGGCCTTCGCGCCTGGCGTGGACGGCCGCCGATAAACTCGCCTTGGGCGTTGTTTTTGCTCTTAAAAGTACAGTTAGGTCGGGAAGCCGACTGAGCGCGCGTTCACCTTGACCTTGCGAAAACCGGCGGCGTAAGACACGCCGTCGCCCCGGCGCGGCGCCTGTGGCGCGGCGGGATGGGCGCCATCGCGGCTGAGGGGCCTTCGTGCGGTTCGATCTCCTGAAGATCCTGCTGGTGGACGACAACCACCACATGCGGATTCTACTGTCCGAGATCCTGCGCGCCATCGACGTCAAACATATCTACGAGGCGGCCGACGGCGCCGAGGCGCTGCAGGTGCTGCGGCGCGAAGACATCGACATCGTGATGACCGACCTGGCCATGCAGCCCCTGGACGGTATCGACTTCTGTCGCCTGGTGCGCAATTCGCCCGACAGCCCCAATCCGATGGTCCCGATCATCATGATCACCGGCCATTCGACCCTGCGCCGCATCGGCGAGGCGCGGGACGTGGGCGCCAACGAATTCCTGGCCAAGCCGATCACGGCCCGCGGCATCATCCACCGCATCACCGAGATCGTGGAGCACCCGCGCCCCTTCATCCGCACGCCCGACTACTTCGGCCCCGACCGCCGCCGCCGCAACGACCCCAACTATCGCGGGCCGAAGAGGCGGGAAGGGGAAGCCGGCGTGATGGTCGACTAGGCCGTACGCGGCTAGACCGCCGAGGCGACCGCGCCAGACCCGAAGGAATGCCGCAACCGTCCTTCTCCACTTGTGGGAGAAGGTGGCCTCCGAAGGAGGTCGGATGAGGGGTCGACGAGGTTATCGAGACTATCGTCTGGCAGGCTAACCCGCGGCGTTCCGACAACCCCTCATCCGTCGGCTTCGCCGCCACCTTCTCCCGCAAGGGGAGAAGGATCATTGGCGCGGGCTCTCGCGAGCTGCCGATCGAGCGGCGACGCGAGTCCGTCAGCCCACCGCCATCGAGCAGCTTTCGCCGATGGTGGGGCGCGAGACGGTGATGCGGCAGAGCCCCGGGAACCGGGGCGACAGCTTGCCGGCGAAGAACAGGCACAGCGCTTCCAGCGTCGGGCTTTCCAGGCCGGGATGCTCGTTCAGCATGGAGTGGTCCAGCTCGGCCGCCGCGGCCTTCAGCACGCCGTCCAGCTCGGCCAGGTCGGCCACCCAGCCCACCGGGCCCTGGGCCGGGCCGCGCACGGTGGCCTGGACCTGGAAGGAGTGGCCGTGCAGGCGCGTATAGGGGCTGTCCTGCGGGCCGTTCGGCAGGCGGTGGGCGGCGTCGAAGGTCGCGACCTTCGTGATCTCGAAGAGGGGTTCGATCATTGTCCGGAAATCTGTCGGGCCCGCGCCGATCGATCAGGCGATGCCCAGGTATTTGTGGGTTTGGACGCTTAAACGCCAGCGGGGGTGCTCAAGGCAATAGGCGATGGCCGCGCGGGTGGCCGCCTCGCGGTCCGGCCCGTCCAGGGGCTGCAGGTAGAAACGCTCGAAATCCCAGCCCGCGAAACGGGCCGGATCGACGCCCTTCTGGGGGAACACCAGCTTCAGTTCCTGACCGCGCCGCTGGACGATCTCGGACTGGGCCTTGGGGCTGACGCAGATCCAGTCGACCCCCGGCGGGACGGGCAGGGTGCCGTTGGTCTCCAGGGCGATGGAAAAGCCGGCGCCATGCAGGGCCTCGATCAGGGGTGCGTCCAGCTGCAGCAGCGGCTCGCCGCCGGTGATCACCACCAGGCGGTTCTCGGGCGCGCCGGTCCAGGCCGCCGCGATGGCCCGTGCCAGGTCGTCCGCTGTCCTGAACTTGCCGCCGCCCTCGCCATCGGTCCCCACGAAGTCGGTATCGCAGAAGGTGCAGACGGCCCCGGCGCGGTCTTCCTCGCGCCCTGTCCACAGGTTGCACCCGGCGAAGCGGCAGAACACCGCCGGCCGGCCCGCCTGGCCGCCCTCGCCCTGCAGGGTCAGGAAGATCTCCTTGACCGAATAGGTCATGGCGCGATCTCGGGCCGGCCGTCCGCCACCCACGCGTCCCAGCCCTTGGCGCGCAGCTCGCAGGCCGGGCAGGCGCCGCAGCCATAGCCCCAGGCATGGCGGTGCTTGCGGTCGCCCAGGTAGCAGGTGTGGCTGTGTTCGACGATCAGCTCGACCAGCGCCTCGCCGCCCAGGCCCTTGGCCAGGGACCAGGTCTCGGCCTTCGTCAGCCACATCAGCGGCGTCTCGATGGGATAGTCGCGGCCCATGCCGAGGCCGAGCGCGGCCTGCAGGGCGTCGAGGGTGTCGCGCCGGCAGTCGGGATAGCCGGAGAAATCGGTCTCGCACATGCCGCCCACCAGCGACTTCAGCCCCCGCCGGTCGGCCAGGGCCGCGGCATAGGTCAGGAACACCAGGTTACGGCCGGGCACGAAGGTGGAGGGCAGGCCGTTCTCGGCCACCTCGATGGCCCGCTCGGTGGTCATGGCCGTCTCGCCGATGGCGCCAAAGCTCCTGATATCGAGCATGTGGTCGTCGCCCAGGCGCGCGGCCCATTCGGGAAAGGCCTTGGCCATGGCGGCGCGCACCGCGCCGCGCTGGCTCAGTTCGACGGCGTGGCGCTGGCCATAGTCGAAGCCGACCGTCTCGACGCGGTCATGGCGCGCCAGGGCCCAGGCCAGGCAGACGCTGGAGTCCTGGCCGCCCGAAAACAGCACGAGGGCGCCCGTGGGTGAGGAAGACATGGCCGCTCACTACACCAAGGGCCGCGGCCCTGTCAGCCGCAGCGTCCGCCGCCGCCCCTGATCGCGATGGCGCGGCCGAACTCGGTGTTGAACTCCACCATGCTCACCGCGCATTCGACGGTGACGCCTGGCGGCGTGTAGCGCTGGAAGTTCACGCGGATGCGGCAGAGGTCGCCGTCCATATGGGCGGACTGGACGGTCACCATGGGATAGGCGCCGCGGTCGGCCAGGTCGGCCCGGCCGCTGGCCTCCAGCAGGGTCTGGCCCACCGAAATGCCGGTGTTGCAGACCCGGCCCCGGTCCTGGTCGCGGATGTCGGCGATCGAGAAGAACGGGAAGCGCATCACCAGGTCGTCCAGCGGCCGCTTGTCGGCGTCGCGCTGCTGGCGCACCGGGCCCTGGGTCCCCGGCGCCAGGCGCGCGCGGGTGCGCTCGCGGCAGGCCTTGATGGCCTTGCGCGCGACGTTGAGGTCGGCGTTGCCGATGATGTGGCCGGTGACGCCGCAGGGGCCCTTGAACGGCAGGCTGTCGATCTGGTGCTGGTTGACCATGTCGAAAAGCTCCGGCCCGGCCTTGCTGAGCCACGCGCCGAACAGCCCGTCGATGAGCTTCTGCTCGGCCTGGAACTTCACCGGATCGGTGATGGTGTCCAGCACCTGCAGGCGATGGTCGATCCAGCGGGCCATGCGGTCCAGGGTCGTCCCCCAGGCCTCGGTCTCGCGGTAGTAGGGGCTGGCGTACTTGATGACGCTCTGCCCCTTGTGGATGTTCTCGTGGAAGATGGTGCCGGCCATGTCGGCCACCAGCTCGTCGGCCTTCAGCCTGGGGTTCTCGCGCCCCTCGATATTGTCCAGCCAGCCGGCGTTGAGCATCAGGACGCGGAAGGGCGCGACCGGCGAATAGTTGCCGAGGTCGCCGTTCGGCATCTCGCCGGGCGGATAGAAGCGGACGTTGCGGCCGGCCACCAGGCTGTCCAGCATCCTGGCCTCGGCCTGATCTGGGCCGCCCACGGAGACATAGAAGGCGCGTAGCCGCGCGATGGCGGCCTGGGCCCGGGCATGCTCGGCCGGGTCGCAGCGCGAGCTCAGCCAATAACGCTCGGCGTTCGGCCCCTGGCAGCCGCCGCTGGTCAGCTGGGCCGTGCCGTCCCTCGGCCCCCAGCCGCTGGCGGCCATGGCGCCCTTTTCGGTGATCGCGCCCATGGCGACCACACCAGCCACCGCGGCGATGCCCGATGCGGCGATCAGAATCCGTCTGGAGACCATTGGCGGCCCTCCTTTCACGGAGGTCCTGCTAGGTCCATCGGCCAAGCTTCGCCTTGAGGCCGGTCAACCCAAGGCCACTTTTCAGGGCGCCTTGGCCTGTTCGAAGGCGTAGCCGAGGCTGAGGACGCGCGCGTCCGACCAGGCTGGGCCGATGATCGACAGCCCCACCGGCAGGCCCTTCACGTCGCCCATGGGCACGGTCAGGTGCGGATAGCCCGCGATGGCCGCCACGCTGCCGGCCCCGCCGCCCAGGTAGCGGTCGCCCAGCACGTCGTCGATCAGCCAGGCCGGCGCCAGGGTGGGGGCGACCAGGGCGACGACGTTGTTGTCCTTCAGCAGCTTGTCGATGCCCTCTGGACCGGCCAGCCGCCGGGCGGTCTCGCGGGCCTTCAGATAGTCCGGGTCGTCCAGCCCCTTGGTCGCCTGGGAGGCCTCGAAGGTCTCCTGGCCGAAGAGGGGCATCTCCACGTCCGCGTGGGCGGTGTTGAAGGCGATCAGGTCGGCCAGGGTGCGGGTCTTGACCTTGGCCGGGTCGGTGGAGGCCAGGTAGGCGTTGAGGTCGACCTTGAACTCTGTCTGCAGCACCGTCAGCTCCGCCGCGCCGATGGCCTGGCGGTCGGGCGTCGCGTCGATCTCCACCAGGATCGCGCCGGCGGCCTTCATTCGCGCCAGGGCGGCGTCGAACACCTTTTCCGTCGGGCCGTGGAAGTGCGCGGCGAAGCGCAACACCCCGATCCGCGCACCCTTCAGGGACTTGCCGTCCAGAGCGGCGGCATAGTCGGTCTTGTGGGCGTCGGCCTCGCGGGTGGCGGCGTCCTCGGGGTCGGAGCCGGCGATGGCGGTGAGCACGATGGCCGCGTCGCGCACCGTGCGGGCCATGGGGCCGGCGGTGTCCTGGCTGTGGCTGATCGGCACGATGCGGGTGCGCGAGACCAGGCCGACCGTCGGCTTGAACCCGACGATGCCGTTCACCGCCGCCGGGCAGGTGATGGAGCCGTCGGTCTCGGTGCCGATCGCCGCCGGCGCATAGCCCAGGGCCACCGCCACGGCGCTGCCGGCCGACGAGCCGCAGGGGGTGCGCCGCGGGTCGCGGGCGTTGACCGCCTGGCCGCCGATGGCGCTCCAGCCGCTGATCGAGTTGCTGGACCGGAAGTTGGCCCATTCCGACAGGTTGGTCTTGCCCAGGATCACCGCCCCGGCGTCGGTCAGCCGCCGCACCAGGGGCGCGTCGCGGTTCGTGACGTTGTCCTTCAGCGCCAGCGAACCGGCGGTGGTCGCCGTGCCGTCGGCGCTCTCGATATTGTCCTTGAGCAGGATCGGCACGCCGTGCAGGGGCCCGCGGACGTGGCCGGCCTTTCGCTCGGCGTCCAGCTTGCGGGCGTCGGCCAGGGCGTGGGGGTTGAGGGCGATGATGGCGTGGCGGGTCGGATCGTTGGCCGCAACGATGGACTGGGCTCCAGCCACTATCGCCTCTGCCAGAACCCCGGAGCTTTGGGCTTTCTCGTCCGAGCCGATCCAACCGAGCGTGGGGTCGACTCCGCCGGTGACAGTGATCGAGCGATCGTCAGGACTGGCGCTTGATGGATCGGAGCGTGCCACGGCATTCCCATTCTGAAGTCGAGCGCTCGCCGTCACGGCCGGTGTCGCCGCCGCCGCCAACAGCGCCACCGCGCCCATCACCACACTCAGACGCATGCGCCCCTCCCGACGGGAGAGGGTTAACCAATGGTTTACGCGCGGTCCAGATCGAGGGCCATCGCCAGCGCCAGGACCACGTCCTCGCGCCAGCGTCGGCCGACGATCTGGACGCCCAGGGGCAGGGCGCCCGCGCGCCCGGCAGGGACGACGACCACCGGCTGGGCGGTCAGGCTGAAGGGCAGGGTGTAGAGATAGTCCCGCGCGTCCAGCAGCCGGTGATCGGGCGCCGGCCAGGGCGTGGCGGGGCAGAGGAGGACGTCCCACTCGCTCATCAGCGCCTCCATGCGCCGCTGCAGCCGCTCCCAGCGGAACACGCTTTCCTCCACCTGGTCGGCGGTCAGCCGGCTTGGCCCCCAGGGCCGCCACTGCCGGTGCGACACCGACTCCGGCCGCGCCCAGTAGGCCAGGCTGACGTCCAGCGCCTCGTCCAGGATCGGCAGGTCCAGCGGCTCGACCGCCGCGCCCAGGGCCTCGAGCCGCCGCGCCACGCCTTGCGTCGCCGCCCAGGCCTCGGGCGTCAGGTCCGTCCCGCCGAGGTCGGTCAGGCCGACGCGCAGGCCTCGGACCTCCACGGCGCCCGTGTCGCCGAGCGGGACAGGATGGGCCGACGGATCGGCGCCGTCGGGCCCGGCGATCACCTTCAGCGCCAGCGCCAGGTCCTCCGCCCGCCTGGCCAGCGGACCGATCGCCGTGCGCGGGTCGCTGAGGTGGCCGAGGCGCGGCAGGTGGCCGGTCAGGGGCACGCGACCCTGGGTCGGCTTCAGCCCATAGAGTCCGCACCAGGCCGCCGGCAACCGGATCGACCCGCCGGAATCGCTGCCGAGCCCCAGCGGCGAGGCGCCCGCGGCGATGGCGGCGGCCTCGCCCGAACTGCTGCCGCCCGGACAGTGGTCGGGCGCGTGCGGATTGTTCGGCCGAGGCTGGTGCGCCTTGCCCTCCCGGGTCACCGTCTTGCCGAGCAGGATGGCGCCGGCGGCGCGCAGGCGGGCGACCGCCGGGGCGTCGCGCTTGGGGCGATAGCCGCCAGGCTCGTCGAGTTCGCCGTCGCAGGGCAGGCCCTCGGCCTCGATCCAGTCCTTGATGCTCACCGGCACGCCGTGCAGCGGCCCGATCGGCTCGCCGTGGGCGAGGGCGGCGTCGGCCTCGGCGGCGGCCTCCAGCGCGGCCTCGTCGTCGCGGTAGGCGAAGGCGTGGATCGTGGGTTCGGTTTCGGCGATGCGGGCGAGGTGCGTCTGCATCACCTCGAGGGCGGTGGCCTCGCGCGCGGCGATGCGGCGGGCGAGTTCGGCCGCGCCGGGCGTGGCGGGATCGGCCACGCAGGGGCGGTCGGCCGGCGCGGGGCCGGCGTCGTGAGAATGGGTCATGGGTCGTCCAGATGGCGGAGGCGCGCGGCCTCCGCGGGGAAGGGCTTGGCCCTCAGCGGGCCCCGGTCCGGCCGCGATCGCTGCGGCGGCCGTCGTGCAGTGTCGCCCTCATCGCGCGCCCTCCTTCTCGTCCTGTCCGAGAGCCTCGCGCCGAGACGCCGCGCCTGTCAACGTTGCATCCTGGCGGCCGCCTCGCTATTTCCGCCCCCGACTTTCCACACAGCCGGATTTCGGAGCGCCGACACCGCATGGCCGCCCAGTACATTTTTCAGATGCAGGGTCTGTCGAAGACCTTTCCCGGCGGCAAGAAGGTGTTCGAGAACATCTGGCTGTCGTTCTATCCGGACGCCAAGATTGGCGTCGTCGGCGTCAACGGCTCGGGTAAGTCCACCCTGCTGAAGATCATGGCCGGCCTCGACACCGAGTTCAACGGCGAGGCCAAGGCCGCCGACGGCGTCAAGATGGGCTACCTGCAGCAGGAACCGCAGCTCGACGACCAGCTCAACGTCTGGGGCAACGTCATCGCCTGGTGCCCCGAGAAGCAGATCTTCGACCGCTACAACGAGGTCGCCGCCAAGCTGGGCGAGGATTACTCCGACGAGCTGATGGAGGAGATGACCGCCCTCCAGGAAAAGATCGACGCCGCCGACGCCTGGGACATCGATTCCAAGATCGAGATGGCCATGGACGCCCTGCGCTGCCCGCCGAACGACTGGCCGGTGGACAACCTGTCGGGCGGTGAGCGTCGCCGCATCGCGCTCGCCCGCCTGCTGCTCTCCAAGCCCGACATGCTGCTGCTCGACGAGCCCACCAACCACCTGGACGCCGAGTCGGTGGCCTGGCTGCAGCACCACCTGGAAAACTTCGCCGGTTGCGTGATCCTGGTCACCCACGACCGCTACTTCCTGGACCAGGTCACCAAGTGGACGCTGGAGCTGGACCGCGGCAAGGGCATCCCCTTCGAGGGCAACTACTCCGGCTGGCTGGAGCAGAAGACCAAGCGCATCGTGCAGGAGCAGTCCGAGAGCGAGGCCCGCCAGCGCGCCATGACCAAGGAGCTGGAGTGGGTCCGCTCCAACGCCAAGGCCCGCCAGTCCAAGTCCAAGGCGCGCCTGGCCGCCTACGACCGCATGATGCAGGAGGCCGAACAGGCCCGCGGCGCCCAGACCCATGCCGTCATCCAGATCCCGCCCGGCCCGCGCCTGGGCAATGTGGTGCTGGAAGTCGAGAACCTGGAGAAGGAATACGGCGACAAGGTCCTCTTCAAGGGCCTCAGCTTCAAGCTGCCGCCGAACGGCATCGTCGGCGTCATCGGCCCGAACGGGGCCGGCAAGTCGACCCTCTTCAAGCTGATCACCGGCCAGGAAAAGCCGGACTCCGGCTCGGTCCGCCTGGGCGAGACGGTCAAGCTGGCCTACGTCGACCAGAGCCGCGACGCCCTCAATCCCAACCACACCGTCTGGCAGGAAATCTCCGGCGGCCTGGACGTGCTGAAGGTGGGCAACCGCGAGATCAACACCCGCTCCTACGTCGGCTCCTTCAACTTCCGAGGCGGCGACCAGCAGAAGAAGGTCGGCCAGCTCTCGGGCGGTGAGCGCAACCGCGTCCACCTGGCCAAGACCCTGACCGAGGCCGGCAACGTCATCCTGCTCGACGAACCGACCAACGACCTCGACATCGAGACCTTGCAGAACCTGGAAGAGGCGCTGGAGGAATTCGCCGGCTGCGCCGTGGTCATCAGCCACGACCGCTGGTTCCTGGACCGCCTGGCGACCCACATCCTGGCCTTCGAGGGCGACAGCCACGTGGAATGGTTCGAAGGCAACTTCGAAGCCTACGAGGAAGACAAGAAGCGCCGCCTGGGCGCCGACAGCCTGATCCCCCACCGCATCAAGTTCCAGAAGTTCGGGCGCTAGGGCGCAAGGCCTCGACCCGTAACAAAACGGCCCGGTCTCGCGAGAGGCCGGGCCGTTTGCCTTGTCGCCGGGGCGCCGCGCCTATTGCGGCGGCTGGCCGGTGGAGCCGCTCTGGGGCGTGCCCATGGGGGCGTTGGTGCTGCCGCCCGCCGAGGGCGGGGTTGGCGGCGTGGCGCCGGTCGTGCCGGGGCCGTTGTCCTGGGTGGCGGGCGCCGGGGCCTGGCCGGCCGCCGCGCCGGTGTCGCTGGTGTTGGGGGCCGGGTTGACCGGTGCGGGGGCCGCGCTGGGCGCGCCCATGTCCGAGGCGGAATTGGCGCCCATGCCGGTGGAGGTGGTGGCCGAGGCGTTGGCCGCCGCGCCGGTGTCGGCCTGGCCGGCCGAGGCGACGATCGAGGCGCGCGTCTTGGCGTTGCCCTTCACGTACTTGTCGACCTGGTCGTAGGGGATCGGTTGCGAGGGCGGGGCGTAGGCGCCGCCGCTGCCGCCGGCCGCCGCGTGACGGTGGGTCTTGGCGTCGGCCACGCCGGCGATGAGGGCCAGCGAGGCGCCGCCCAGGATGAGAAGCTTCAGCTTCATGGGAGGTCTCCGAAGTCTGTCACGGCGCACCGGCCGCGCTTCACCAAACCCCCGAAGTTACGAAGCGTTGCGTCGCCGGCGTTGATTCAGGCCGCACGGCTCAGCTTAGGGTCGTGCAGCAGCCACGCCGCCGCCACGCCGAACAGGCCTTGCCATGGCAGGAACAGCCAAAGCGCGAACTGGGCCGGGCTCATCAGGTTGGGCAGCGTCCGGGTCAGGGCGACCCCGCCCCACAGCGTCAGCGCCGCCCCCGTCGCCGCCATCGCCGCCAGGGCGGAGGGCCGACGCACCGAACGGCCGTAGAGCAGCATCAGGGCGAAGGCGCCGAAGGCCCCGACCGCCCCGCCCAGCAAGCCGCCGCGCCAGGCGCCGGCCTGGGCCTCGATCACCTGGCGTTCGTAGTCGCGCTGGCGCTGGGCCCAGTGGGCCATGTTGTTGTCCAGCATGTGCAGGATGCTGACGTCCACTGGCGGCTTATAGGCGGCCGAGGCGACGGCGATCGCGACGAAGTGGACCAGGGTCAGCCCCATCGTCAGTCCGATCGCGCCCCCGACGCCGATCCGCCGCGACCACACCAGGTAGAAGGCCAGCGGCGCGACGAACGCCGGCGTCAGCGCCCACGCGATCCGCGGATCCCAGCCGCCGCCATTGCCCAGGCCCATGCGCCACACGGCCAGGGCGAACAGGCCCGCGCCCGCCACGGCCAGGATCGCGCCCAGGCGCGGGTCGTAGCATCGGTCGGTCCTGGCCGCTTCGGGCATGTCTTGCGTCCCCCAACCTTCACCATGGGCGGTTTTCAGCCCGGCGCGAAGGCCTCCAGCCATTCGGCGATGGCCCGGTCGCTGGTCAGGCGCACCATCGGCGTGCCGGGCGCGTGGGCGGCCAGGGCCGCCTCGATGCGCGGCCGGGTCACGCGGTTCCAGGTCCAGATGTAGGCGATGAACTTGGGGTCGATCTTCTCGCGGCAGCCCTCGGCCATGTCGGCGCGCTTGCGGCCGAACTGGGTGACCGCCCGCCACAGGGCGCGCCGCACGCAGACGGCCCGCGGCTGGTCGACCCAGACGATCAGTTCGGCGCCGGCGAAGTGCAGGTCGCCGTGGCGCGAGAAGTTGCCGTCGCTGACCCAGCGGCCTCCCGCCAGGGCGTCGGACAGCCGCTGGTGAAAGCTGGCGTCGTCGCTCTCGACCCAGCCCGGCCGCCAGAACAGCACGTCCAGGTGCACCGCCGGCAGCCCCAGCCGTGCGCAGAGCTTGCGCGCCAGGGTCGACTTGCCGCCGCCCGAGCAGCCGATGACGGCGATCCGGTCCATCTGGTCCTCCGCCTCGGATCATGACCCGGCCGCGGTCTCTGGTCAGCCCCGCCCAGGGGCGTAATCTTGGGCCTAAGGAGAAGAAGACGATGTCCGACAAACCCGCCCTCCTGATCATGCAGCCGCACCTGGCGTTCCTCAGCCCGGTGCTGGAAGCCGACTATTCCGTCTGGCGCTTCTGGGAAGGCCCGCCGCTGGAGGCGACCGAAGTGATCCAGGCCCTGGTGGTCGCCGGCGAGTTTCCGGTCGACAAGCACCTGGCCGAAAGCCTGCCGAAACTGGGCCTGATCGCCTGCTTCACGGCCGGTTTCGACGGCGTCGACCTGGCCTGGGCGCGGGGGCGGGGCCTCAAGGTCAGCCATTCCCCGGGCGTCAACAGCGAGGACGCCGCCGACCACGCCATGGGCCTGGTGCTGGCGGCGTGGCGGCGGATCGTCGAGGGCGACCGTGTCGTCCGCGCCGGCGCCTGGAAGCCTCAGGAAAAGATGATCACCCCGTCGCTGCGAGGCCGGCGATTGGGGATCGTGGGCCTGGGCGGCATCGGCGTTGCGCTGGCCGAGCGGGCGGCCGCCTTCGGCCTGGAGATCGCCTGGTGGGGCCCGCGCGACAAGCCGGACGCCCCCTGGCCGCGCGCCGAGAGCCTGCTGGACCTGGCCAGGGCGTCCGACATCCTGGTCGTGGCCTGTCGCGTCACCGAGGAAACCCGCGGACTGGTCACGCGCGAGGTCATCGAAGCGGTGGGTCCCGAGGGCCTGCTGGTCAACGTCTCGCGGGGCCAGGTGATTGACGAGGACGCCCTCATCGACGCCCTCAAGGACGGCCGCCTAGGCATGGCCGCCCTCGACGTGTTCAGCGCCGAGCCGACCCCGCCCGAACGCTGGGCCGATGTGCCCAACACCGTCCTCACCCCCCACACCGCCGGCGCCACGGCCGCCGCCGTGCCCAGGATGGTCGCCCTGACCCGCGAGAACCTGCGGCGCTTCTTCGCCGGGGAGGACCTGGTGAACCCGGTCCCGGACTAGGTCGACCTCAAACCTCTTCCCCCCGACGCCGGGGAAGAGGTGGCGTACTCGGCGCTTGTCCGAAACGCGAATGCAGTCATCCTGCTCATCGCCTTGCGCCGAGGGCCGGGGCGACATCACCGTAAACTACGGTGATTTACGGGGGTGAGGCGCTCTCCGGGTCGGTTCCGGCGGCCAATCTCACGCTTGACATTCCCACATAAAGATATCTTTATATCACCCATGGCGATGACCTCGGACCAGGTGGTGGAGATGCTGCGCGCGGCCGGCGAGCCGACGCGCCTGCGCATCCTGGCCCTGCTGGCCCGCGAGGAACTGGCGGTGCTGGAACTGACCCGGGTCCTGGGCCAGAGCCAGCCCCGGGTGTCGCGCCACCTCAAGCTGCTGGCCGAGGCCGGCCTGGTGGAGCGGTTTCCGGACGGGGCCTGGGTGTTCTACCGCCTGGTGGGAACCGGCGCGGCGCGCAGCCTGGCCGACCAGATCCTGGCCCAGATCTCGCCCACCGACGCGACCCTGCAGCGCGACGCCGACCGGCTGACCGCCGTCGCCGCCGAGCGCGCCAGCGAGGCCAACGAATACTTCGCCCACAATGCCGAGCGCTGGGACGAAATCCGCTCGCTCTACGTGTCGGAAGCGGCCGTCGAGGCCGCCATCCTGAAGGCGGCGGGCGAAGGGCCCTTCAAGCGCCTGGTCGACCTGGGCTCGGGCACCGGCCGCATGCTGACCCTGCTGGGCGCCCGGGCCAAGAGCGCCGTGGGGCTGGACCTGTCGCGCCAGATGCTCAACGTCGCCCGCAATCACGTGGCGGCGGCCGGCCTTGGCGCCTTCGAGCTGCGCCATGGCGACATTCTCGGGACCGATCTCGCCGACGGCGAGGCCGACCTCGTGGTCGTCCACCAGGTGCTGCACTACCTGGGCGAGCCCGCCGCCGCCGTGGCCGAGGCCGGCCGGCTGGTAGGCCTGGGCGGGCGTCTGCTGATCGTCGACTTCGCGCCCCACGACCTGGAATTCCTGCGCGCCGAGCACCAGCATCGGCGTCTCGGCTTCTTCGACGACGAGATGGAGCGGTGGCTTGCCGCCGCCGGTCTCGACAACGTCCAGGCCACCGCCCTGCCGCCGGCCACGCCGGGCGGCCTCACCGTCAAAATCTGGAGCGCCGAGCGTAGTGTGGCGCGGATCAGGCGCATCGCATGAACGCCCCCATCTCTTCCTCCGCCCTCGGTCCGGTCGCCCGCGCCGGGGCCCGCCAGCGCGGCGCCCTCAACGTCTCGTTCGAGTTCTCGCCGCCCAAGACGGACGAGGCCGAACTGGAGCTGTGGAAGGCCATCCGCCGGTTGGAGCCGCTGAACCCGCAGTTCGTCTCGGTGACCTATGGCGCGGGCGGCTCGACGCGCGAACGCACCCACCGCACCGTCACCCGGATGCTCAAGGAAACCACCTTGAAGCCGGCCGCCCACCTGACCTGCGTGGAAGCCTCCCGCGCCGAGGTGGACGAGGTGGTCCAGGCCTATTGGGACAGCGGAATCCGCCACATCGTCGCCCTGCGCGGCGACCCGCCCGGCCAGATCGGCGGAGCCTACACGCCCCGCGCCGACGGCTACCTGAACGCCACCGAGCTGACCGCCGGGATCAAGGCGATCGCGCCCTTCGAGGTGTCGGTCAGCCTCTATCCCCAGGTGCACCCCGAGAGCCCCTCGGTGGCGCACGACATCGACGTGCTCAAGGCCAAGGTCGACGCCGGCGCGACGCGGGCCATCACCCAGTTCTTCTTCGACATCGACGGCTTCCTGAGGTTCCACGAGCAGCTGCGCCGGGCGGGCGTGACCATCCCGGTCAGCGCCGGGATCATGCCGGTGACCAACTTCAAGGGCCTCAAGCGCATGGCCGCGGCCTGCCGCATCGACCTGCCGGCGTGGCTGGGCAATCTGTTCGAAGGCCTGGACAAGGATCCCGAGACCCGCCGCCTGATCGCCGGCTCGGTGGCCGCCGAGATGTGCGCCCGGCTGCAGGAAGAAGGCTTCTCAGACTTCCACTTTTACACCCTCAACCGGGCGGACCTGGTCTACGCCATCTGCCGGGTGCTGGGCCTGCGCGAGAGCGCCGCCCCCACGCAAGGAGACGAGGCATGACCCAGTCGCGCGCCGAACGCATCGCCGCCCTCAAGGCCGCCGCGCGCGACCGCATCCTGGTGCTGGACGGCTCCTGGGGGGTGATGATCCAGCGTGAGGGCCTGACCGAGGCCGACTTCCGCGGCGAGCGCTTCAAGGACCACCCCGTCCAGATCAAGGGCGACAACGACATCCTGTGCCTGACCCGGCCGGACATCATCGCCGGCCTGCACGACGCCTACTACGCCGCCGGCTCCGACATCTCGGAGACCAACACCTTCTCGGCCACCACCATCGCCCAGGCGGACTACGAGCTGGAAGGCGCCGTGCGCGACCTGAACCTGGCCGGCGCCCGCATCGCCCGCGAGGTCGCCGACCGCTGGACCGCCAAGGACCCGTCGCGTCCGCGCTTCGTCGCCGGCTCCATCGGCCCCCTGAACCGGATGCTCTCCATGTCCTCGGACGTGAACGACCCCGGCGCGCGCACGGTGACCTTCGACCAGGTCTACGCCGCCTACCGCGAACAGGTTCAGGCCCTGCACGAGGGCGGCGTCGATCTCTTCCTGATCGAGACCATCACCGACACCCTGAACTGCAAGGCCGCGATCAAGGCCATCCTTGACCTTCAGGACGAGGGCTACGAGCCCCTGCCGATCTGGATCTCGGGGACGGTCACCGACCGCTCCGGCCGCACCCTGTCGGGCCAGACGGTGGAAGCCTTCTGGAACTCGGTGCGCCACGCCAAGCCCTTCGCCATCGGCCTCAACTGCGCCCTGGGCGCCGAGCTGATGCGCCCGCACATCGCCGAGCTGTCGCGCATCGCCGACACCCTGGTCGCCGCCTATCCCAACGCCGGCCTGCCCAACGCCATGGGCGAGTACGACGAGGATCCGCACGACACCGCCTGCAGGCTGCACGAGTGGGCCGAAAGCGGCATCGTCAACATCGTCGGCGGCTGCTGCGGCACCACGCCTGATCACATCCGGCACGTGGCCGATTCGGTGAAGGGCATGGCCCCGCGCCAGCTTCCCGAGCGCCCGACCGCCCTGCGCCTGGCGGGACTGGAACCGTTTGAGATGGCGTCGTGAAACCCACGACCGCGCAGCCTGGAGCCCTCTCCACCGCTCGCGGGGGAGAGGGTGGGGTGAGGGGGGCTCGCCGCCCGCTGGACCTTTCGGCGAGGATCCGTCACGCGGCCGCACCCCTCACCCAACCCTCTCCCCATCCTTCGGACGGGGCGAGGGCTAGTGGTCGGCGACCGGCGCGCGGGCAGGGCGCCTCCCAATCCGGCGCCGGGGCGGTTCGCGTCCGCGGCGACGCTTACCGGCTTCACGGCGGGCGCGGCTGGGCCTCTATTGCGGCGGCGACAACAAGCGCCAGCCCAGGAGCCCCGCTGCCATGACCCCCTTCAAGACCCTCGCCCTCGCCGCCGCCGTCTCGGCCCTGGCCGGCGCCGCCTTCGCCGCCGACAGCGGCGTGGTCCGCATGGGCGACGCCAAGTCGCCGCTCTCCACCTCGGCCAAGGTCCCCGCCGGCTACGAGACCATCTACGTCAGCGGCCTGACCCCCGATCCGGTGGCCCCGCCCGCCGCCGGCGCGGCCCCCGACTATGGAAACACCGAGACCCAGGCCGAGTCGGTGTTCAAGAAGATCGAGGCCGCCCTGGCCGCCCAGGGCGTCACGGCCGGCGACATCGTCTCCATGCACGTCTATCTGGTCGGCGACCCGGCCAACGGCGGCAAGATGGACTTCGGCGGCATGATGAAGGCGTATCTGCGCCACTTCGGAACCGCCGCCCAACCCAACAAGGTCACCCGCACCACCATCCAGGTGGCCTCCCTCGTCGGTCCCGGCCAGATGGTCGAGATCGACTGTATCGCGGTGAAGAAGCCCTAGCGGCGCAGCCGCCCTCCGCTCCCGCCGGGAGGGGAGGGCGCTCGCGTCCGGGCTCGACTTCGCCGGCTTTAAAGAGCCCTGAGACGCGTATGAGACCGACCTTCATCAATATCGGCGAGCGGACCAACGTCACCGGCTCGGCGCGCTTCCGCAAGCTGGTCAGCGAGGGCGACTATCCCGCCGCCCTGGCCGTGGCCCGCCAGCAGGTGGAGGCCGGCGCCAGCGTGCTGGACGTCAACATGGACGAGGGCCTGCTCGATTCCGAGAAGGCCATGGTCACCTTCCTGAACCTGCTGGCGGCGGAGCCCGATATCGCCCGCGTGCCGATCATGGTCGATAGCTCCAAGTGGGAGGTGATCGAGGCCGGGCTGAAGTGCGTCCAGGGCAAGACCATCGTCAATTCGATCAGCCTCAAGGAAGGCGAGGAGAAGTTCCTCCACCAGGCCACCCAGTGCCTGCGCTACGGCGCGGCCGTGGTGGTGATGGCCTTCGACGAGAAGGGCCAGGCCGACACCCGCGCCCGCAAGGTCGAGATCTGCGAGCGGGCCTATCGCCTGCTGACGGACAAGATCGGCTTCCCGCCGGAAGACATCATCTTCGACCCCAACATCTTCGCCATCGCAACGGGGATCGAGGAGCACGACAACTACGCGGTCGACTTCATCGAGGCGACGCGGGCCATCAAGCAACAGCTCCCACACGCCCGCGTCTCCGGCGGGGTGTCGAACGTCTCGTTCAGCTTCCGCGGCAACGAGCCGGTCCGCCGGGCGATCCACGCCGTCTTCCTCTACCACGCCATCGCCGCGGGCATGGACATGGGCATCGTCAACGCCGGCGACCTGCCGGTCTATGACGAGATCGAGCCGGAGCTGCGCGAGGCGGTGGAGGACGTGGTCCTGAACCGCAAGGCCGGCGCCACCGAACGCCTGGTGGACCTGGCGCCCAAGTACAAGGGCGGCAAGACCGTCGAGAAGGTGGTCACCCTGGCCTGGCGCGAAGGGCCTGTGAACGCCCGCCTGACCCACGCCCTCGTCAACGGGATCACCGACTTCATCGAGGCCGACACCGAGGAGGCGCGCCTGGCGGCGACCAAGCCGCTGGACGTCATCGAAGGCCCGCTGATGGACGGCATGAACGTGGTCGGCGACCTGTTCGGCTCGGGCAAGATGTTCCTGCCCCAGGTGGTCAAGTCGGCCCGGGTGATGAAGCAGGCCGTAGGCTATCTGCTGCCGTTCATGGAGGCCGAGAAGGCCGGCCAGAAGCACGAGGCGGCCGGCAAGATCCTGATGGCCACCGTCAAGGGCGACGTCCACGACATCGGCAAGAACATCGTCGGCGTGGTCCTTCAGTGCAACAACTACGAGGTCATCGACCTGGGCGTGATGGTCCCCGCCGACCGCATCCTGGACGAGGCCGAGGCGCACGGCGTCGACATCATCGGCCTGTCGGGCCTGATCACCCCGTCGCTGGACGAGATGGTGTTCGTGGCCTCCGAGATGGAGCGGCGGGGCTTTTCCCGGCCGCTGCTGATTGGCGGCGCCACCACCAGCCGCACCCACACGGCGGTCAAGATCGAGCCGGCCTATCGCCGCGGCTCTACGACCTACGTCGTGGACGCCAGCCGGGCCGTCGGCGTGGTCTCGGGCCTTCTGTCGCCCACCGAGGGGCCCAAGGCCGAGGCCGAGACGCGGGCCGAATACCAGCGCATCCGCGAACAGTTCGCCCGCGGCCAGGACAACAAGGCCCGCACGCCGATCGCGGCGGCGCGTTCGCGGCGCACGCCCATCGACTGGAAGGCCTACCAGCCGCCCAAGCCAAGCTTCACCGGCGTTCGCGCCTTCGGCGCCTATGACCTCGGGAACCTGGCCGAGTACATCGACTGGACGCCCTTCTTCTCCACCTGGGAGCTGGCCGGGCGCTATCCGCAGATCCTCGAGGACGACGTGGTCGGCGAGGCGGCGCGCGGGCTCTTCAAGGACGCCCGGGCGATGCTGGACAGGATCATCGCCGAGAAGTGGTTCGAGGCCCGCGGCGTGGTCGGCTTCTGGCCCGCCAACGCCGACGGCGACGACATCGTCGTCTGGACCGACGAGACGCGGACGACGGAGCTGGCGCGCCTGCACACCCTGCGCCAGCAGATGCCCAAGGCCGAGGGCCGCGCCAACGCCGCCCTGGCCGACTTCATCGCCCCCATCGGCCAGGGCGCCGACTACATCGGCGGCTTCGCCGTCACCGCCGGCCATGGCGAGACCGCCGTCGCCGAGCGCTTCAAGGCGGCGGCCGACGACTATTCGGCGATCCTGGCCACCTCCCTGGCCGACCGGCTGGCGGAGGCCTTCGCCGAGGCCTTGCACCACAAGGTGCGCACCGAGCTCTGGGGCTATGCGCCGGAAGAGGCCTTCGACATCGACGCCCTGGTGGGCGAGCGATACCAGGGCATCCGCCCCGCGCCCGGCTATCCGGCCCAGCCCGACCACACCGAAAAGGCGACGCTGTTCAAGCTGCTGGACGCGAACGCCAACACCGGCATCGCCCTGACCGAAAGCTTCGCCATGACGCCCCCGGCCTCGGTCTCGGGCCTCTACTTCGCCCACCCGGAAGCCTTCTACTTCGGCGTCGGCCGCATCGAACGCGACCAGGTGGAGGACTACGCCCGCCGCAAGGGCTGGGAACTCAAGACCGCCGAACGCTGGCTGGCTCCGATCCTGGCCTATGACCCGCGGGCGACGGCGGACGCGGCGGCCTGAGCGGGCGCGGCTGGAGGCGAACCGGGTGCGATGAGACCCCTTCGCCGCCGCTCATCTCACTGGTGGCCAAGGGCTGAAACACGACTGTAAATTGCAGTCGCGATTGTGCCGGCTCGAGCAGCTGGGGGCGGAGATGCGGCGAGGGCTTGGGGTGGCGCGCGGGGTGTGCGCCGTATTGGGCGTGTTGGGCCTGGCGGTGGTGGCGACGCCGGCCGCCGGCGCCTGCATGGTGCAGCAGATCGTGGAATTGAAGGTGACCATGGAGGGCCACAGCCCGATGGTCACCGCACAGATCAACGGTCGCGACGCCCGCTTCATGGCCGACAGCGGCGCCTTCTACAGCATGATCTCGCCTGGCGGCGCGGCAGAGTTCCACCTCAAGGACACCTCGCCGGCGGTGGGGCTGCGCGTGATGGGCGTGGGCGGCGAGGCCGAGGCCTATGTCACGACGGTCAAGACCCTGACCCTCGCGGGCGTGCCGGTGTCGAACATCCAGTTCATCGTCGCCGGCAGCGAGACGGGCGGCGTCGGCCTGCTGGGCCAGAATGTTCTGGGCTTGGCGGACGCGGAGTATGACCTCTCCGGCGGGGCGATCCGGCTCATGAAGCCCAAGGATTGCGCGCACAAGATCCTCGCCTACTGGGCCGGGCCCTCCGCCATTTCGACGATCGCGATCGACCCGGCCACGCCCTCCAGCCCGCACACCATGGGCGAGGTGTGGGTCAACGGCGTGAAGCTGCGAGCCATGTTCGACACCGGCGCGGGCAGCTCCGTCCTGTCGCTTCGCGCCGCGGCGCGGGCCGGGGTCAAGCCCGGCAACCCTGGCGTCGAGCCCGACGGCTGGTCGAGCGGCGTCGGCCGCAATCCCATCAGAATCTGGGCGGCTCCCATCGACAGCTTCAAGGCGGGCGACGAGGAGGTTCACCACACGCGGCTGCAGATCGGCGACATTGGCATGGACGACGTCGACATGCTGGTCGGGGCCGATTTCTTCCTGTCGCACCGGGTCTATGTCGCCAACAGCCAGAGGCGCATGTACTTCACCTACAACGGCGGGCCGGTGTTCAACCTGAATGGCACGGCGACCGTCCAGGACGCCAAGGACCAGGCGCCGCGCGCCTCGCCGACCGCCAGCCGAGACGTAGACCCGACCGACGCCGATGGCTTCAGTCGCAGGGGCGCCGCCTTTGCCGCGCGACGGGACCTGGAGCATGCGCTGGCGGACCTCGATCAGGCCTGCAAGCTCGCGCCTGGCGACGCGCGGTATCTCTATCAGCGGGCTTTGCTGCGGTTGGAATACCACCAGCCGCTGCTGGCCCTGTCGGACCTGGACCAGGTGCTGAAGCTGCAACCCGGGCATGTCGAGGCGCTGGTGACGCGGGCGGAGCTGAGGCTGATCGAGGGTGACCATGACGGCGTGCGGCGTGACCTCGACGCCGCTTCGGCCGCGGCGCCCGCCGCCTCGGACCTGCGCCTGCGGATGGCCGACGTCTATAGCGCCGCCGAGGCGTTCGAGGCGGCCCTGCCGCTCTATGACCAGTGGATCAAGGTGCATCCGGACGACGCGCGGATGGGCGAGGCGCTGAATGGCCGGTGCTGGGCGCGGGCGACCCTCAACCGCGAACTCGACAAGGCGCTGGCGGACTGCAACGCAGCCGCGCGGCGACTGCCTCGATCGGCCGCCGTGCTGGACAGCCGCGGTCTCGTGCGCCTGCGGCGCGGCGACCTGGACAAGGCGATCGCCGACTACGACGCGGCGCTCGCCCTGCGTCCGGCCAGCGCCTGGTCGCTGTTCGGCCGGGGCGTGGCGCGCCAACGCAAGGGCCTGAAGGCCGACGGCGACGCCGACATCGCCGCGGCGATCAAGCTGAGGCCGAAGGTGGCGGAGGAAGCCCGGCGCTACGGCGTGGTGTCTTAGGGCGCCCCGCGCGAACGCTTCCCGAAGCTGGTGGGGGGCGCCGAACTGGGTCTCAACGGCGATTTCGCCGCCGGCCTCGACCAGCCCAGCTGACGGCTCAGACCGACGCCGGCTCGGCCGCCGTCGGCGCATCGGCGGCGGGCTTCAGCAGGTCACGTCCCGCCCGCAGCACGTCCGGAAATCCCGCCACCAGCAACCCCGCCGTCCAGCCCAGCTGGATGACCAGGGTGAAAGCGAGGTTGCGCTGGTTCTCGGCGTCGAGCGGCACGTGGACCAGCCTCAACAGGACGACGGCCGCGGCGATGAGCACGCATGTCGCCAGGCACAGGCCAAGGCCGATCAGGGCGACGCAGGCGGCCGGGGCCAACGCCAGTCGCCGCGACCGGTCGATCATCCAGCCGCCGGCGACCGCCGAGAGGCCCATCATCAGAATGCCGAAGATCAGCGCCCCGGGTATCGCCAGCGCCAGCAACAGGAGCAGGGCCGGGACGAGGGCGGCCAGCTTGGCGCCGGCGGCGGCGAACTTGACGCCGGTGAAGACGATCACGCCCAGGAACAGGGGCAGGCCGGTGAGCAGCGTCCCGGCCAGGGTGGCCGCCGCGCCGCTGCGGCGCATCACCGAGGCGGCGCCCGCCTGCAGCGCCGCGCACCAGTAGTAGGTGATCACGCCGGCGGGCAGGGCGGCCAGCAGGATCTGCAGGCTGGCGGTGGCGTCGCCCTCATGGACGCGCTCCTCCAGGGTGCCGTGCAGGACGGTGAGCTGGAGCATGAAGAACAGCACCAGCAGGAACCGACCGAAGGCGCGCGGCGACATCAGCTGCATCATGTGTTCGAACCGGCTGGGTTCGCCGTGGGCGCCTTCGTGGGCCCCGTCGTCGGCGTCCGCGTCAGGCGGCCGGCGCGCGGCGGCGAAACGCGATCCGAAGATGTATTCCTCCACGGGTCCGATCAGGGTGATGGAAACCACGGTCACCAGAAGGGTGAAGACGATCCGCGCCGGGGTGAACGCCTCCAGCAGGATGTGGACGAACTTGCCGTCGGTGATCAGCGTGCCGATGACGCTGCCGGTCGCGGCCGCGACGGCGACGAACCAGCGCTTGGTGAAGTCGGCCACCGAAGGCGCCGGGCTGGGCGGGTCGGTCCAGTAGCGCGGCGACAGGGTCCCGCGCAGAAGCGCCGCCAGGGTGGTCCGGCCGAGCCGCGCCCGGGCGGCCAGTCGCATCAATCCATCCCCGACCAGCAACATCGCGAGCGCGCCCACCAGGAACAGCAGGATGTCGAGCAGCCGCGAGCGGCTGAAGACGGCGCTGCCAGGGGCGGCTTGGTAGACGAGGCCGCCGCCGAGCGCGACCAGCGCCGTCAGAATGGCTTGGGCCCACAGATGCTCGACGGCGACGGCGAAGATCAGCACGGCGCCGATCACCGCGCAGCCCATCAGCACCCCAAGCATACGGGCGGCCTGGATGTCTTCGGCCGAGGCGGCGTCCTTGATCGAAAAGCCGTTGGCGTGAGCGAAGGCCTCGAGGTTCGCCCGCTGCTGTTCGCGCAGGCCGTCGAGCGCCGTCAGGGTGGTGGTCGTGTCGCCCGCCGGCATGAGCCGCTGCAGGGAGATCACTACCGGCGTGTCGCGCACCACGGTGACGCCGTCGACCGAGACCATGGCGTAGGGCTCGCCGCCGACGTCCACGGGCTTGATGCTGCGCGAATAGAGGACGCCGTTGGAGACGCTCTCGAGGCGCGACGGGGCTTCGGGGCTGGTGGGCAGGTCCTTGGAGAAGGCCTTAAGGTACTCCGAGCGCGTGTCGTCGCTGGCCGCGCCGAGCGCACCGTTCTCCAGCACGAACGCCACCACGCCAATGGTCCCGGGCGGCTTTTCCCGGTCCTTCAGGTCGTCACAGCCGAAGAACATCGCCTGGACCTCGAGGCGCCCGTTGTTGGCGGCGTTCTGCTGCTGCAGCACGTTGGGGTAGTCCGGATCGTCCTTGGGCAGGATGCAGAGGCCGGTGGGCGGCGTGAAATGGATCGGCCCGCTGCGGCCGGTCAGGTTCTCGGCCCGCGCCGCGCCGGCGGCGAGCAGGATCAAGGCCAGAAGGATTGACGCCCACCGAAGCATTGCCGTCCCCAGACCGCTTCAAGCGCAGCTACAACACACCCCGAGGTGCGGCTTGGCAATGTCTTCGGCCGGGCGTTGACCATGGGCATGCTCCCAATGTGGGGTTTAGCGGCAGGACCTGTCGGTCGCGGTCGAGGCGCATCGTCCTAGAGACCAGAGCACGGCGGGCCGCGTGGACCCGCGGTGACGTCATCGCGTCGTACAGAAGGAAATCGCCCCGTGAGCATCGTGCTTTCCGCCTACAAATGGGTCCCGCCCTTCGCCCAGGGCTACGTCAAGGATCTGAGGGTGCGATGGGCGCTCGAGGAAGCGGGACTGCCCTATGAGGTCCGCCTCATCGACGGCCGGGACCAGGCGTCCGAGTCCTATCGCCGCTGGCAGCCGTTCGGCCAGGTTCCCGCCTATCGGGATGACGAGGTCGAGATGTTCGAGTCCGGCGCCATCGTCCTGCATCTGGCCGCGCGGTCAGCGGCCCTGGCCGAACCCAGCGCCGCCGGCCTGGCGCGCGCCTCGACCTGGGTGCTGGCGGCCCTGAATTCGATCGAGCCCTTCGCCCAGGACCTGATCCGCGTCGTGGACGCCCCGCCCGGAGAACCCTGGCAAGCCCAGCGCCGTCCGCAGGTCGAGGCGCAGCTGAACCGGCGGCTCGCCGCCCTGGACGGCTGGCTGGGCGACAAGGACTGGCTGGAGGGGCGGTTCACCGCCGGCGATCTGGTGATGACCACGGTCCTGCGCGAACTGGTGGACAGCGGCGCGCTCGCCGCCTTTCCGACCCTGGACGCCTATCGCCGGCGCGGCGAGGCTCGTCCGGCCTTCGGCCGCGCCATGGAGGGCCAGCTTCAGGCCTTTCGGGACAACGCGCCGGCCGCCTAGAGCACCGGCTCCTGCGGCTCGTCGACGTCAGGCGCCTGGGACGGCGCGGCGCGGGTCGCGGGTGGCGCGGATTGAGCCGGCGTGACCGGTTGGGGCGCCGGGGCCGGAACGGCTTCGGGCGGCGCGGGTTGGGGCGGGGCTTCGGCCGGTGCGGAGGCGGGCGCCTCGGTGGGAACGGTGTCGCCCAGCACCCGGCTCGGCTGGACGGCGGCGACGTCCGTCCCGCCGACCGGAGCGTCCTGCGGCGGCGGCGACACCGGCGCCTGGGCGGCCGGCAGGGAGGACATCGGCGGCGGGTTGGCGCTGGCCAGGGCCGGGCCGCTGGCCGTGGGGTCTTGCGTCACCACCGGCGCGATCGGGGCCAGGGTCAGGGCGCCGGCGTCCGGCGTGGGGCTGGAATGCACCGCCGACTGGGATGCGGCGCCGTTGTTGAAACTGAGCGCCTTGCCCAGCACCGTCGATTTGGCGAGCAGGGCCTTGGCGTTGGTGTCGCACTGGTCGGGCATGCCCCACGAAAGCCAGGCGCGGGCCAGTTCGCGGCGGCTGCGCAGCTCGGCCTGCCGCCATATGCCCTGGCCTGAGCGGATGGCCTGGGCGCCCTGGCCGGAGATCACCTGCGGGCTGGCCTTTTCCGTCGCCTCGATGGCCTGGGCGAAGATCTTCAGCTCGTCGCGATAGGCGGCGACGTCGGACTGGTAGGGCTCGGCTTCCTTGACCGGCGAGCCGAACATCTTGTCGATCGCCACCAGGTCCGGCTTCACGACGTCGTAGATTTCCAGGTACTCGGCCAGGGCGCCGTAGCACCAGCCGGTCAGTTGATACGGATCGCTGGGCGCGCCGGGCGGCAGGGGTTCGCCCTGGGCGGCGTCCGGCGGCGGGGCGCTGGCGGCCATCAGGGTCAGGGCGAGGATAAGCGCAGGCACCATACGGGCTTGGTCCTTGTACGTCTTGTCGCGGCCGGTCGCCGTTCAGGTCGGCCGGCTTGAGGCAATGTCTTCCGGTGGCGGGCCGAAGCCGCCGCCGCCCGGCGTCTCGATCTCGATGGCGTCGCCGGGCTCGACCCGCACCGAGAAACAGCCCGGAAAGTCCTCTACCGCGCCGCCCGCCCTGATCAAACGCTGGATTCCGGCAAGACCAGGGCCGGCGCCGGAAATACCCCTCGGGCTGGTCTGGCGTCGCGTCGAAAGCAGGGCGGCCTCCATGGGCGCGAGGAACCGGATACGGCGCACGGCGCCGTCGCCGCCGGGCTGGGCGCCCGCGCCGCCGGAGCCGTGGCGCACGTGGAACGTCTCAACGCGCACCGGGAAGCGGCGTTCCAGGATCTCCGGATCGGTGAGGCGTGAATTGGTCATGTGGCAGTGGACCGCGCTGGCCCCCGGGGCGTCGGCCGTTGCGCCCACCCCGCCGCACAGGGTCTCGTAGTACTGGCGGGTGTCGTCGCCGAAGGTGAAGTTGTTCATCGACCCCTGCGAGTTGGCCATCACGCCCAGCGCCTCATAGAGCGCGTCCACCACATGCTGGCTGGTCTCCACATTGCCCGCCACAACCGCCGCCGGCGGGTTCGGGTTCAGCATCGAGCCGGCCGGCACGATGATGTCGAGCGGCGTCAGGCAGCCGCCGTTCAAG
>JAFEEA010000160.1 GCA_018241335.1 Pseudomonadota bacterium
CCCCAGAACGGCTCGCCGAAGAAAGACCCCATCGAATAGGCCGAGAAGATCGCCATCACCTGCCACGGCTCGGCGTGGAAGGACTCGCCATAGAAAGGCAGCAGGGGAACGATGATCCCGAACCCCAGCATGTTCAGGAACATCACCGACAGGAGGGTATAGAAGGCCGCCGCGGAGGACCGCTCGGCCGGGGCAGCTGTCTCCTCCCGGGTCATGTAACCGGTGATAAGGGCGCCCGGCCCGGCGCTCAAGCTCGGATCGGCCAATATTCAGCGGTGTTGCGTCGCGGGCGCGCCGCAACGGCCGCCGCACCTCATCCCGGTGGGTTGTTCTTCTCCAGGAAGGCGGTCAGGGCCTGCAGCATCTCCAGCCGCGTCTCGCCTCGCGACAGCCAGTGGTCCTCGTGCTTGAGGGTGACGAACTGGTAGGGCTTGTGCGCCGTCTTCAGGGCATCCGCCATGATGGTGCTCTGCTCGAAGGGCACCACCGTGTCGTCCTTGCCGTGGATCAGCAGGATCGGAATGCTCACCCGGTCGGCCAGCATCGCCGGCGAGATGTCGTGCAACACGGGGTCTTTGGCGTCCTTGGCCCCCATGAAGCACGACCAGTAGCGCTCGACGCCCACGCCCTGGGCGCCTTGCTCATACTTCTGGTCGCCGACCATCCGTGACAGGTCGGACGGCCCGGCGATGGAGGCGGCGCAGCGATAGACGCCGGTGTCCAGGGTCGCCCCCGCGAGGGCCGCATAGCCGCCGTAGCTGCCGCCGGCGATACAGACGCGCTTCGGATCGACCAGGCCCTGGCCGGCCAGATATCGGACCCCGTCAGAAAGGTCGGTCTGCATCTTGCGGCCCCATTGGCCGAACCCGGCCGAGACGAACTTCCAGCCGAAGCCGTCGGACCCGCGATAGTTCACCTGCAGGACCGCGTAGCCGCGCGAGGCGATCGCCTGGGCCCACCAGTCGAAGCCGGGGTCGTCGCGCGCCTCGGGCCCGCCGTGCGCCAGCACCACCAGGGGCAGGGCCTTGGCGGGCCGGCCCGGCGGCAGGGTCACATAGCCGGTCAGGTCGAGGCCGTCGGCCGCCTTGAAGGCGATGGCGCGCTTCTCGCCGATATCCTGGGGGTGAACCCCGTATTGCGGCCCGATCCAGGACGCATGCTTCGCCTCCAGGTCGACCAGGGCGAACGCGGGCCCTTCGGTGGGCGAGTCGACCAGAATGACCAGTTTGCGACCGTCCGCCGAGGCGTCCTGCAGGGTGACCTGCTGGCCGGGATAGGCCGCCGCCGCCGCCCGCCAGTAGAGGCCGCGCTTGGCGTCGACGAACTCGTAGTGGTCGCCGTCCTCGTCCTCCGTGACGAAGCCGGCAAGGGCTCCGGTAGTCGGATCGGTCAAGAGCGCTGCATCGCCGTCGTGGATGGGGGCCCCCCAGTCCTGGGCGTCCACGGCCATTTCGCGCAGGATCGGCTCGCCGTCCTTGTGGTCCCACAGCAGGATCGAATGACCGTCGCTCGCCAGGCCGGCGATCCCTGGGCGTTCGATAGGGGCGATGACCGTCTTGGCCAGGCGCCAATCCGAGCCTGACCGGACCCTGAGGGTCCACTTGGAGGTGGTCGCGTCGTAGAGCGATTGCGCGATCACGTCGCCGGCGTCGTTGATCAGGAAGCCCCGGGCGTGAGGCATGCCAGAGGCGACCACCTTGGTCTGGCCCTTGTCGAGGTCGACACGGAAGATCACCGTGTCGCCGCTGGCCCCCTCGTCGGACGAGAAGTAGTAGGATTCCAGGTAGACGATCGGTTTGCCGTCGATGATGCGCGTCTGGGGCAGATCGCCGATCGTATTCACCGCGCCGGGCATGTCGCTCAGCAGCACCCGCTGTTTCTTCGTGGTCAGATTGAAGTCGATGACGCCCCAGTGTTCGCCCGTCCCGAACGCGATGTCGTCGCCCAGGCCGCTGTGGACCGACAGGGTCAGCAGCACATGGTTGGAACCCGCCCATTGGAGGTTGCGCAACTTGCTGGCGCCGGCGCGGATCGCCGCCACCATCTGGTGGTCGGAGACCCTTTCGATGATGACGTTCCGCTGTTCGCCATCCGTCGCCGAAATGGCCAGGTATTGTCCGTCGGCGGAGATCGCCACCTGTTCCAGGCTCGGCAGCTTGCCATAGACCTCAAGCGGCGCGGCCAGGCACGATCCCGCGGCGCCCAGTGACAACGCCGCGGCCAGGACGGCTCCGATACGCTTCATGGTGAAAACACCCCCCGATTCCCGCTGAAGTTGGCGGTCGGACGGCGTTCGATCAAGCTAAAGCTTAAGAGAGAGCCCGGGACCCGCCCTCAGCGCGGGGCGAGGATCATGATCATCTGTCGGCCTTCCATGCGGGGCTCGTATTCGACCTTGGCCACCGGGTCGAAGTCCGCCTTGACCTGCTGCAGCAGCTTCATGCCGAGCTCGGGGTGACGCATCTCGCCGCCGCGGAACCGCAAGGTCACCTTGACCTTGTCGCCTTCCTCGAAGAAGCGGTGCATGGCCTTGGCCTTCACCTCGTAGTCATGGATGTCGATGTTGGGCCGGAGCTTGATCTCCTTGACCTCAACCAGCTTCTGGCGCTTGCGCGCCTCGTTCTTCTTCTTTTGCTCTTGGAACTTGTACTTGCCGTAGTCCAGGATCTTGCAGACCGGGGGATCGGCGGTAGGGGAAACCTCGACGAGATCGAGACCCGCCTCTTCAGCCGCTTCGAGGGCCGACGAGGTGGGCATGATGCCCTGCTTCTCACCGTGCTGGTCAATCAGCAGCACGCGGGGGACACGGATCTCATCATTGATGCGCGGTCCGTCCTTGGACGGGGGCGCGGGCATGGGACGACGAATAGGCTTTGCTCCTGGGCCTGTTTTCGAGAGAGGGGCCCCGAAGCGACCCCTCGAACGAGTATATGACTAAGGCGCCATACCCGATCAAGGGTTACCCGAGGCCAAAGACACGGCGGCCTGGGCGACTGTCTCAACGGCAACACTCTTCAGGTCGTCGGCCTGGAACACTGTCACATGCCCGCGCGGCCCGGAGATGGCCGGATCGGAGGCCGAGGAGAAGAGCGCGATGGTCGGCGCCCCGGCCGCGGCGATCAGGTGCACGGGGCCGGTGTCGTTGCCGATCGCCAGGGCGGCGCGCGCGCCCAGGGTGGCGATCTGGGCGAAATCCGTGCGGCCGGTCAGGTCCCGGGCGCGGGTCGCCTTGCGCTGGATGGCGTGGGCCAGGTTGCTTTCCTGCAGCGAGCCGATGATGACGATGTCGAAGCCCTTGGCGGACAGGATCTCCGCCAGCTTGGCGTAGTGCTCGATGGGCCAGCGCTTTTCGGTGCGGTGGGCCGAGCTGCCCGGGATCAGCAGCACCACCGGCCGCGGATTGGTCGAGGTCATCGGCCGCGCGGCGGGCGAACGGGCCAGGATCCAGCTGATGTCCGGCGGCGGCGCCGACAGGGGCCGGGTCGGCGCGTCCGGCCAGATGCCGGCGACTTCCAGCTGCTGCGCCTGGCGCTCCAGGGCGTGCATCTTCATGCGATCGGGGTTGCGGTGGCGATGCGATGCGCCCGCGGCGATCCCCGACCATTGCGGCGGCATGGGCCGCAGCGCCTGGAAGATCAGGCTGGTGCGGCTGGAGTTCTGCAGGTCGTAGACCCGTTCGTACTTCTCGCGGCGCAGGCGCGCCACCAGGCCCAGCCAGGCGATGGGATTGGAGGGCCGCCCGTCGATCTCCACCCGATCGAAGAAGGGACTGGAGCGGGCCAGGGATTCGAATGGCGGCGTGGTCAAAAGGGTGATGTGCGCGCCGGGGTGGGCGGCGCGAATCCGCTCGAAGGCCGGGAAGGCGAGCACGAAGTCGCCGACGGCCGACAGCTTGATGACCAGGATCTTTTTCTGGCCCTTGGCGGGGGGCTTCATGCCTGGCCTTCCAGCATTCGGCGATAGATGTTGAACGTGGCCTCGCACATGGCGGGCAAGGAATAAAGCCGCATTGCGCGCCGCCGGGCGCGCTCGCCCATCGCCTGGCGCTGGTCCAGAGGGCTCGCGAGCGCCGCGGCCAGGGCCGCGGTCCAGGCGTCGCCGTCGTTGGGGGCGACCAGCCAGCCCGTCTCGCCCTCGGCCACCGTCTCGGCGGGACCGCCGTGGGCCGCGGCCAGCACGGGCCTTTCCATCGCCGCCGCCTCCACCACCGTGCGGCCGAAGGTTTCCGGCTGGGTCGAGGGGGCGACCACCAGGTCGGCGGCGAGATAGGCGGCCGGCATGTCGTCGCACGGCCCGACCAGGCGCACCGACTCGGACAGGCCCGCGACCGCGGCCGCGCCCAGGATCTCGTCGCGGTAGTCGCCGCCGCCGCCGTCCCCGGCCAGGATCACCACCACGTCTTCGTTGTGCGGCAGGCGCCCGACGGCCTCCACCAGCAGCCGCTGGCCCTTCAGCCGGGTCAGCCGCCCGGCCAGCAGCACGACGGCGCGGGTCTCCGGCGCGCGCAGGCCCCAGGCCTGGCGGATCGCGGCCACCCGGCCGGGCGACACGGCGGCCGGATCGAACCGGTCGGTGTCGACGCCCTCCGGCGCCAGGGCGATCCGGTCGGGGTCCAGGCCATGCTCGGCGGCGATGTGGTCGCGCGTGAACCTCGAGTTGGCGATCACCACGTCGCCGCGCGTCATCACCGCGTTGTACCAGCGCTTGAGGGCGCCCTCGGCCCTGTAGGCGCCGTGATAGGTCGCCGCCACGGGAACTCCCGCGCGCCTCGCCGCCGCCAGTGCGCTGAAGGCCGGCGCCCGGGACCGGACATGCACCAGGCTCACCCGCTCGCGCCGGATCAGGCTTTCCAGGCGCAGGACGTTGATCGCCTGGGTGAGGGGGTTCTTGGAATGCGCCGGCATCCGCGCCAGCCGCCCGCCGGCCGCCGCCAGCCGCGGCTCCAGCACGCCCCCGCGCGAGGCCACCCACGAGCCTCGGCCCGAGGCGGCCACGGCGGCGGCCAGGTCCAGCGTCGCCTCCTCCACGCCCCCGCCGTCGAGCGCCGGCGTGACCTGCAGCAGGGTGAAGTCTTCGGGCAGGGCGTCCGCCGGTCGGCGGGGCGTTTCGGCCATGCGCGGACCCTAGTGCAAATTGCGGCCGGAGTCAGACGGCCCCGCGCAGGGGCGCCGGCCGCGCCTAGCTTCGGTAATCCCCGTTGATCGCCACGTACTGCTTGGTCAGGTCGCAGGTCCAGATCACGGCCGAGCCCCGGCCGACGCCGACGTCCACGCTGACCTCCAGCTCGGGCTTTTTCATGTAGGCGCTCATCTTGGCCTCGGAGTAGTCGGGGGCCACCAGGCCGTCGCGGGCCGCGGTCAGGGGGCCGAACTTCACCGACAGGCGCTCGCGGTTCATCGGCTCGTCGGCGCGGCCGACGGCCATGACGATGCGGCCCCAGTTGGCGTCCTCGCCGGCGAAGGCGGTCTTGACCAGGGGGCTCTCGGCGATGGTGCGGGCGATCTTGCGCGCCGAGGCCTGGCTCTCCGCGCCGCTGACCGTGATCTTGACGAACTTCGAGGCGCCCTCGCCGTCGCGGACGAGCTGCAGGGCAAGGTCGAGCAGAACGGCCTCCAGCTTGGCCCGGAAGTCGGCCAGGCGCGCGTCGCCGGCGCGCGAGATGCGCGGGGCGCTGGACTGGCCGGTGGCGAACAGCAGCAGGGTGTCGTTGGTCGAACGGTCGCCGTCCACCGTGACGCAGTTGAAGGTGGTGCGCGTGTAGAGCCCGGCCAGGGTCTGCAGGGTCGCCGGCGCGATGTTGGCGTCGGTCGCCACGAAGGCCAGCATGGTCGCCATGTCCGGCGCGATCATGCCCGAGCCCTTGCAGATGCCGGCGATGCGCACGGGGTGGCCGTCGATCCGCGCCTCGGCGAACGCTCCCTTTGGAAAGGTGTCGGTGGTCATGATCGCCCGGGCGGCGTCGCTCCAGGCGTCGGCGTCCAGGCGACGCTCGATCTCGGGCAGGCGGGCGGTGATCTTGGCGTCGTCCAGCAGCACGCCGATGACGCCGGTGGAGGCCAGCATCACGTCGCGCTGTCGGCAGTCGAACCGCTTGGCGACGGCCGAGGCCACGCGCCGGGCCGCGTCGGCCCCGGGACGGCCGGTGAAGGAGTTGGCGCAGCCGGCGTTGACCACCAAGGCGCGGACGTCCTCGCCGCCCGAGGCGGAGAGCTGGCGCTTGCACCAGTCCACGGGCGCCGATCCCACCCCGTGGCGGGTGAAGACCCCGGCGCCGGAGGTGCCTTCGGCGAAGCGCATCACCAGCACGTCGTCGCGCTCGTGCTTGTAGAAACCCGCCCGGCCGATCCCCAGCTCTACGCCGGCGATGGGCGGGATGTTCGGGAAGGGCACCGCCAGGGGCGAGATGGCGAGGCCCGGCTTGCCCGCCGGCGCGGCGGTCGCGGACGCCCCAGCGGCCGAACGGCTCTGGCGCTCGCCGAGATTCAGGCCGGCGCCGGCGCGCTTGAGGGCGCTGGCCAGGGGGTCGAGGGCGCGTTCGATCGTGTGGCCGACGATTTCGGCGGGCTTGGCGGCCGCCTCGATGGCCTTGGCGGCGGGGGTCTTGGCGGTGCTCTTCGCCTTGGCGGCGCCGGGCTTGACGGGTTTGCGGGTCATTTCTTGGCCGGAGCTTTCGGGGCCGACGCCGGCGGCGTCGCGGGCCCTTCTGAGGAGGGCGGCGCGGAGGCGGGGGCCTCGGCGCCGGGGATGGGAGCGGAGGGCGGGGCCGAGGCGGGTTCGCGAGGGGCGCCCGGCACGTCCGCCGGGGGCGCGATCAGCGTCTCCACCTTGGCCTTGCTTCGCAGCTTCAGGATCAGGTCCTTGACCTGGTCGTAGGTCAGGAAGCGGACGATCTGGGGCCGGGCGGCCTCAAGGGTGATCGGCGCCTCCTGGCGGCGCTGGTCGACGCGGGCGACGACGAAGCCTTCCTCGGTCTTGAAGGGGCCGACCACCTGGCCAGGCTTGGCGTCCTTCAGGGGCGCGGCGTAGCCTTCGGGCAGCATGTCGGTGGTCAGGGGTTTCAGGAGGCCGCCGGAAAAGCGGGTGGTCTCGTCCTTTGAGCGTTGCGCCGCCAAGGTCTCGAAGGCCGCGCCGCCCTTCAGCAGCTTGACGATCTGGTCGGCCTCGGGCTGCGTCGCCACCACGATGCGGCGAAGCTGAATCTCCTCGGACGGGGTCTGGGTCTTCAACATCTCCTGGTAGAGGCCGTTGATGGCGTCCTCGTTGACCGCCTTGCCGACGGAGTTCTCCAGCAGGATGTCGCCCAGGATCCGCTCGCGCGCCGCGGCCAGGCGGCGCTGGGCGGCGGGGTCCTTGTCGATCTTGCGCTTCAGGGCCTCGGCGGCCAGCAGCTTCTGGTCCTCCACCTCGTCCAGCACCTGGCGGAACAGGTCGGAGGAGACGTCCAGGGGCTCGCCCTCGCCGATCAGGCCCTGGGCCACGGCCTCGCGCTTGACGTCGGAGGCCCAGACGGTCTGGCCGTTGACGCGCGCCACCGCCTTGTCGCCGGGCTCGGGTGGCTGCTGGGCGGCGTTCTTCTGGGTGCAGGCGGCCAGTGCGAGCGCACACAACGCCGCGGCGACCAGCGCGCGCTTACCCTCGGTCAGCCTTGCCTTCATGCGATCCCTTGCCTAGGCGTTTGGAATTAAGGCGCCATGGTCGCGAAACGCCGGCGCGTCAAGCCAAACGGGAGGACAGCCATGAAGTTCTACAACTCCGTCGGACCCAATCCGCAGGTGGTCAAGATGTTCATGGCCGAAAAGGGCCTGGACCTGCCGCGCGTGGAAGTCGACCTGCGCGCCGGCGAGAACCGCCAGGAGCCCTACAACACCAAGGTCAATCCGGCCGGCCAGACCCCGGCGCTGGAAATGGACAACGGCGCGATCCTGGCCGAGATCACCGCCATCTGCGAATACCTGGACGAGAAGCATCCCAACCCGCCGCTGATCGGTTCGACGGCGGAGGAGCGCGCCGAGACGCGGATGTGGATGCGCCGCATCGACCTCAACATCCTCGAGCCCCTGGCCAACGGCTTCCGCTACGCCGAGGGCCTGGGCCTCTTCCAGAACCGCATGCGCTGCATCCCGCAGGCGGCCGACGACCTGAAGGCCATCGCCCAGGAAAAGATCGCCTGGCTCGACGGGCTGATGGCCGGCAAGACCTGGATCTGCGGCGAGCGCTTCACCGTGGCCGACATCCTGCTGTTCTGCTTCCTGCAGTTCGGCGCCCAGGTCGGCCAGCCGATCAATCAGGACAACAAGAACATCGTCGCCTGGCTGGCGCGGGTGGGAGCCCGGCCCAGCGCCACGGCGGCGTAGGGCCGTCCAGGCCTGCCCGCCCCGCCGGCAAGGGCCGGGGCGGGCGCCGGCGACCTGTTGGGAAAATGTCGCTGCGCCCTTGAGTCTTGGGCGTTGTGCGCCGCCATTCGTTGACACTAGAGGGTGCGCTGCTTAAGTCAGCGGCGCGCTTTACGAGCGGTTTTTCGAGCAGGCGAAGGACTTTACCGGGCCGTGCGCGGCGGCCGGTGCAAGCGCCAAGGGCCTCAAACCGGACTTTCATTACCCTATGGTCGATCTGACGAAGATTTTCGGCTCATCCAATGACCGCAAGGTCAAGGCGATGATGGGCCGGGTTGCCAAGATCAATGCGCTCGAACCGCAGATCGCCGCGCTCAGCGACGATCAGCTCCGCGCCAAGACCGATGAGTTCAAGCAGAGGCTGGCCAAGGGCCAGACCCTGGACGACATCCTCAATGAGGCCTTCGCCGTGGTGCGCGAGGCGGCCAAGCGCGTGCTGGGCCAGCGCCACTTCGACGTGCAGATGGTCGGCGGCATCGTGCTGCACAAAGGCGGCATCGCCGAGATGCGCACCGGCGAGGGCAAGACCCTCGTCGCCACCCTGCCGTGCTACCTGAACGCCCTCGAGGGCAAGGGCGTGCACCTGATCACGGTGAACGACTTCCTGGCCGGCCTGCACGCCGAATGGATGGGCCGCGTCTACCGCTTCCTGGGCCTGACCGTCGGCGTCATCGTCAACGGCCTCAGCCAGGGCGAACGCCAGAAGGCCTATCGCAGCGACATCACCTACGGCACGAACAACGAGTTCGGCTTCGACTATCTGCGCGACAACCTGGTCTATGACGCCAACGAGATGGTCCAGCGCGGCCACAACTTCGCGATCGTCGACGAGGTGGACTCGATCCTGATCGACGAGGCGCGCACGCCGCTGATCATTTCCGGCCCGACCGAGGATCGCTCGGACTT
>JAFEEA010000161.1 GCA_018241335.1 Pseudomonadota bacterium
AGAATTGTGTTCAAGCGCATGTTGAAACCTCCCATCGGTCTGCCTCGGTGGGCCGAACAGGCGTCAACCTTCAGGTCAGCCGGCGTTCAGGTCATTGACGATGGTCAAGTTCTTTCGACGGCCCAGCGCGCAACGCCGCTCGTCGGTGGCGGGCGCTCACGGTCTCGTCTATGAGCCCGGCCAGGCAGCGGGAGGGAGCGCGGATGACACAGCGAAAGATGGGCCAAGGCGCCCTTCTCGACGAACAGGGCCGGCTCGTCGAGCGCGGCTGGGCGACGTCGGAAACGCGTCGCTACGACCGCGCCATGGCGCGGCCGGCGCAGCCCGAACGCCTCAAGGAATGGGACTACTACTGCATTCTCGACGACGCCTTCGGCCTGGCCCTGACGGTGGCGGACAATGGCCACATGGGCTTTCTGGGCGTCTCCTGGATGGACTTCGAGGCCCGCGGCTTCGTCAACGGCGGCGTCAGCCTGCCGGCCCCCCACGGCGCCATGGGCCTGCCCGCCAGCGCCGACAGCGGCGACATCGTCAAGGAACATAAGGGGCTGCGCATCGCCTTCCGGCATGAGCCGGGCGGCCGGCGCCTGACCATCGATGCGCCGCAGTTCGACAAGGGCCGGGGGCTGTCGGGCGAGGTCTGGCTTTCCCAGCCGCCGATGGACCGGATGGTCATCGCCACCCCGTGGGCAGAGGCGCCGGAGGCGTTCTACTACAATCAGAAGATCAACTGCATGCCGGCGGCGGGCGAGATCGTCCACGCCGGACACCGCCACCGCTTCGAGCCCGCCTCGGCGTTCGGCGTGCTGGACTGGGGCCGCGGCGTCTGGACCTTCGACAACACCTGGTACTGGGGTTCCGCCTCCGGCCTGGTGGAGGGGCGCCCGTTCGGCTTCAACATCGGCCACGGCTTCGGCGACACCTCGGCCGCAAGTGAGAACATGCTGTTCCTGGACGGCCGGGCGCACAAGCTGGCCGAGGTGACCTTCCACCTGCCGCCCGGCGCGCCCGATTCCGCGCCCTGGCGGTTCACCAGCAGCGACGGGCGGTTCGAGATGACTTTCGAACCCATCGTCGACCGCAGCGCGGCCTTCAGCCTTGGCGAGATCAGCTCGTCCCAGCACCAGGTGTTCGGGCGCTTCACCGGCGAGGTCGGGCTGGACGACGGCTCGCGGCTGAAGGTGCGCGACCTGATCGGCTTCGCCGAAGAGGTCAAGAACCGCTGGTGATCGCCGGCTCGCGCCGAGCCGCCGGGAGCCCCCCGGACCGGACGATGAAATCCACGATCTCGTCCACGCCCACCAGTCGCGTCAGGTCCGAGAAGACATAGGGCCGCTCGCCGCGCGCCCGGGCGGTGTCGGCGCGCATGACGCCCAAATCCGCGCCCACGTGGGGGGCGAGGTCGGTCTTGTTGACGATCAGCAGGTCCGACCGGGTGATGGCCGGCCCGCCCTTGCGCGGGATCTTCTCGCCCTGGCAGACGCTGATCACGTAGAGCGTCAGGTCCGCCAGGTCCGGCGAGAAGGTGGCGGCCAGGTTGTCGCCGCCGCTCTCGATGAAGATCACGTCCAGGTCCGGATGGCGACGGGACATCTGGGCCACGGCGGCCAGGTTGATCGAGGCGTCCTCGCGAATGGCCGTGTGCGGACAGCCGCCGGTTTCCACCCCCAGGATGCGGTCCTCCGGCAGAGCCTGCAGCCGCGACAGGATCAGGGCGTCTTCCTGGGTGTAGATGTCGTTGGTCACCACCGCGACGCTCCAGCGATCGCGCATGGCCTTGCAGAGCTTCTCCACCAGGGTGGTCTTGCCCGAGCCGACGGGGCCGCCGATGCCGACGCGCAAGGGTCCGTTGCCGCTCATGAGATGAAGATCCGTGACGGGAGGGTTTCGTGGCGCATGGAGGCTATGTCTGACGCCAGGGCGCAGGCGCCCAGGTCGTCGAGGGTCGAGGCGGCGGCGCGTTCGGCCGTCGCCAGCAGCAATGGCTCGAGTCCGGCGATGACTGCGATGCCCTGCGTCTGGCCCAGGGGAACCAGACGCACCGCCACGCTCACCAGGTTGGCGGCGAACGCCTGCAGGAACGCCGCCAGGGCGGGCCTTAGCGCAACGCCCGCCGCGCCGCAGACCGCGCCAACGGCGACGGGATAGGCGACCTCGCCGGCGATCGGGGTCGGACCCCAGGCGCGCGCGGCGACCAGGAAGGCCTCGCCCTGGCCGAGGGTCTCGCGCCGACGCTCCAGGGAGGGCGGCAAGGCCGCGGCCAGCTCCGCCACCTCGGCCAGGCCGCCGCCGCCGCGCGCCGCCGCCCAGGCCGCCGCGAACAGCACCGCGTCCGTCCAGCCCGAGCCGAACTCGACCAGGCCGGCGATCCAGGCGCTCACCGCCTCGGCGTCGGCCAGCGCCCCGGCCTGGATGACGGTTTCCAGCCCATGCGAATAGCCGAACGCGCCGACCGGAAACGCCGGCGACAGCCAGGCCTGCAGGCGCAACAGGTGGGCGTCAGTGATCATGGTGATGATGGTCGCCGTGGCCGTGGCCATGTCCGTGGTCGTGCAGGCCGTGGTCCTTGTAGGCGCCGCCTTCGGGATCGAAGGGCGCCTCGACCTCGCGCACCCGCGCGCCCAGGTGCTCCAGCATGTGGCCGATGACGTGGTCGCGGCGGATCAGGATGCGTTCGGCGCCGATGTCGGCGGCCAGGTGCCGGTTGCCGATGTGCCAGGCCAGGCGCAGCAGGGCCTCGGGCGTGGCGGCGCGAACCTCCATCAGTGGCTCGGGCCTGGCGGCGATGCGCACATACCGCCCACGCCCGATGGCTAGGCCGTCGCCGTCCCGCAGGTGCTGGGCCTGTTCCAGATCCAGCAGGTAGGTCGCGCCCGAGGTTCCGGTGATCACGATGCGGCGGCGGTGGCGGCCGTCGTAGTCCAGCACGGCCTCGTCGACCAGCTCGCCACTCCAGGTTCCGGCCGGCGCGACACCGGCGATGGGGATCGGTCCGGTCATGGTCAGAACAGGAAATACCGCTGGGCCATGGGCAGCACCTCGGCCGGCTCGCAGGTCAGGATCTCGCCGTCGGCCTTGACCACATAGGTCTCCGGGTCGACCTCGATCACCGGCGTGGCGGCGTTGTGGACCATCGACGCCTTGGAGAGGCCGCCGCGGACATTGCCCACCGCCAGGAGCTGCTTGTCGAGGCCCAGGCGCCCGCGCAGGTCAAGGTCGACGGCTGCCTGGGAGACGAAGGTCACCGACGACCGCGTCACCGATCTTCCGTAGGCCGCGAACATCGGCCGGTAGTGCACCGGTTGCGGCGTCGGGATCGAGGCGTTGGGATCGCCCATGGGCGCGGCGGCGATGGACCCGCCCAACAGCACCAGGTCCGGCTTGACCGCGAAGAAGGCCGGCGACCACAGAACGAGGTCGGCGCGCTTGCCCACCTCGACGCTGCCGATGTGGGCGCTCATGCCCTGGGCGATGGCGGGATTGATCGTGTACTTGGCGATGTAGCGCTTGATGCGGGCGTTGTCGGCCGGCCCGTCGGCGCCGACGCCATAGTCCGCCAGCGCCCCCCGCTGGCGCTTCATCTTGTCGGCGGTCTGCCAGGTGCGGATCAGCACCTCGCCCACCCGGCCCATGGCCTGGCTGTCGGAGGAGATGATCGAGAAGGCGCCCAGGTCGTGCAGGATGTCCTCCGCCGCGATGGTCTCGCGCCGGATGCGGCTCTCGGCGAAGGCGACGTCTTCGGGGATCGACGGGTCCAGGTGGTGGCAGACCATCAGCATGTCGAGATGCTCGGCCAGGGTGTTGCGGGTGTAGGGCCGCGTCGGGTTGGTGGACGAGGGGATGACATTGCTCAAGCCCGCCACCTTGATGATGTCCGGCGCGTGGCCGCCGCCGGCGCCCTCGGTGTGGAAGGCGTGGATCGTGCGGCCCTTCAGGGCGGCGGTGGTGTCCTCGACGAAGCCGCTCTCGTTCAAGGTGTCGGTGTGGATCATCACCTGCACGTCGTGGTCGTCGGCGACGCCCAGGCAGCAGTCGATGGCCGCCGGCGTGGTGCCCCAGTCCTCGTGCAGCTTCAGGGCGCAGGCGCCGCCCTCGACCTGCTCCACCAGCCCCTCCGGCAGGCTGGCGTTGCCCTTGCCCGAGAAGCCGATGTTCATGGGAAAGGCCTCGGCCGCCTCGATCATCCGCGCCAGATGCCAGGGACCGGGCGTCGCCGTGGTGGCGTTGGTGCCGGTGGCCGGACCCGTGCCGCCGCCCAGCATGCAGGTGACCCCGCTCATCAGGGCCTCCTCGATCTGCTGCGGGCAGATGAAGTGGATGTGGCAGTCCATCGCCCCTGCGGTCAGGATCTTGCCCTCGCCGGCGATGATCTCCGTGCCCGGACCGATGACGATGGTGACGCCGCCTTGCGTGTCCGGGTTGCCGGCCTTGCCGATGCCGGCGATGCGCCCGTCCTTCAGGCCCACGTCGGCCTTCACGATCCCCCACCAGTCGATGATCAGGGCGTTGGTGATCACCGTGTCCACGGCGCCGCGGGCGCGCGAGACCTGCGACTGGCCCATGCCGTCGCGGATCACCTTGCCGCCGCCGAACTTCACCTCCTCGCCATAGGTGGTGAAGTCCTTCTCGACCTCGGCCAGCAGGCTGGTGTCGGCCAGGCGCACCCGGTCGCCCACCGTGGGGCCGAACATGTCCGCGTAGGCGGGGCGGGGCAGGCGGGCGGGCATGTCAGAGATCTCCCATCACGTCGCCTTGGAAGCCGAACACGCGCCGCGCACCGCCGATCGGGACCAGGTTCACCTCGCGGCTCTGGCCCGGTTCGAAGCGAACAGCCGATCCGGCCGCGATGTCCAGGCGCAGGCCCCGCGCCGCCGCCCGGTCGAAGGCCAGGGCCGGGTTGGTCTCGGCGAAATGATAGTGGCTGCCGACCTGGATCGGCCGGTCGCCCCGGTTGGCGACCAGCAGGGCGACGCTGGGCGCGCCCGCGTTTAGCTCGATGTCGCCGTCGGCGGGAAAGACTTCGCCCGGGATCATGGCGGTCTCCTTTAGCGGATCGGATGATGGACGGTGACCAGCTTGGTGCCGTCCGGAAAGGTGGCCTCGACCTGCACGTCGTGGATCATCTCGGGCACGCCCTCCATGACCTGGTCGCGGGTGATCACGTGGGCGCCGGCCTCCATCAGCTCGGCCACCGTGCGGCCGTCGCGGGCGCCCTCGACCACGAAGTCGGTGATCAGGGCGACGGCTTCCGGATGGTTCAGCCTGACGCCGCGCTCCAGCCGCCGGCGCGCCACCACGGCGGCCATGGCGACCAGCAGCTTGTCCTTCTCGCGGGGGGTCAGGTTCATCGGGTCGGTCTCACAGGCGCCAGACGCGCGGGCAGGGGCGGCCGCCGCGCAAGGCGGCGATGGCGGGGATCAGGGCGCGGCGCAGGGCCAGGCCGTCGGGGGCGACGATGCGGGCGAATAGTTTGCCGTCGAAGGCGCTGGCGCCGCCCAGGGGGCCGATAGCTGTGCGGACTGGCCCCAGCGCCCGCTCAGCATCGGCGTCCGCAAGCAGCAGGGAGGCAAAGGCGCGCGCCCCGCCCAGCAACGGCGTCCGCGCGGCCATGGCCGCCACCGGTCCGGCCAGGGCCAGGTCGTCGGCGAACACGAGCCGCCCCTCGCGCCGGATGCGCCAACGGTCGCGCAGCTCGCCCTGTCGGACGGTCTCCTCCATGGCGGTGCGGCCCAGGACCACGGCCTCGACCACCAGCAGGCTGGCGTCCGCCGCCAGGTCCGCCTCCAGTCGCCGCGACAGGGCCGCGCCATCGAACAGGATGGTCTCCTGCGGCAGCCAGTCCAGGCGCGCGCCGGGGCCGACGCTCAGGGACGTCTCCACTTCGGCGCGGCCAGTCTCCGCCCGATAGAGCTTCTCGCAGGCCTGGGTGGTCAGCGTCAGCCGCGTCCCGGGGCCGGCGTCGGCCCGCCAGGCCATCCGGTCGCCGCCGGTCAGGCCGCCCGAACTGTTGATCAGCACCGCCTCCAGGCCCTGGGCGGCATGGTCCACCGGCAGTCGGATCTTGGCGCAGCCGTCCTGGAGCAGACGGTCCAGCCGCGTCTTGCCGTCGTAAGCCTTGACGCTGATGTGGCCCGCTCCCCGGGCCCTCTGCAGCTCCGGGAACCCGGCCGCCGCGACGAGGGGTGCGTGCTGGTTCACGACCGACCCTAGGAGTCGCGGCGGCGCATTGTCCAGGGTGGCCCGTCCGCTCCGATTGCGGTCGCCCAAGAATTGGGCGCCGGCCCCGCCGGCGCCCCAAGGGCTTGCCAAACCTCGACATTGAGGATCACTCTCTCTCCTCAAAGGCTCCTCGCCGGCGAAACCGGTGATGGGGCCTTTTGCTTTTGGAGGCTGCCCATGTCCGGCAACAGGACATCCCACATCCGGCTCACGTCGCATCCCGGCGGCGGCTCCACCGGCCGGTTTCCGATCCATTGGGACGCGCCCACCGCCCGCCAGCGCGGCCCGGTGGTGGTCACCAGCAACGCCGGCCCCGACCGCAACGCCATCGGGGCGCACGGCGGCGCCTATTCCATCTACCGCGCCCTGGCGATCTCCTCCGGGGCGCTGGATCCCATGGTCCGTCCGGAGCTGGTCAACACCCATCCCGCCGCCCAGATCGGCCCGCATCCCCAGTGGTCGGAGCCGGGCAAGATCGTTTCCCTCGATCCCTGGGGTCACCGGGTGGCCGAGGACTTCGCCGCCGAACTGGCCGAGGGCGTCGACATCCGCCCGACCATCGCCGTCACCAAGGCCCGCCTGACCCTGCCCGAGATCAACGAGGCCATCGCCAAGGGGCGCCTCGCCGTCGACGGCGAGATCGTCAAGGCGGGGGCGGGCGGCCAGGGCGGCGAGGTGGCGGTGACCAAGGCCGCGCTCGACCCGGTCTGGTATCTGCCCGGCGTCGCCGACCGCTTCGGGGTCGACGAGCAGTCCCTGCGCCGGACCCTGTTCGAGCAGACCGGCGGCATGTACCCCGAACTGGTCACACGCCCGGACCTCAAGGTCTTCCTGCCGCCCATCGGCGGCATCACCCTCTACATCTTCGGCGATCCCGCCCGCATCGGCGACCGCAAGTACAGCCTCACCTGCCGCGTCCACGACGAGTGCAACGGCTCGGACGTGTTCGGCTCGGACATCTGCACCTGCCGCCCCTACCTGACCCACGGCATCGAGGAATGCGTGCGCCAGGCCCAGGCCGGCGGCGCGGGCCTGATCGCTTACAACCGCAAGGAAGGCCGGGCCCTGGGCGAGGTGACCAAGTTCCTGGTCTACAACGCCCGCAAGCGCCAGCCGGGCGGCGACCAGGCCGCCACCTATTTCGAGCGCACCGAGTGCGTCGCCGGGGTCCAGGACGCCCGCTTTCAGCAGCTGATGCCGGACGTGATCCACTGGCTTGGCATCCGCCGCATCGACCGCTTCGTCTCCATGTCCAACATGAAGTACGACGCCCTGGTCGGCGGCGGAATCGAGATCGGCGAGCGGGTGCCGATCCCCGCCGAGCTGATCCCGGACGACGCCTCGGTGGAGATGGAGGCCAAGAAGGCCGCCGGCTATTTCGCCCCCGAGGGCGCGCCGTCGGAGGAAGACCTGACCCGCGTGGTGGGCCGGGACCTCAAGGAATTCTGAGGGCGTGGCGAGCGTGACGACCGAGACGCCCGCGGCCGGCGCGGCGGCGAAGGCCCTCCTGTCCGCGGCCGCCGTGCGCGAGCGGGCGCACGAGCTGCTGGCCATCGCCCTAGCCGACGGCCTGGGGGACTGGCGGGTGGACCTGGAGCGCCTGGCGGCGGCTGCGGACCTGACCTCTACCGTGGTGCGGGACAACTACCCGGACCTCAAGGTGCCCTTCCACGCCCGTTGGCGGCACTTCGCGGTGGACGGGCGTGACCTTTGGGCCGAGCGGCTGGCGGCCTCGCCGGGCCGGAGCGCCGTGGAGACCGGCCGCGCCGCCTTCGACCTCGCGATCACCTCGGTCCTGCTGGACGCCGGGGCCGGCCCCGCCTGGCGCTACGAGGACGCGGCCACCGGGACGAGCCTCAGCCGCTCCGAGGGCCTGGGCGTGGCGTCCCTGCGCCTGTTCGAGTCCGGCGCGCTGTCGGCGGACGCGGCCGATCCCCTGCGGGCCGACGGCCTGGCGCGGGTCGACGCGGCGATGCTGGGCCGCGCCTTCCAGGTGGCGGACGGCAATCCCCTGGTCGGTCTCGAGGGCCGCGCGGCCCTGCTGCGGCGCCTGGGCGAGGTCGTCGGCCGGCCGGGAGTCCTCTTCGACCGCATGGCCGCGCGCGCCGAGGGGGACAGGCTGCCGGCGCCAGTGATCCTGGAGGTGCTTCTGGACGCCCTCGGCCCGATCTGGCCCGGCCGCATCAGCCTGGGCGGGGTTTCCCTGGGCGACTGCTGGCGACACCCGGCGATCAAGCGCGATGACCCCACCGACGGCCTCGTGCCGCTTCACAAGCTGTCGCAGTGGATGGCCTATTCCCTGATCGAGCCCCTGCAGGCGGCGGGCGTCGAGGTGGTCGACATCGACGGCCTGACGGGCCTGGCCGAGTACCGCAACGGCGGCCTCTTCGTGGATACCGGCGTCCTGTTGCTGAAGGACCCGTCCGATCTCGACCGGGCCCATCCGGTGGACGGGCCGCTGGTGGTCGGCTGGCGGGCGCTGACCGTGGCCGTGCTGGATCGCCTGGCCCCCCTGGTGCGCGAGCGACTGGGCGTCGCGGCCGAGGATTTCCCCCTGGCGCGGGTGCTGGAGGGCGGTTCCTGGGCGGCCGGCCGGCGCATCGCCCGCGAACGCCGCCCCGACGGCGGCCCGCCGATCGCCGTCATCAGCGACGGCACCGTTTTCTGAAAGGCCAAGACATGAAGGGCGTCACTGTCGTCGACCATCCTCTGGTGCAGCACAAGCTGACCCTGATGCGCAAGAAGGACACCTCGACCAAGAGCTTCCGCGAACTGCTCAAGGAGATCGGCGGCCTGATCTGCTACGAGGTCACCCGAGACCTGCCCACCGACCTCGTCGAGATCGAAACGCCCCTGGCCACCATCAAGTCGCCGATGCTGTCGGGCAAGAAACTGGTCTTCGCCGCTATACTGCGTTCGGGACTGGGCATGCTGGACGGCATGATCGAGCTGGCCCCGGCGGCCCGGGTGGCGCACATCGGCCTCTACCGCGACCCGGCCACGCTCTCGTGCGT
>JAFEEA010000162.1 GCA_018241335.1 Pseudomonadota bacterium
TGATCCGAGGTCTTCGGGTGCGTGGCCGGCTTGCCCTTGGCCAGATGACCGTTGTGGCAGGCGCCGCAGGCGGCCGAGGCCTCCGCGTGGTCGAACTTGATGTTCGAGGTCCAGGCCGTCGTGGCGTGGCAGGCCTGGCACTGTTTGGTGGTCGGCGGGTGGCCTGCGGACCGGCCGCTAGCGATCCGGTTGTCGTGGCACTCTGAGCAGACCTTGGTCGTGCCCTTGAACACCCCGTTCACGTGGCAGGCCGCGCAGGCGACCTGGGTGTGCGCGCCCAGGAGCGGAAAGCCGGTCTTTGCGTGATCGAAACTCTGGGCGGCCGCCGGAGCGGCCTCGCCGCGCGTCAGGGTGGAAATGGCGACGCCACTGACGGCCAGCGCACAGATGAGAATAAGAACTAGTGTCTTGAGATGAGGAAGCAGCTTCTGATTGTAGAAATCGCTTATCAGGCGAGGCCCGATAATCCTCAGTTCTCCTGATGCGCGTTATATGAATCAAGAGGTAGCATTGGAAAATGCTTAACTCCGCACGCGACCACGCATGACCGGCCGATTCCCGGCCCGATCGGCGTCAATTTGTGAATCAATTGTAAAATCCCGCCCAGCCGCCAAGAACGCAGCGACTCAATGCACGGCGTTATTGACGCGCCTGAATGTGTCCGTGTTGTGGCATTGCTGACATTCCGCGCCAAATGACCCACGATGTATGTCGTCCTTGAGATGACAGACGACACACTCGGACGACTGCCTCACCCGGGCGCCGGCGATTTTGGTGTGGCAGGCCTCGCACGACAGGTCCGCATGGCCGCCGGTGAGCGCGAACTTGGTCTGGGTGTCGTGGTCGAAGCGCCAGATCCGCCAGTCCGCGGGTGAGTGGCATGTGGCGCAGTCCGTTCCCAGCGCCCCCGCGTGGTGATCGTCCTTGCGGTGGCATCCGACGCAGGCCGTCGCCGCGTCCTTGAACCGCGGCGAGGCGTGGCAGGCTGCGCAGGCCACCGCCGCGTGCTTGCCGATCAGGGGGAAGGCGCCCTGGTCGTGGTCGAAGGCGACGCCGACTTTCCAGCCCCTGACGTTGTGGCAGGACCCGCAGTCCGGCCCTTCCTGACCCTTATGCGGGTCGTCGTTCACGTGGCAGGCGCCGCAGGTCGTCGGCAGCTTGACCACCTTGGCCGGCTGCACGTGGCAGGCGTTGCAGGCGACCTTGGTGTGCTCGCCCTCGAGGGGGAAGCTGGTCTGGCTGTTGTGGTCGAAGGACGTCACCTTCCAGCCGGCCGACGAGTGACACTGCTCGCACTGGGCGCCGTTGCCGCCCTTGTGGACATCCTTGTCGCGGTGGCAGTCGACGCAGGCCGTGGGCGCCTTGGCGGTCTTGTCCGGCCCCTTGTGGCACTGGGCGCACTCGACATCCGAATGCAGCCCGGTCAGGGGAAAGCCGGTGCGGCTGTGGTCGAAGCGGGTGACCGACCAAGCCTGGGCCGTGTGGCAGTCCCCGCAGCTGGTCCCGAAGCGCCCGGCGTGGACATCGCGGGAAGCGTGACAGGCGACGCAGGCCTGGGGCGTTCCAGCGAAGCGGTTGCCCGCGTGGCAGGCGGCGCAGTCGGTTCGCGCATGGGCCCCGACCAGGGCGAACCCTGTCTTGCGGTGATCGAAGCGCGCCGCGCTCCAGGCGCTCGTCACGTGGCAGTCGGCGCAGCCGGTCCCGAGCCGGCCGCCATGGATATCTTGACGGGCGTGGCAGGCGACGCAGGCCGTCGGCGCGCCCTTGAACCGCCCGCCGGCGTGGCAGGCGTCGCAGGCGACGCGGCCATGGGCTCCGGTCAGCGGGAAACGCGTCGCGGCATGGTCGAAGGTCGCCTGCTTCCAGCCCTTCTCGTTGTGGCAACGCTGGCAGCCGTCGCCGAGGCCGCCCTTGTGGGCGTCGTCCTTGCGGTGACAGGCCACGCATGCGGTCGGCGCGGCCCGGTACTTGCGGCCAGGCGTGTGGCAGGCGACGCACTGCACCCGTTGGTGGGCGCCGGCCAGGGGATAGTCGGTCTGGGCGTGATTGAAGGCGCGCGGATTGAAGCGGACGATGTCGGCCCCGCGCCCCGCATGGTCGGTATGGCAGGTCTTGCAAGGCGCCCCGGCGGCGGCGCTTCGGCCGTGAAATCCCTGGCGGCGCGCCTCGTCGGCGGCGACATCCTTGTGGCAGGTCAGGCAGAGGCGGGACTGGGCCGTCTTGTCGAAGGCCGCATGGCAGGCCTCGCACTTGGTGTCGAGGCCGGCGTGGGCGCGCGCCAGCTGGCCGGGCGAGACCAGTTGCTTGAGCAGCGCCTGGCCCTCGCTCACGGCCGGGCTGAGGACCAGCAGCGTCAACAGCGCCAGGAAGGCCCGCCAGGCGCGCATGCGTCCCCCCGCCCCTGCCGTCAGTAGAGGTTGACGGCCACGACGTGGGCGATCGCGGTCAGCACCAGGATGATGAACAGGGGCACGTGCAGGACGTGCCACAGGGCGAACAGGCGCTCGTAGAGCCCGAAGGTCGCCGCCCGCCCCACGGCCGAATAGTAATGGTCGGCGCGCCGATGGGCCTCACGCCGGCGCGCCTTGAGCTCGGCGGGCGGGGCGCCGGCGCCAGCCCACTGGGCGTCCAGTTCCGCGGCGAGCCGTCGGCGGCTGACCCGGATCATGTGACCCACCGTACAGAAGCGCAGTAGCGCCGATCCCAGGTTGGTCATGGGCGCCAGGGACTGGGCCTCGAACCGGGCCAGTTCCCGCGCGGCCTCGGAGCCTTCGCGCAGATCCAGGCCCAGCGCCCGGCGATCGGCCGCGGCCTCGGCGCGCAACTCCTGCGCCTCGCGCTTGCGGCCATAGAGGCCCGCGTGGATGCGGCCGTACAGGTACCGCCCGACGATGCCGCTGGAGGCCACCACGGTCATGGAGAAGAACGCCACGGCCGCGTTGGCCGACTTCAGGTGGTAGTTCGAGTGCAGGACGATCAGGGCCGGTCCGAGCACGCCCAGCACCATGTGCCAGCGGAACCAGTCCGACACCCGCCCCCAACCGCGCATGCCGCGGATCCGCTTGCGCAGCGGATAGAGCAGCAGCGCCAGCATCATCAGCGCGCCGACGATGCCGAAGGCGTAGCCTAGCCCCTCGCGCGGCGTGACGAGGCCGTCATGCCGATGCAGCCAGGCCAGGACCAGGATGGCCAGAACGGCGGCCGAGAACAGCGGCATGCCGGACAGCGGCTTGCGGCGGTCTTCCGACCCGGCCCGAACATTGCCTGCCGCTTGGGTTGAGTCTTGCGTCGTCATGATCTTCCAAGTTCACGGACGCCTGAATAGATCAGGAATCGTGGTGAAAGCGCGGCGAAGGCTGATGAGAACGACTCTCAATTCATGCCGCGCCCAATTGCGGTCCTAATTGGCGGCAGACTTAACTCCACTAGCCTTGCCGATTCTTGAAGCTTGGCGGTTCGGAAACAGCTTTCAAAACGGGATGGCGGTCGCTATCCCGCTTTGCTGCTGACCTGAAGCCGTCCTGAAACAATGGCCAGGCGGCGGCGACGAAGAGGGCGTACGGGATGACGGCTGAAATCGGGCGGTTCGCGTTGATGCTCGCCCTGATGATCTCAGCCGCCCAGGCGATCCTGCCCATGCTGGGCGCCCACCGGCGAGACGCGCGGCTGATGGTCTTCGCCGACAGCGCCGCCGTCGCCCAGTTCGCCTTCATCGCCCTGGCCTTCGCCTGCCTGGTGCGCAGCTTCCTGGCTTCGGACTTCTCGCTGGAGGTGGTGGCCGCCAATTCCCACACGGCCAAGCCGTTCATCTACAAGTTCAGCGGGACCTGGGGGAACCACGAGGGATCCATGATGCTGTGGGTCCTGATCCTGTCCCTGTTCGGGGCGACGGTGGGGGTCTTCGGCCGCGCCATCCCCCTGACCCTGCGCGCCCGGGTGCTGTCGATCCAGGGCCTGACCGGCCTGGGCTTCCTGGCCTTCATCATCGCCACGTCAGACCCGTTCGCGCGCCTCTTCCCGGCGCCGCCCCAAGGCGCGGGCCTGAACCCGCTGCTGCAGGACCCCGGCCTCGCGAGCCATCCGCCGTTCCTCTACCTGGGCTACGTCGGCTTCTCGACGGCGTTCTCCTTCGCCATCGCGGCCCTGATCGAAGGGCGGTCGGACGCCCTGTGGGTGCGCTACGCCAGGCCCTGGATCCTGGCGGCGTGGACCTGCCTGACCATCGGCATCACCCTGGGCTCGCTCTGGGCCTATTGCGTCCTGGGCTGGGGCGGCTGGTGGTTCTGGGACCCGGTTGAGAACGCCTCGCTGATGCCCTGGCTGTTCGGCACGGCCCTCGTCCACTGCGCCCTGATCGCCGAGCGCCGGCAGACCCTGGTCAAATGGACCGCCCTCCTGGGCATACTGACCTTCTCCATGAGCCTGATCGGCACCTTCGTGGTGCGCTCCGGGGTGCTGACCAGCGTCCACGCCTTCGCCGTCGATCCTGGCCGCGGCTCGTTCATCCTGGCCCTGATCGTCGGCTTCACCGGCGGGGGTCTGATCCTCTTCGGCCTGCGCTCGCACCGCCTGGGCGAAGGCGCGCCGTTCGCCCTGCTCAGCCGCGAGGGCAGCCTGGTGTTCAACAACTTCATGCTGATCACCCTCCTGGCCACGGTGTTCCTGGGCACCTTCTACCCGCTGGCCATCGACCTTCTGACCCACGACAAGATCTCGGTGGGGCCGGCCTACTACAACGTCACCTTCATGCCGCTGGCGGCGCTGCTGATGCTGGGCATGGTGGCCGGGCCGCTGCTGAAGTGGCGCGAGGACAGCGGCCGCGAGGTCCTGCGGCGGATCACCCCGGCCGCGGCGGCGGGCGGCGCGGTGTTCATCGTGGTGCTGGCGTTCAACCTCGGCAAGGGCCCCTGGCCGGCCGCGGGCCTGGGACTGGCGGCGTGGCTGATCGCCGGATCGCTTCAGATCGTCACCCGGCGTACGCGCTTTCGCCAGGTTCCCCTGGAGCAATCCCTGCGCATGGCCCTGGCCATGCCCAAGTCCACCTATGGCGTCGTCGCCGCGCACCTGGGCCTGGGGGTGCTGATGGCCGGCGTGATCGGCGCCTCGACCTGGAAGCAGGAAGCCACCTTCGCCATGGCGCCGGGCGAGGCCAAGGCCTTCGCCGGCCGGCAAGTCCGCCTGCTCACCGTCGAACCAGGGCGCGGACCGAATTTCGAGATCGAGCGGGCGGTGCTCGAGTTCAGCCGTGACGGGCGCCCGGAGACGGTGCTCTCGCCGGAACGCCGCTTCTATCCCGAACGGCAGTCCACCACGACCAAGGCCGCCATCCGCACCGGCGCGCTCGGCAACCTCTACGCCGCCCTGGGCGACCAGGGGGATGACGGCCGCTTCACGGTGCGCCTCTATGACCATCCTCTGGCGCCCTGGATCTGGTTCGGCGGCGCCTTGATGGCCATCGGCGGGGTGCTGGCCTTCTCGGGCGAATGGTCGCTGCTGGCGATCCGCCGCCGCGCGCCTCGCGTCGCGCCGGTCACGAACGCTCCGGCCGCGGCCTCCCAGGGCGCCGCGCCATGAAGCGCTACCTGCCCTTGATCCCCGTCGTCCTGTTCGCGGTCTTCGCCGCCGCCATGTACTTCGGCCTCAAGAACGACCCCCGGGCGCTGCCGTCCGTGGTGGTGAACAAGCCCATGCCGGAGTTCAGCCTCGCCCCGGTCCTGCCGGGCCAGCCGGGCCTGGCCAAGGCGGACCTGGTCGGGCGGGTGTCCCTGGTCAACGTCTTCGGGTCCTGGTGCGGCGTCTGCGTCGAGGAGCACCCGACGCTGCTGGACCTCTCGGCCCGGAAGGCCGTGGCGATCTATGGCGTCGACTGGAAGGACACCCCGGCCGAGGGCGCCGCATGGCTGAACCAGCGCGGCAACCCTTTCACCCGGGTCGGATCCGACCAGGCCGGCCGCCTGGCCCTGGACCTGGGCGTCAGCGGCGCCCCCGAGACCTTCGTCGTCGACAAGCACGGGCAGGTCCGTTTCAAGCAGGTCGGCGCCATCACCCCCGACGTCTGGCGGGATACCCTGGGGCCCCTCGTCGCCAAGCTGGAGGGCGAGCCGTGAGCCGCCGCCGTCCCGCCGCCGCCCTAGCCCTCGCGACCGGCCTCCTGTTCGGCCCGGCGGCGCTGGCCGTCGAGCCGGACGAGATGCTGAAGGACCCGCGTCTGGAGGCCCGCGCGGAAACGATCAGCAAGACCCTGCGCTGCGTGGTCTGCCAGAACGAGAACATCGACGACTCCGGCGCGCCCCTGGCCGCCGACATGCGCCGGCTGGTGCGCGAACGCGTCGTGGCCGGCGACACCGACGATCAGGTCCGCGCCTACCTGGTGGCCCGGTATGGCAACTTCGTCCTCCTGAAGCCGCCCCTGCAGCCGGATACCTGGCTGCTGTGGTTCGGGCCGGCAGCGGTCCTTCTGGTCGCCGCGGCCGGCTTCAGCGCCGCCTATCTTCGCCGCCGGCCCGCCGCCGAAGCGCCGGCCCCCCTCAGCACCGACGAACGGCGTCGGCTCGACGCCCTGCTGGCGGACACGCCGCCTGGAAACACGCCATGACCCTCTGGTTCGTCTTCGTGATCATGGCCGCGGCCGCCGCCAGCCTGGTCGCCCTGCCCTTCCTGCGCGGACGCGCCGCCGCCGTCGCTCCACCCACAGACGCGACCGAGCGCCTGAAGGCCGAGCTGGCCCAGGTCGATCTCGACCAGGCCGTCGGCGAGATCGACGCGGGCGCGGCCGAGACCGCCCGACTGGACGCCCAGCGCCGCCTGTTGGCCGCCGCCGCGCCGGCCGAACCGGCGGTCGTTCCCTCGGCAAGGGTCGACCGGATGACCGCCGCCATCGTGGTGGGCTCCGTCGTGCTGGGGGCGGTGGCGCTTTATGCGGTGATGGGCAGGCCCAATGTCCCGGGCGCCGCGCCGGGCAGCGGAGCGGATGCCGCCGCGCCCACGGCCATGGCCGCCACCCAGCCGGCCGCCGGCGCCCCCAGCCCCGGCCTCCCCGACGTCGACACCATGATCGGACGGCTGGAAGATCGCCTGAAATCCCAGCCCAACGACGCCGAGGGTTGGCGCATGCTGGGCTGGTCCTATTTCGCCACCCAGAAGTACCCCCAGGCCGTCCAGGCCTACGCCAAGGCCGTGGCGCTGAACCCGAAATCGGCCGGCTTCCAGTCGGCCTACGCCGAGGCGTTGAACAAGGCCGCCGGCGGCCAGATGACGCCTGAAGCCAAGGGCGCCTTCGAGACCGCGTTGAAGCTCGACCCAAGCGATGCGCGCGCCCGCTCGTACCTGGGCCTCGCGCCGGCGCCGGGCTCGGCGTCCGCCAGCCTACCGGACGCTCCGGCCATGGCGGCCGCGGGCGGCGGCGATCAGCAGGCGATGATCAACGGCATGGTCGAGCGTCAGGCCCGCGAGCTGGCCGCCAATCCCCGCGACGCCGAGGGCTGGGTGCGCCTGATCCGCTCGCGCAAGGTTCTGGGCCAGCCGGATCTGGCCCACAAGGCGCTGCAGGACGCTCTGGCGGCCTTCAAGGACGACGCCCCCACGCAGACGCGCCTGCGCGACGCCGCCCGCGACCTCGGTGTCTCCTAGGTCCTTCTTGGCGGCTGGGTACTAGTGGAAGCGGCATGGATCTAGGCGTCGAAGTCCTCTGGTACGGCGTACCCCTGGCGCTGGTCGTCGGCGGCTACGCGCTGAGCCGCAAGCGGATCGAGCGCCGCAGCCTGGCCCTCAAGGCCGCGGCCGTCGAGGCGGGGCTGGACGAGCCGCCGACCCTGCACCCGGTCATCGACCCGATGAAGTGCATCGGCTGCGGGGCCTGCACCCGGGCCTGCCCCGAAGGCGATGTCCTGGGCCTGATCAAGGGCAAGGCCGAGCTGGTGACGCCCAGCGAATGCATCGGCCACGGCGCCTGCCGGGCCGCCTGTCCGGTGGGCGCGATCACCCTGGTGTTCGGCACCGCCCGGCGCGGCATCGACCTGCCGCAGGTTGGGCCGGACTTCCAGACCAACGTGCCGGGCCTCTTCGTCGCCGGCGAACTGGGCGGCATGGGCCTGATCCGAAACGCGGTCGAACAGGGCCGCCAGGCTGTGGACGAGATCGCCAAGCGCCCGCGCGCCAGGGGGGCGGAGTACGACCTGATCATCGTCGGCGCCGGACCGGCCGGGTTCTCCGCCAGCCTGGCCGCCCGCCACAAGGGCCTCAACGCCATCACCCTGGAGCAGGACATCCTGGGCGGCGCGGTGGCCCACTATCCGCGCGGCAAGCTGGTGATGAGCTCGCCCGCCAAGCTGCCTGGCTTCGGCGCCATCACCCGCGGCGACATCAGCAAGGAAGACCTGCTGCGCTACTGGAACGACCTGGCCGCCAAGACCCGCCTGCCGGTGGCCTATGAGGAGCGGGTGGACGCCATCGAGCGCGACGGCGCGATGTTCCGCGTCACCAGCCGCGGCGGCGTGCGCACCGCGTCCTCGGTCCTGCTCAGTGTCGGTCGCCGCGGTTCGCCCCGCCGTTTGGGCGTGCCCGGCGAAGACCTCAGCAAGGTCGTCTACCGCATGATCGATCCGCGCCAGTACGCCGGCCGCAATGTCCTCGTGGTCGGCGGCGGCGATAGCGCCCTGGAGGCGGCGGCGTCCCTGGCCGAGGAGACCGACGCCGTCGTCACATTGTCCTACCGGGGGACGGCCTTCCAGCGCTCCAAGCCGCGCAACCGCGAGCGCGTCGACGCCCTGGCCGGCCGCGGGCGGCTGGATCTGCGCCTGAACAGCGAGGTCGCCGCCATTGAGCCCGACCGCGTGATCCTGGACCGCGCTGAGGCGCGCGAGGCCGTCGCCAACGATATCGTCGTCGTCTGCGCCGGCGGCGTACTGCCGACCGCGCTTCTCACCGCCGCTGGAATTCGCATGGAGACCAAGTTCGGCGCGGCCTGAGCGCACCATCCCGAGACCTCGAAAGGGAAGCCCAAAGTCGCGATCTTCAAGGTCCAGGCGAACACCAGTGCCGCCTCGCGCTGAGGAGCGGTCGCACCGGGCGAGGCCGGAGCGTGAGATCGCCGAACCGACCGCCGGCGCGGCTCGCCTGGTCGATGAGGTAGG
>JAFEEA010000163.1 GCA_018241335.1 Pseudomonadota bacterium
CTGGTGGAAATGGTCCGCCAGGACATGCGCGACTTCAAGGCCAAGAACAACTGCGACCGGCTGGTGTTCGTGTGGGCCGCCTCCACCGAGATCTTCATGGAGGAAGCCGCCACCCACCAGACGCGCGAGGCCTTCGACGCGGCCCTGACCTCCAACGACATCTCGATCCCGCCGTCGATGATCTACGCCTATGCGGCGATGCTGGAGGGCATTCCCTTCGCCAACGGCGCGCCGAACCTGACCGTCGACACGCCGGTGATGGTGCAACTGTCCAACGAGCTGGGCGTGCCCATCTGCGGCAAGGACTTCAAGACCGGCCAGACGCTTCTGAAGACGGTGATCGCGCCGATGCTGAAGGCCCGCATGCTGGGCCTCGCCGGCTGGTACTCGACCAACATCCTCGGCAATCGCGACGGCGAGGTGCTGGACGACCCCGAGAGCTTCAAGAGCAAGGAAGAGTCCAAGCTGGGCGTGCTGGACACCATCCTGCAGCCCGAACTGCACCCCGAGCTCTATGGCAACATCTACCACAAGGTGCGGATCAACTATTACCCGCCGCGCGGCGACAACAAGGAAGGCTGGGACAACATCGACATCTTCGGGTGGCTGAACTACCCGATGCAGATGAAGATCGACTTCCTGTGCCGGGACTCGATCCTGGCCGCGCCGCTGGTGCTGGACCTGGCGCTGTTCATGGACCTGGCCAAGCGCGCGAACCTCAAAGGCATCCAGGAGTGGCTGTCGTTCTACTTCAAGAGCCCGCAGCACGCGCCCGGCCTCTATCCGGAGCACGACCTGTTCATCCAGCAGACCAAGCTGAAGAACACCCTGCGCTGGCTGATGGGCGAGGACCAGATCACCCACCTGGGCCAGGAATACTACCAGGACGAGGACGCCTGATCCTGGCGGCCGGTCTCGCGAAGCCGCTCCCTTCCGCGCGGAGGGGAGCGGCGTGCGGCCGCCGCGATTCGCCGGGTCCTGGGGAAAGGGTGGTGCGCCTAGGGGCACCGTATTGGACCTCTAAGCACTTGAAATAAATATGGAATTATGGTCGATAAGTCGAAAAGGCCCCCAAAGCGGCCCCCAAAGCATCGAACCGCCTCTGATTTATTTCGCCCTTCAGATGTCCAGAAGCAGGATCTCGGCCTGCGCTAGCACCGTCTGCACGGCCTCCTCTGCAAGATCGGGGGGTAGCCGTAGCGTTTCAGAATGCGCTTCACGAGAAGCCGCATCCTGGCATGGGCGCTCTCGCGGTGGTGCCAATCGACAGTGGCGTCGAGGAAAAGTTCGTGGGCGATCACCCGTAGCCCTGACGCCTTGCCCTGAGGAACTGAGCGATGTCTCGCGCAACCTCGTCTTCGTCCGTCATTGCCACTCGCTGGGAACCGATCCTGGCCAACACATCCGCCTGCTCATGGGAACTAAGCGTCCCATAGCTTCCGAGGCTGGTCAGCACAGATTCGTGCCCCAGATTCTGACTCCATGCCTTCAACTGGCGCGGACTGAGGTCCAGGTCGTAGGCCAGCCGCATCAGCGTCTGACGGAAGCTGTGTGGGTTGAAATAGGGCAGGCCGGCTGCCGCGCAAGCACGCTTCAGAATCGCCCGGATCGGCGCGGCGGACGTCCAGTGTCGGCGCTCCAATCCGTCGGCGCCAAATAGGCCCGCCTCGCCCACCGCAACGCGCGTCGCTGGAAACAGGGGATCGTCAGGGCCGAACAGCTGGTCGTGGGTCAGTTCCTCGCTCCAGTCCGCGACGATGGCCTCGAAAGGCTCTCCGACCGGAAAGAAGGTCGTGGCGATGGTCTTGGCCCGCTTTGTCTTCACCTCGCGCGCGTCCTGAAACAGGGTGCGTGCCTTCAGGTCCAGGTGCTTGAGCTTGAGCGACGCCGCCGCGGCATCGCGGGCGCCTGTCAGGATGAGGGTCGCGACTACCGCCCGGTCACGTCGCTCGGGCGCGGTCGTCGCCGGCATGGTCTGGACCAAGTGCCGGATCTGTTCGAGCGACGGCGCCGGTCGCTGGCGCGAGGCCGTCGCGATCCGGGCCTCGTTGTCGGTGACGTTGAAGTAGGCCGCGTCAGAAAACACCAGAGCCCTGCGATAGCCCGGTTCGCGCGCCAGCCACTCGAAGAAGGCGCGCAACGTCCGCATGGTCGAGTGCAGGGTCGCCTTGCTCAGCCCACGGCCGGTCGCCGGGTTGGTCTGGCTCGCAAGGTGGGTCTTGAAGCTGATCGCCTGTTCCCGGCGGAAAGCCTTGAAGCTCTTGTAGCGATTGAAGGCTTCGAAGCGGTGCAGAGCGGCGGCCACGACATCCAGCGTTGCCGCGCTACGGCCACCCGCATTCCGCAGCCAAGCCAGATATTCCCGCTTGGCTAGCTCGTTCTCGGTGTTGTGTTTGCGCATGGGTCAGGTGTCCTTGCGATCGTGACAATTCAGGCGGGGCGGAGCGCTATCGGCTAGGTTCAGCCGTGGCCGCGTGGACGCACACCCATCCGAAGCCGATCTCTTCCAGCCGGGCGAGGCTGGCGCGACGGTGCATGAACCCTTCGCAGTCGTCGCAGAGACCGCGAAGGTTGACAGTGGTCTGCGTGACCGAAACGGCCTCCACCATGCCCTGGGCGGGAGTGCGGGGCGCGCGGCATCGCAGGCAATACATTGAACCTGGCGGGCAGGCTGTACGCCGCTCGGCGCGCCGGTCGGTCAAGTAACGACGCAGCTCCTCGCCCAAGATGAGGATTGCTTTACCGGCCCGGAACGTCCTCAACCCGGTCCGCGTCCAGTTACGGACGGTGTTGCGGTGCACGTCGAACAGGAGGGCGGCCTCGGCGACCGTGTAGTTGAAATGCACTTTGGCGCGGCGCGGATCCGGCCGGCGCACAGGTTTTGCCCTGGTCACTTCGAGCCTACGCCCGCTCCAGCAGGCGGCGGATCGACTCCACCTTGACCAGGGTCCGCCGGCCAAGCTTGACCGTCTCCAGCCGCCCTTCGCGGATCAGAGCATAGACTGAAGTACGCCCGAGGCTCAGGGCGCGGGCGGTGTCGTTAATCGAGGTGGCGATGGCTTCCACGGGAGAGTCCCCTTGAACGCTGGCAGGCACCAGCAAATGCGGGGACGTTTGTTGTTGATTCAAAATCAGGTGGCTGCCGGAACGTGCCGGAAATCGACCCGCCTAGTAGCCGGAATCGCGGAGCCGCAACAGCACGGCACGCATGGTGGCCTGAGCCGTGCTGCGCGAAGGACCCTCTATTCCTCTTTGTGCTAGGCGGTCGGAAACGCGAGAAAGCATCGTGTCCACGCCTGCGGTCCGTTCGCCCTCAGGTATGCCCTCTTCGTGAATCAAGGCTGTGAGCTCAGCCACCCACTCAGGCCAGGCGTCGGACATCTTTCGTCCAGACCTACTCTCTCGGCGAAGACCCGAAGGCGACGTTGTGGGCGCCGGCAATACAGAGATTTCCGGCGCCGGAAACGCGGTCGGAAATCTCTCTACTAAGTCGGCCCTATGAAAGAAGACGTAGCGAGCTACAACGTCGAAGCGCTGACGCACGCATGCGCGAAATGTGTTCGCCGGCCAATCTTGGGTAGAATCGTTGTCGCAAAGCGCCCAAAAAGAAGAGGGCAACACCACTTCTCGCCAACGTGTCTCGCCAACCACGTAGATTGAAGCCCACGTCCGGACTTTTGACGAAGACGCAGCTCTCACAACTTCGGAGAGCGACATCGGCCAACCGACCCGTTGGCAATGCTCATATTGCTCCGGCGCGCTTATCCAGTCGGCGGGCCGATTCCTCGGGTTGTTGGGGGTGGCGGTGGGTCGGAAGGCCTCTTCATTAGTCATCAACACAATGAAGCAGTCGAGTTGCGATTCGCATCAAGGTCAAAAGCTCTCGCTTGTTCGGCAGAACAGCCACCTTACCGCTGAAGGCCTTGCCAGACGCGAGTGGAGACTCGTAGCTGCGAGTGAAGTCCCCCTTCAACTCAATTCGGACGTTGGTGGCGTGCAAATCCGCGCCTAGAGATCCACCTGTTCGGACATCTCCAACGCGTCAGCCACCTCAACTCCCAGATATCTGACGGTGCTCTCATGGACACCTGGTTCTCTGCTTCCGGACCCACTTCGACCGGGGCAACGAGGTTATGTTCGACTTGGCCGACATCGGCGAGCTGTACTGCGCCTATCGCCAGGCCATAGCGTTCTGGGTAGAGGTCCTGCCTGACCGGGTCCTCGATGTGAGCCACGAGGCGCTGGTGGCCACCCCGGACCCGCTGGCTTAGGTCGGCAGGCATTTTTGCTTTTCACGGCCGGCGGTCGGAGTCGGACGTCCGTACAGCGCCAGCGGCGCGTTCCCGACCGCAACGGCAGCCGCCGCGACCATGACTTTGATCTCGAACCGCTTGAATGGGCGCTTCAAGGTACTTTCCTTAGGCACCAGAAAGTTGTCAGAGCTGCCCCTCCGTGCAACTCAAGACCCCTTGAGTCGATTGCAAGGCGCGTTCCAGCGCTGACCCAACGGCATCTATATTGGTCGGGAACGATTCAGGGAATGCCTAGACGCGGCTTGGCTACGGGCAGCTACAAGACGATCAAAGGGCCAATCGCCCTCGACGTGGCGGGCGAGCATCTGCAACGCAGCCTCTTCTTCCTTAGTCAAATTCGCCGTGCGGTCTTGATCGACCGCCGTAGCGTCTTCATTGACCTGAGCGCCGTGAGGCTGATTACAGCGCCGGGTGCCATGATGTTGGCGGCAGAGATTGACCGGTGTCGTAACGTCCGACCACGCGCTGTTGCAGGGTGCGACCCTCATGACGCCGATGCCCGCGAGATGCTGAACATGTGCGGGTTCTACGAACTGTTGGGAATTCCGCGGCCGGACATCGCTTCCGAATGGATGGTCAGGATTACCTCCGGCATAGGGTCGCAAGTTGACGTAGGCGCGGCGCTAAAAGGCGTAGCGACAGTCGCTGAGAAGACGTGGGGCGACGCAATCCTTGCTGATCGGGTCCATGGAGCATTGAACGAGGCGATCACGAACGTGATCCACCACGCCTACCCGGCCAGTCGGCCCCGGCACGGAGCAATGCCCCGTGGAAAATGGTGGGTTGCCGGGTTGGCCCTCCCTCAGCAACAGGTCGGTTGGTTCTTTGCGCTGGATCATGGCGAGGGAATACCGGGAACGGCACCTTCGACCATGGCGACGGAACTTCGGCCGTATCTGGCGGATTATAGAGAGCCGACAGACGTGCAAATCGTCGAGGCGGTGATCAAAGAGCGGCGTAGCAGATCGGGACAGTCCTATCGCGCGCGAGGCCTAACCGCGATGATCAAGCTCATCGAGACTCAAGCACGGGCGGGCTCGATCGAAATCATCTCCGGTCGGGCAAATTATCGTATCGAGAAAGTTGCAGAAGTGCCACAGGGCGACCAAATAACTGCCACGACCTGGCCGTTAACGACTGCTTTTCCTGGAACACTGATCATTTGGCGCATAGAAGGCCCGCGCTCCGATTCGCACCATGCAGGACCATGAAACTGTGCTGCTGAACGTAGCAATCCAATTCAGCGAAAATCCCTTTGGGCGATTCCCCGGGGACGGACCGAACAGCGGGCAACGCTTTCGCGAAGAGTTTCTGTTGCCCAAGCTGCGCGAAGGCAGCCGGGTGACTGTCGATCTCACGGGGGCCCACGGGCTCGCGCCTTCCTTCCTTGAGGAGTCCTTCGGCGGCCTCGTTCGCGCTGGGCTTACCGTGGAGTTCTTACGGACGCACCTCACGCTGAAGTCGGATCTTGATCCCTCCTTTGTCAGCGAGGTGTGGGAGTATATCGAACATGCCACGCCCAAGGAAACGAAGCACTGAACGTCGCCGAGGAGGCCGTAAAGGCCTTGATCAGCTTGGCTCTTGGGTCCGGCACGACTCTAGTGCTGGCCCGTCATTCGACTAAAGCGGACGACATTCGAAACTGCCTAGACGCCGTGGATAGCCTTGCCTCATTGGCAGACGGATCTGTGCGTTCAATCTGGGACGGAAATCCCGACAGGGCGCTGGGTTACCGTGTCTCTACCAAGCGCGAAGATCTCGGAATTGCTTTGAATAGAGTGTTCTCCGACTCTCCCCAGATGGTTCACATCAACTCGGCTTTAGGCAGCTTCGGAGCGAGCCTCCGCCATGCTGATGCAAGCTTCAGCACCAATGTTCCGGCGGATGCGGTTGATAAAATCCGGGAGGCCCAACAGCGGCTGCGGGCGGTGATCCATTCTGCTGCCGACGGTGAAATAGCCTGGCATCTCTTCAGGTGGCGACGACCATCCGGCATCTCAAAGGACTGATCAGCCCTCACCCTGTTGAGATATTCGCGGCGTCTGCAAAGGGGTGCGGCGACGAACGTCCAGTTTCAGGCATGATCGCGACGACCGCTCACGACCCAAATAGGACCTTGAACCGACGACCTGTCGGCCGGCGCAATGACTTGAAGCGGCGCCAGCACCGTCAAGCCGACGGCAGCGGCGAGCCGGTGCGGTTAGTCGATCCGCAGGGACCTGTGGCGCGTATTCTAAGGCTATCGAGGATTTAGCTTACAGTGGGCGCTAGCTGAGCCGCGCGAACGGGCCGAGACGATCAATCAGAGGCGCGAGATGCTCCTCATATCGCTTCCAACGCGCGACGCCATGGCGGTTAACCGGTGTGCGCGCCTGTTCGGCGGCGCCGTCCCGCACTGTTCGCCGCGCCTCGTAGAAGCGTAGGCACGATCGATTCCACGACATGCCGGTCGCCGCAACCAGCCGCTTCATTTGTCCCTCTGGATCAGCAACAAGGTCTTCGTGCACTACCTCACAGACACGGCCCGGAAGAAGCTTCTCCCACGCCGCCATAACCTTCCGATACCGGACATAGTCGTCGGCGATATCCTCCAGGTCGTAGGAGGTGTCGTTTCCAGAGGCGAAGTGCCGCCGCCAGATTGAAAGGCATGTGTCGAGCGGCTCGCGGACTGAGTGGATGATCGTCGCCCTGGGAAACATGGCATGCAAAAGCCCGACGGCAGCAAAATTCATCAGCGATTTGTCGACCACCCGACGGGTGTTGCGCCAACCGAGTTGACGCAGGCTGTCTAGATAGGCCGCACCGGCTAGCCGAGCCTCAGCCGGCGGACCTTTGGCAACGAGAGGCATCAGAGCGTTGCACTCGCCCAGGCCCCAGACCTCGGGGTGAGCAATCAGGATTTGCTCAATCAGCGTCGAGCCCGATCGCGGCATACCGATCACGAATACCGGTGCTGTGCTCGGGTGTCCCTTTCCCTCCGAAGCCCGAATGTACGCCTCTCCGTAGAGCTCCAGGTTCCGCGCGGCTTTCTCGTCGGCCATGCGAGCAAGGTCCTGCGGCCGCAACGTCGACCGCTTCAACCTGTTGGCTCGCTCGAAAGTTCGGAACGCAGCGTCGAAGTCGCCGGCCGCCTCAAGCGCATGGGCTTCGTTGAAAAGTCTATGGGCTTCGATGTCCGCGGCGCTGATTGGCCCGGATGTGGTCAACGCTGACATGGGTCGACCATGGCGTCGCCGATGTATGCCCGCAAGTCACACCGATAGGCCCGTGGCCGGCACCAGCGGGGTCATTTTGCATAGGGTAGGGGGCCAATCGGCGCCAAGAGGTCGAATCATCAGGAGACCGACCATGAAGTAGCCTGCCCATAGTTACCAGAATGGCAGATGCTCCCAGGCTTCGGCAGGGCGTTTTGCGTTTTGCCCGGATCGCGTAGAACGCCAAGATGATCTTGAAAGCGCCGGCGCTCACCATGGGCGGCCATCAATCCGATCTGGCGACGGCGCCGGGGCGATGGCGGCAGGCCCTCGCCCTGGAGACGGCCGGTGACTTCGACGGCGCGTTCCAGGCGTTCGCGGAGGGCAACCGCCTGCGTCGGCGCGGCCTCGACGTCGAGGCCTATCGCACGTCGACCCGCGACTTAGTCCTGAACCTTCCCATGATCTTCCGGCCGGAGCTGTTCGCCGCGCACGGCGGCCGGCGGGGCGGCAAGGGCCTGATCTTCATCATCGGCATGCCCCGCAGCGGGTCGACCCTGGTGGAGCAGATACTCGCGTCCCATCCGCGCGTTCACGCCCTCGGCGAGACGCCGGCGCTGCCATCCCTCGTTCACAGCCAGTTTCCCTATCAGTCGTCGGCGCCGCCGGACTTCAAGGGCCTGCGAGCCGCCTACCTTGCCGAGGCGCGCAAGGCGGGCTGGCCCGGGTGGGGCGCCGTCACGGACAAGATGCTGACCAACTGGCAGCGCGTCGGCATCATCCACCTGCTGTTTCCTGAGGCGGTGATCCTGCATACGGTGCGCGACCCGATGGACACCTGTTTCTCGTGCTTCCGAACCCTGTTCGACCGCGGCAACGAGGTGATGTTCGACCTGGCCGAGATCGGCGAGCTGTACCGCGCCTATCGCCAAGCCATGGCCTTCTGGGCGGACGTGCTGCCCGGCCGCGTCCTGGACGTGAACCACGAGGCGCTGGTGGCCGATCCCGAGCGGGGAATACGCGAGATCGTCGCCGCCTGCGGCCTGCCGTGGCACGACGCATGCCTGCGCTTCCACGAGCTCGACCGCGACGCCGGCACGGCCAGCGCGCAGCAGGTGCGCCGCCCGATCTTCCGGGAATCGGTCGGCCGCTGGCGACACTACCGCGACCACCTGGGACCGCTGATCGAGGCGCTCGGGCCATTCGCCGCCGCTGCCTAGCCCTCCCAGCCGTCGCGGCGATCGTCGGGAAGGCGCCAAGCCGTGATTTGCAATCCTCGGGTGGCAAGCGTTCGGTCGCCCATTGAACCGGCTGCTCTCGGACGCAAGCCATGCCCTATTTCGTGGGTCTCGACGCATCCAAGCGCACGACGAAGATCTGCGTGATGGATCCCGCCGGCGCGGTGGTCAAAGAAGGTGTCACAGCCAGCGAGCCCAAGGAGATCGTCGCCTTCCTGCGTGGTGAAAGGCGCCGTTACGTGACCGTCGGGCTGGAGTCCTGGTCCTTGGCGCCGACCCTTCACGCCGGCCTTAGCAAAGCCGGGCTGCCGGCGGTGATGATCGAAGCGCTTCACGCACACCACATGC
>JAFEEA010000164.1 GCA_018241335.1 Pseudomonadota bacterium
GGGGCGGACTGGCGGCGATCAGGTCCTCGAACCGCCGCGCGCCCTCCAGATGCAGGCCCGAGCCATCGTCGATTTCGATCAGCAGCTTCAGCTTCGGCAGCTTGTCAGCGATCGCCGCCACGCGCGGGCCGAACTGGGCGTCGAAGACCAGGGCCTCGGCGTCGGCGTTGTCCAGCAGATAGATCAGCTCGTGCTCGGTGTAGCGGTAGTTCACGTTCACCGGCACGCCGCGCATCTTGAAGACGCCGTACTGGGCCTCGAGATATTCGTTGGAATTGTAGGCGTAGAGCCCGACCTTGGAGTCCGGCTTCAGCCCCGCGGCCTCCAGGGCCGAGGCCAGGCGCGCGGCCCGGTCGTCGTACTCGCGCCAGGTGCGGCGGACCGATCCGTTCACCAGCGCCGGCGCGTCGGGAAGCGTGTCGGCCACGGTCTCCCAGATGGCCGCGAAATGCCACTTCATGCCGAACCTCCCAACACTGGTTGTTGGGAGCCAGGATGACGCCCTCAGGCCGCCGGCGTAAATGCCTTGATGTGCGAGCGGCCGTTCTCGTCCGCCGCCAGGGTGACCTTCGCGCCCAGGGGGTCGGCGGCGATCATGGCGTCGACGATGTCCGGGGCGTCCGACATGGCCACGAACCGCTCGCCACCCGCCAGGCGCCCCACCGCCACCGCGTGAGGCGCGGGGCCGGCGTAGTCGATGGTGTAGGTCTCGATGATCCCCTCGCCCGCCGCCGCCGCGGCCACGGTCGGCGCCGGCCAGGCGTCCACCTGGGCCTGCAGCCCGGCGCTCTCGAAGCCGGTCCAGTGCGATGGCTTGGTCGAATAGACGCCCACGGAATACTTCGACAGGAAGCCGCCATTGGCGCCCACCAGGCCCACGTCGCCCGGATGGTGGCGCAGGGCGCGGACCATGCTGGCGATGGCGTGCATGGAATAGTTGTTCCCCGCCCCGCCGAAGAACGGCAGGCCGCCGGTGACCGTCAGGGGGCGCAGGTCGGTGGACGAGATGCCCAGGCCGTCGCGCACATTGAACACCGCGATGGGAAAGCAGCTGTAGAGGTCGAAGAGGTCGATCTCGTCGACGCTCATCCCCGCCACGTCCAGCGCCCGCTTGGCCGCCAGGACCGAGGCCGGGCTGGACGACAGGTCCTGGCGCTCTATGGGCGCGCGCTCCTTCACGTCGGCGCCGCCGTGCAGATAGACCAGCCGATGCTCCGGCACGCCCAGGGCGCGGGCGCGGTCGGCCGACGTCAGCAGCACCGCGGCGCCCTGGTTGGCCTGGTCGCGCGCCACCATCCGGCGCGGGAAGGGATCGGACGTCAGGCGGTTGGGCGCGGTGACGGTGGCCAGTTCGTCCGGCTTGTAGATCTCGCGCGACATGGCGTGGGGATTGCCGGCGGCGACGCGGGTGAAGGGGCTGAAGAGGCGGCCCATCTCCAGGGCGTAGGCCTCGCGGCCCAACTTGAGCTTCGCCCGGCGGGCGTTCTCGAACAGGGCGTAGACGCTGATCGGGGTGCGGGCGCCATGGCGCGACAGGGCCTGGCTGTTCAGCCCCTCGACCCCAAAGCCGCGATCCTCCAGCTGGCCGCCGACGGTCTCGGCCCAGTCGCGGCTCTCGCCCTTGGAGGCCAGGTGGCGGACGGTGGAGATGGCTTCCGATCCCACCAGCAGGGCCATGCCCATCTCGCCCCGGGCGATGGCCTGGGCGAACTCGTTGACCAGGTGCTGGGGCCCCTGCCCGCCCACCGGTTCGAGGATCGCCCGGGCCGGATCGGCGCCGATGCGCTTGGCGACCGCGCGGGGGAAGTTGTCGGCGGCGCCGAAGGGCGGCTTGGCGCCGGGACCGGAGACCTCGAACTGGCGGATGGCGGCGATGACGTCCACGTGCGGCGCCAGCGCCTCCGGCGCATCGGCGTCATCCAGGGCCGCCTGCGCCGCCAGGGCCGCCAGGGCGACCGGCGACAGGGCCTTGTAGTCGGGCGCGTCGATCCGCTCGGACGCCTCGCCCACCCCGATGATCACCGGCCTCAGGTCCGCCATGTCCGCCTCCCGCGTTTTCGCTGTCACCCTGTACAAGCCGCCGCGCGCCTGTCGAGCCTGACGCGACGAGAGGCGGACCGTGCGCGAGGCGGGTTGCGGCGCGTCCAGATTCGATATATCTGAAGATCGATATATCGAAATATTTCAATCCTGCCATGTTTGGGCGGGGGGTCGGGCGAGACGCGGGGCTGGCGGATCACCGGCCTTGCGCGCAAAATGGCGGCATTACCGCACACGGATTTCAAGATGTCGGATTCAAGAGGCGCGCGGGGGGGCGCGCCAGAGGGTGACAGCTCGCGCCCGATCGATGTTAGGGCGATGCCCCGCGTCCTGCAGCGCATCGTCGTCATGGTGGTCCGCCAGGAACCCTGGCAGCTGGCCCTGGCCGTCCTCTGCTCCCTGGGCGCGGCCGTCGCCACCCTGATGGTGCCAAGGCTGTTCGGCCGGGCCGTCGACCAGGCCAAGAGCTTGCTGGGGGCTGTCAGCCACGCCCGGGCGGCGCACGAGACCGCCGCCCAGCTCGCCGCCCTGGTCACCGAGGCCCGGCACACCCTGATGATCTCGGCCGTGCTGGTGATCATCGCCTCGAGCGTGCGCGGCCTGCTCACCGGCTTCGGCGGCTACCAGGGCGAACGGGTCAGCCAGAAGTTCGCCTACCGCCTGCGCCTGGACTTCTTCCAGCAGCTGCAGCGCCTGCCCTTCGGCTTCCACGACAAGATCCACTCCGGCGACCTGATCACCCGCGGCATGCTCGACCTGGAGGGCACGCGGATGTTCATCCAGAACGGCATGATGCAGACGCTGTCCCTGGCGCTGCTGCTGGGCGTGGCCGTCACCATGATGGTCTCCACCGAGCCGGTGATGGCCGCCCTGGGCCTGGCCTTCGTGCCGATCGCCGCCTTCGCCCTCGGACGCATGGGCTTCCTGCTGCGGGTCACCTGGATGCGGGTGCAGGCGCTGATGAGCATCCTGACCCTGACCATGGAGGAGAACCTCCAGGGCATCCGCGTGGTGCGCGCCTTCGCCGCCAAGGCCTTCGAGCTGGAAAAGTTCGACCGCTCGGCCAGCGCCGCCCTGGCGGAGTCCTACAAGCGCATCGTCCTGCGCTTCCGGGCCGTGTCGGTGATGACCCTGTCGTTCAACGGCTCCATGGCCATGCTGCTGTGGTACGGGGGGCACAAGGTCGCCTCGGGCGCCATGACGCCGGGCCGCCTGGCCGAGTTCCTGGCCTACATGACCATGCTGCAGGCCCCGATCCGCCAGATCGCCATGATCGTCATGGCCGCCGCCCGCGCCACCACCTGCGGCGGGCGCCTGTTCGAGATCCTCGACCAGGTCCCGGCCATCGCCGACAAGCCGGGCGCTCCGCCCCTGAAGCCCACGGCCGGCGTCCTGCGCTTCGAGCACGTCGGCTTCGAATACGACCCCGGCAAGCCGGTGCTGACCGACATCTCCTTCGAGGTGGGCCAGGGTAAGACCCTCGGCATTGTCGGCCCGCCCGGCAGCGGCAAGTCGACCATCGCCAACCTGATCCCGCGCTTCTACGACGTCAGCGCCGGGCGCATCACCATTGACGGCCAGGACATCCGCGACGTCAGCCTGGCGTCCCTGCGCGAATACGTCGGCCTGGTGCAGCAGGAAGCCTTCCTGTTCGACTCCACGGTCACCAACAATGTCGCCTACGCCGATCCCTGGGCCGAGGCCGACCGCATCACCGGCGCGGCCCGCACGGCCCAGATCCACGACTACATCGCCGGCCTTCCGGACACCTACGACACCCGCGTCGGCGAGCGGGGCGTCGCCCTCTCGGGCGGCCAGCGCCAGCGCATGTCCATCGCCCGCGGCGTGGTGCCGGGCCCCGGCGTGATGATCTTCGACGACAGCACCGCCGCCATCGACGCCGTGACCGAAAAGAAGGTCCGCGACGCCCTGGCCGAGGCCACCCGGTCCAAGGCCACGATCATCATCGCCCACCGCCTGTCGTCGCTGATGCACGCCGACGAGATCCTGGTGCTGGAGGAGGGCCGCGTCGTCGAGCGCGGGACCCACGCCGAGTTGCTGGCCCTCGGCGGCGAATACGCCGACCTTTACCAGCTGCAGACGCGCACCGAGCAGGGCCTGTCGATCGCCGACGCCAAGCTGAAGCGCAAGGTCACGGAGGCCGCCGAATGAGCGACTTCGCCCTCGACCGCGACGCCGGCGCCCCGCCCCCCGGCCCGCGCCGCCCCAACGCCAACCTCGGCTCCTCGGACGCCGAGGAGATCTTCATGTCCTTCGACACCAAGATCCTGCGGCGCTTCTTCGGCTTCCTGAAGCCGCATCGCGGGTTCCTGATCGCCGCCCAGGTGGCGGTCGTGGTGTCGGCGGCGATCCAGGTGCTGATCCCGGTGCTGATCGGCCAGGCGGTGACCGCCGCCGGGGCCCACGACGGCAAGCGGCTGGACCTGATGCTGACGGCCTTCGCCGGCGTCGTCCTGACCTACGCCCTGACCTCGTTCCTGGACCAGTGGATGAGCTCGCGCCTCGCGCAGAAGGTCATCTTCGACATCCGCCGGACCATGTTCGCGCACTTCCAGGACGTGGCCCTGACCTTCATGGACAAGACCCATGTCGGCCGGATCATGAGCCGCCTGCAGGGCGACGTGAACGCCATGCAGGAGTTCCTGGAGAGCTCCACCGGCACCCTGGGCGACCTGGCCATGCTGATCGGCATCGTCATCGCCCTCCTGGTCATGAACCTGAAGCTGGGCCTGCTGACGGTGCTGGTGCTGCCGGCCCTGGTCGGCATCCGGGCGATCTGGCTGCCCTATTCCAAGCGGACCTTCCGCCGCGCCCGCGACGCCAGCTCCATCGCCAACGGCGCCCTGGCCGAGAACATCAACGGCATCCGCACGGTTCAGGAGTCGCGCCGCGAGGCGATGAACTTCGACCTCTACGAGGAGAAGGCCCGGGAGAACATGGACGCCCAGATCGAGTCGGCGATGCTGACCCAGATCATGACGCCGACCGTGGACATCCTGACGGGCCTGGCCTTGGCGGTGATCATCGTGGTCGGCGGCGGCGAGGTGCTGAACCAGCAGCTCGAGGTCGGGGCCATGGTCACCTACCTCTTCCTGGTGCAGCGGTTCTTCGAGCCGGTTCGCATGCTGTCGATGCAGTACACCGTCATGCAGCGCGCCATGGCCGCCGGCCACCGCATCTTCGAGGTGCTGGACGTGCCGGTCACCATCGTCAACAAGCCGGACGCGGTCGACCTGTCGGACATCGAGCCCACCGTCGAGCTGGACCACGTCACCTTCGGCTACACGCCCGAGCGAACGATCCTGCACGACGTCAGCCTCAAGGTCGAACCGCGCCAGGTGGTCGCCCTGGTCGGCCCCACGGGCTCGGGCAAGACCTCGATCACCGCCCTCGTCCACCGCTTCTACGAGGTCGACCAGGGCCGCGTGCTGGTGGGCGGTCACGACGTGCGCGACGTCAGCCTGGAATCCCTGGGCAAGGTGATCGGCATGGTGCTGCAGGAGCCGTTCCTGTTCAGCGGCACCATCGAGGAGAACATCCGCTACAACTCGGGCGCCAGCCTGGAACAGATCATCGACGCGGCCAAGGCGGTGTCCGCCCACGCCTTCATCATGCGCCTGCCCGAGGGCTACCAGACCGAGCTGGGCCAGCGCGGGCGCAACATTTCGCTCGGCCAGCGCCAGCTTCTGTCGTTCGCCCGCGCCTTGGTGGCCAATCCCAAGATCCTGATCCTGGACGAGGCCACGGCCAATATCGACAGCTTCACCGAGCTGGAGATCCAGCGCGCGCTCAAGGTTTTATTCGCCGGCCGCACCTGCCTCGTCATCGCTCACCGCCTGGCGACTGTCCGCGACGCCGACAAGATCGTCGTTCTTCAGCAAGGCAGAATAGTCGAGCAAGGTCCGCACGATGTATTGATGGCCAACGGCGGCCTCTATTCCAGACTGTATTCATCCAGTCACGGCTCGTTCGATGATTTGGCAGGAGAAGGTGAACGCCACGTCGACAACAGAATCGTCTCTACATAATACGTTAACCAGGGCGGTTATGTCGCGCTAATCTGTTATTCACAAGTTGCCTCCAGTTTGCCACAAAGTGGAATACCACTCTGCGGGGGCAGATAGACGTGAACTTGAAAATTCTAACCAGCGCTTCGGCGCTGGCGCTGGTCATCGCTGGCAACGCGGTGGCAGGCTCCGACCGCTCGGCGGCCTGGCAGGCCCAGCTCGGCGACACCGCCGCTGTCCAGGCCAAGTCCAAGGGCGGCGCGGGTATTGTCATCGGCATTGTCGACACCGGGGTCGCTTCGACCAATGCCGAGATCGCCGGGCGGGTGCTGTCGACATCGTCGTGCGCGGCTCTGAGCTTCAGGTGCTCGAGCGGCGTCTATGACGATAACGGCCACGGCACGGCGGTCGCCTCGATCGCCGCCGGCAAGTTCACGTCGACGGCCTCGATCAGCATGTCGGGCGTCGCGCCCAACGCCACCATCCTGGCGGAAAAGGTGCTGAACGCCTCGGGCTCGGGCTACGACAACGACATCGCCAACGGCATCACCAAGGCCGTCAACGGCGGCGCCCAGGTGATCAACCTCAGCCTCACCTACCTGCCGACCTCCGCCGTCATCAACGCGGTGAACTACGCGGCGTCCAAGAACGCGGTCATCGTCTGGGCGGGCGGCAATTCCTCGGCGGCGCTGAACAACGGCGCCAAGACCAATGGCCTCAGCGCCGCGGCCCTCCAGCGGATCATCTTCGTCGGCTCGGTGGGCGCGACCAACACCTTGAGCTCGTTCAGCAACAGGCCGGGGACCGGGTCGGCCGGCTCGAACAGCTACGCCTCGATGTGGATCATGGCCAACGGCGAGAACATCATCGCGCCGGGCCTGATGTACGGCCCGACGAGCTACGCCTACTGGACCGGCACCTCCATGGCCGCCCCGGAAGTCGCCGGCGCGGTGGCCCTGCTGGAAGCGACCTGGCCGGTGCTGATCCGCAACGGCACGGCTTCGGCGGTGCTGTTCAAGACCGCCACGGACCTGGGCGCCAAGGGGACCGACAGTGTCTACGGCACGGGCCTGCTGAACATCAACGCCGCCTTCCAGCCCATCGGCGCCCTGACCGTCACCACCGTGTCGGGCCAGTCCGTGGCGGTCAGCAGCCTGACCAGCGGCATGGTCACCAGCGGGGCCCTGGGGCCGCTGACCCAGGTTCGAAGCCTGTTGTCGAACTACACCACCTTCGACACCTATCAGCGCAACTTCAGCAGCAACCTGTCGGGCCTGATTTCCAGCGCTTCGACGGCCAGCGTGACGACGCCGGCGGCCACCACGCCCACCACCGTCCCGACGACGACGCTCAAGCACCTCGCCGGCGGCGGCTATGTGGCGGCCACCGGGGTTGGCGGCGTCTCCTTCGGCCAGGGCGTGTTCGGCGACACCGGCGCCAACGACATCGCCGACCGCATGTTCGGCGCCCGCGACCGCGGCATGACCGCGGTGATGCTTGTAGACGGCCGAGGCGACGTCGCCGCCGTCTCGCGCGGCATGAACTCGACGGCCGCCTTCGCCCAGGCCTACTGGGGTCCGGACACCCCGGCCGCCGAGCAGCTGAGCCGCCTCGGCGCCTCCACCGCCCTCCTGGGCTTGGCCCAGGGCGGCGACGCCTCGGCGGTCGGCGCGAGCCTCGGCGGGCGCGTGCGCCTGGCGGCCGGCTGGTCGGCAACCGACGAGAGCACCTCCAGCGGCCTGGCCAGCAACCGCACCCGTTCGGCCGCCCGGGCCGCGGTGTTCGGCGTCAACGCCCAGGTCACCCGCCGGTGGAGCCTCGGCGCCACTTGGTCGGGCCTGCAGGAAACCAACGGCCTATTGGGGTCGACCTATGACGGCGCGGGCCTGCTGTCCTTCGGCGGCCATCACGCCAGCCGCGCGGTGTCGGTGGCCTCGGCCTACGACCTCGGCGGCGGTCGCAGCCTGCTGGCCGAGGCGGCCTGGGTCTCGACCGACGGCGCCAGCCTCGGCGGCGGCCTGGTGCGCGACGTCAGCGCCATCACCGCCCGCGCCTGGGGGGTGTCCTTCGTCCAGGCGGACGCCCTGCGCGCCGGCGACCAGTTCAGCGTCTCGGTCAAGAAGCCCCTGCGGGTGACCTCCGGGACCGCCAGCCTGGCGGTGACCACGGTGGACTCCGAGGGCTACGCCAGCACCGGCTTCACCACCGTCGGCTTGGCCCCGGACGGCAACGAGACAGACCTGGACCTGGCCTACGGCGCCGTCGTCCGCGGGGGCCTGCGCCTCGGCGGCGAGGTCAACCTGCGCTCCGACGCCCAGAACGTGCGCGGCCAGACCGATGTCGCGTTCAAGCTGTCGGGCGCGCTGAGCTTCTGAGCCTCCGGCGCCGGGCCGGCTCCGTAGAACACCGGTCTGGCGCCGCCCGCCTTGGCCCACTAGATTCCGATGGCCGCCAAGCTTCGGCGGCGACCATCGGAAGGGCCCTTCCTTGATCAACTCCCCCCGCCGCCTGGCCCTGGGCCTGGCGCTGACCCTGCCCGTCGCCCTCGGCGGCTGCGGTGTGAACACCATTCCCACCAAGGAAGAGAAGGCCAAGGCGGCCTGGGCCGACGTCCAGAACGACTATCAGCGGCGCGCCGACCTCGTCCCCAACCTGGTGGCCACGGTCAAGGGCTACGCGGCCCAGGAGAAGTCCGTGCTGGTCGAGGTCACCCAGGCGCGCGCCAGCGCCACCCAGGTCAAGGTCGACGCCTCGACCCTCACCGACCCGGCGGCGTTCCAGCAGTACGCCCAGGCCCAGGACAAGCTGTCCGGCGTGCTCGGGCGGCTGATGATGATCACCGAGAACTATCCGGACCTGAAGTCCAATACCAACTTCCTGGCCCTGCAGTCGCAGCTGGAAGGCACCGAGAACCG
>JAFEEA010000165.1 GCA_018241335.1 Pseudomonadota bacterium
AGGGAGAAGGAGGGGCCCGCGCCGAAGGCGTGGGAGGATGAGGGGGTCAGGCCCCGGCGATCCCGCGCGCCGCGCGACTAGCCCAGGCGGGCGCCCTCTGCTATCTGGCGCCCATGCTGCTGGTCAGGACAGTGTCGCGAATTAACCGCCCGGCGTGACGCCGCCGGGTGTGAATCCAGCGCGCGCCGGGTGTCCTTGAACCCCTTTCCCCAGGCCCCGATGCGCCCGCCGCGGCGCCGGCCAGGCCACCCATTGCTGGAACTGTCATGTCAGACGACGCCGAGAAAACCGCCCGCGACTATCGCGAGACCGTATTCCTTCCCGAGACCGCCTTCCCCATGCGCGCGGGCCTGCCGCAGCTGGAGCCGCGCATCCTGGAGGCCTGGGGCGATCTCTACGGCAAGATCCGCGCCGACCGCCAGGCGCGCGGGGCGCCGCTCTATGTGCTGCACGACGGCCCGCCCTACGCCAATGGCGCCATCCACATCGGCCACGCCCTGAACAAGCTCCTGAAGGACTTCGTGGTCCGCTCGCGCTTCGCCCTGGGCTACGACGTCGACTATGTGCCCGGCTGGGACTGCCACGGCCTGCCCATCGAGTGGAAGATCGAGGAAGAGTTCCGCGCCAAGGGCCGGCGCAAGGACGAGGTCTCCAAGGCCGAGTTCCGGGCCCGCTGCCGCGAGTACGCCGCCCACTGGATCGCCGAGCAGGGCCGCGAGTTCCAGCGCCTGGGCGTCCTGGGCGACTGGGCGAACCGCTACGCCACCATGGACTACGCCTCCGAGGCGGCCATCGTGCGCGAGTTCCACAAGTTCATCGCCTCCGGCCAGCTCTACCGCGGCTCCAAGCCGGTGATGTGGAGCCCGGTGGAGCGCACCGCCCTGGCCGACGCCGAGGTCGAGTACCACGACCACGTCAGCCCCACGATCTGGACCAAATTCGAGGTGGTGGAAGGCTCCGACGCGGCCGTCGGCGGCCATGTGGTGATCTGGACCACGACGCCGTGGACGATCCCGGCCAACCGCGCCGTCTCCTACAACCCCGACATCGCCTATGCGGTCTATCGGGTGGAGGCCATGGAGACCGGCCTGCCGTTCGAGCCCTGGGCCAAGCCTGGCGACCGCCTGATCGTGGCCGAGAAGCTGGCCGCCGAGGTCTTCGCCGCGGCCAAGATCGCCAAGGCCTTCAAGGTCGAGCCCGTCGACTGCCAGGGCATGGTCCTGGCCCACCCCCTGGCCAACCTGGATCACGGCTACCAGTTCCAGGTGCCGATGCTGGCGGGCGACCACGTCACCGACGACGCCGGCACGGGCTTCGTGCACACGGCACCGGGCCACGGCGCGGACGACTACCAGGTGTGGCTGGCGCACGGGCATCGCGAGATCCCCGAGACGGTGGACGAGGACGGCGCCTACTACGCCCACGTGCCGCTGTTCGGCGGGCTGAAGGTGCTGGAGACAGAGGGCAAGAAGGCCGGCAAGTTCGGGCCCGCCAACAACGCCGTCATCGACAAGCTGATCGAGGCCGGCGCCCTGCTGGCGCGCGGGCGGCTCGAGCACAGCTATCCGCACTCGTGGCGCTCCAAGGCCCCGGTGATCTTCCGCAACACCCCGCAGTGGTTCATCCGCATGGACGAGCCGCTCGAAGGGCCGGTGCACGAGGGCAAGACCCTGCGCGAGACCGCCCTGGCCGCCATCGACGCCACCGCCTTCTATCCCGAGGCCGGGCGCACCCGCATCCGCTCGATGGTCGAAGGTCGGCCCGACTGGCTGATCAGCCGCCAGCGCGCCTGGGGCTCGCCCCTGGCCATGTTCGTCGACAAGATCACCGGCCAGCCCCTGCACGACGACCAGGTCAACGCCCGTATCGCCGGCCTGATCGAGGCCGAGGGCGCCGACGCCTGGTTCACCCGGCCTTCCGGCGACTTCCTGGGCAACCACGATCCCGACCGCTACGAGAAGGTCGAGGACATCCTGGACGTCTGGTTCGACAGCGGCTCGACCCACGCCTTCGTGCTAGAGCCGAGGGCCGAGAGCCGCTGGCCGGCCGACCTCTACCTGGAAGGCTCCGACCAGCATCGGGGCTGGTTCCAGTCGTCGCTCCTGGAAAGCTGCGCCACGCGCGGGCGCGCGCCCTACGGGGCGGTGATGACCCACGGCATGACCCTCACCGAGGGCGGCGAGAAGATGTCCAAGTCGCTGGGCAACGCCGTCGAGCCACAGGACGTCACCAAGCAGAGCGGGGCGGAGATCCTGCGGCTGTGGGCCGGTCTGGTGGACTATTCCGAGGACCAGCGCATCGGCGCCACCATCCTGCAGACGACGATCGACGCCTATCGCAAGCTGCGCAACACCCTGCGCTACCTGCTGGGCGCCCTGGGCGGCTTCACCGCCGAGGAGCTTGTGGCCCACGACAAGATGCCGCCGCTGGAGCGCTTCATCCTGCACCGGCTGTGGCAGTTGGACGGCCAGGTGCGGGCGGCCTACGAGGCCTATGACTTCGCCGGCGTGATCCGGCCGGTGGCGGACTTCTGCTCCAACGACCTGTCGGCCCTGTTCTTCGACATCCGCCGCGATGCTCTCTATTGCGACCGGCCGGACAGCTTGCGCCGGCGCGCCACGCGCACGGTGATGGATCTGGTGTTCGAGCGCCTGACCATCTGGCTGGCCCCGATCATGCCCTTCACCACCGAGGAGGCCTGGGGCACGCGCTATCCCGACGCCGGCGTCAACAGCCTGCGGGTGATGCCGCAGACGCCGGGCGCCTGGCGGGACGACGGCGAGGCCGCGCGTTGGGCCCAGGTGGACAAGGTCACCCGCGTGGTCACCGGCGCCCTGGAGCTGGAGCGCAAGGACAAGCGCATCGGCTCGGCCCTGGAGGCCGCGCCGTTGGTGCATGTCTCCGACCCGGCCCTGATCGCCGCCTTCGAGGGCCTGGACCCCGCCGAGGTGTTCCGCACCAGCCAGGCGAAGCTGGTCGCCGGCGAGGGGCCGGACGGCGCCTTCCGCCTGGACGACGTCTCCGCCGTGGCGGTCGAGCCGCTGAAGGCCGAGGGCCGCAAGTGCGCGCGGTCCTGGCGCATCCTGCCGGAGGTGGGCTCCGATCCGCGCTACCCGGACCTTTCCCTGCGCGACGCCGACGCCGTGGCGGCCTGGGACGCGGTCCGCGCATGAAGCTGTCGCGTCTCGCCTGGATCGCCTACGGCCTAGCCGCCGCGGTCATCGTGGTCGACCAGTGGGTCAAGGCCTGGGTGCTGAACAGCCTCCACCTGGGCGACGGCCGCATCGTGCCGATCCTGGGCCCGATCCAGTTTTCGCTGGTGCGAAACCAGGGCGTCAGCTTCGGCATGCTGCAGGGCAATCCCGAGCTGGGCCGCTGGCTGTTGTCGGGGTTTTCCCTGGCGGTGGCCATCGGCCTGGCCATCTGGGCGCGACGTCTGGAGAAGCGCTGGACGGCGGTGGCGGTGGGCTTGGTGATCGGCGGCGCCATCGGCAATATGATCGACCGCGTGCGCCTGGGCTCCGTGGTCGACTTCGTGGACGTGCACGAACTGGGCTTCTTTCCCTGGGTGTTCAATGTCGCCGACAGCGCCATCACCGTGGGGGTGATCCTGTTGCTGGCCGAGAGCCTGTTCGCCGGCGGCAAGGCCGCGACCTGATGGACGTTGCCGCGCCGGGGCGGAATGGGGTATCGACACTGATCTTGGGCCGGGGCGGCCTTCTGGGAGCGCATCACCGATGAGTTTCAACCGCGCTGTTGCGGCAGTTCTCCTGATCGGCGCCGCCGGCGGTCTGGCCGGCTGCCAGTCGACACAGGCGGCCCTCGGCATGACCAAGGTGACGCCCGACGAATTCCGCGTGGTGACCAAGGCCCCGCTGGTCCTGCCGCCGGACTATTCCCTGCGCCCGCCGGCGCCGGGCGAGCCGCGGCCGCAGGAGCTGCAGCCGGAAAGCGCCGCCCGCCAGGCCCTGCTGGGCGTTCGCGAGGGCGAGGTCCGCTCGGACGGCGAGAAGCTGCTGGTCAGCCGCGCCGGCGCCGACCACGCCGACCCGCTGATCCGCTATGTCGTCGACGACGAGTTCGGCGACCTGGCGCACAAGGACAAGAGCTTCGCCGACTTCGTGCTGTTCTGGCGCAAGGGCCAGCCGGCCAGCCCGTCGAGCCTGCCGACCGCGGACCCCGGCGCGACCCAGCCCGCCAACGTCGACGCCGCGGCCGAGGACGCCCGCATCAAGGGCCTGATCGGCAACAAGCCCGTGGTCATCTCCCGGGCCCGTTCGACGAAGATCAAGCTCCCGGGTCTCTGAGCCGCATGCGGCCGACCGCCGGCCGCTGATCGCGAATCTGGGCCTGGCGCGCCAGGTCGAAGGCCTGCACGCCCCGCCAGCCTCGGCTGGCCGCCACCGGCAGCTCCGACACTGGCCCCGCTTCGCGCGTGGCCTTCAGCGCGCTGACGAAGGCGTCGCGCCAGGTGCGCACGTCGGTGCGGCGCACCCCCTCCATCAAGGCCTGCCAGCGATCGACCCGTTCGGCCCGTTCCATGGTCAGGGCGCGCTTGAGGGCCTCGGCCATTTCCTCGTGGCTGAAGGGATTGACGATCACCGCCTCGATCATCTGCCGGGCCGCGCCGGCGAAGCGCGACAGCACCAGCACGCCCGGATCGTCGGGGTTCTGGGCGGCGACATACTCCTTGGCCACCAGGTTCATGCCGTCGCGCAAGGGCGTCACCAGCCCGACCTTGGCGGCGCGGTAGACCCCTGCCAGCTCGTCACGCCGATAGTTGCGGTTCACGAACCGCACCGGCGAGAAGTCCATGTCGCCGTACATGGAATTGATCCGCCCCGTCAGGGCGTCCAGCCGCACGCGGATGTCCTGGTAGGCCTCGACCTCGCCACGGGAGGTGGGGGCGATCTGCAGATAGAACACCTTGCCGCGCTGGACGGGATTGTCCTCCAGGAACCGCTGGAAGCCGAGCAGGCGCTCTTCCAGCCCCTTGGAGTAGTCCAGCCGCTCGACGCCCACGACCATGGAGCGGAAGGCCGCGTGGGCCGCCATGCGGTCATAGGTCCGCACGGCGGTTTCCGACGCCGCCAGCTCGGCGAAGGCCTCGACGTCCAGGCCGATGGGAAACACCTTGGCGCGCATGGTCTTGCCGAAGGCGTTCAGCCGCCCGTCGCGCGCCCATCCGCCGCCCGCCTCGCCCAGCACATAGGACTCGAAGGCCCACAGCCATTCGTCGGTCTGGAAGCCCACCAGGTCGTAGTGGAACATCGCCTCCACCAGGGCGCGGTGCCGCGGCAGGGTGGTCAGCAGCTGGGGCGCCGGCCAGGGGATGTGCAGGAAGAAGCCGATGGGATTGGTGATCCCCAGGCGCCGCAGCTCCCAGCCCAGCGGGAACAGGTGGTAGTCGTGCACCCAGATGACGTCGCCGGGCTGGATGAGCGGGGCCAGGGCCTCGGCGAACCGCCGGTTCACCCGCCCATAGCCCTCGCCGAAGGAGCGGTCGTAGGCGGTCAGGTCGATGCGATAGTGGAACAGCGGCCACAGCGTGCCGTTGGCGTAGCCGTTGTAGTATTCCTGGTAGTCGCTCTCTTCCAGGTCGACGGTCATCACCGTCACGTCGTCGACGCGCGATTCCTTGACCTCGCCGGTGAAGGTGGCGGCGGTCTGGCCGCTCCAGCCGAACCAGAAGCCCGAGTATTCCTTCAAGGCGGCGGCGATGGCGACCGCCAGGCCGCCGGCCGGCGCCTCGCCGCCCTTTTCCGGCGGATTGACCCTGTTCGAGACCACGATAAGCCGGCTCATCTGACTGCACTCCATGGCCGGCTGAGCAGCACGGCGCAATTGATCAGTCCAACCAGCGAATAGGTCTGAGGATAGTTCCCCCAGAGGGTCCCGTCGGTCAGGCTGACGTCCTCGGACAGCAGGCCGGCATGGGTGCGCCTGGCCAGCATCTCCTCGAACAGCCGCCGGGCCTGCTCGGTCTCGCCGATCAGGTGCAGGCCCTCGATGAACCAGAAGGTGCAGAAATTAAACGCGGTTTCCGGTGCGCCGAAGTCGTCCGGAAGGTCATAGCGCAGCATGTTCGAGCCGCGCCTCAAATGCTTTTCAATTGCCTTCAAAGTGTCGCGATTGCGCGGGTCGTCGGGCTTCAGGAAGCGCAGGTCGACCAGCTGGGTCAGGCTGGCGTCCAGCTCGTCGCCGCCGAAGGTCGCGGCGAAGTGTCCGGTCTTGCCGTTCCAGGCCCCCGCTTCGATGGCGGCGCGGATGACGGCGGCGCGGTCGTTCCAGAGCTTGGCCCGGTTGGCCAGGCCGAGGCGCTCGCCGATGTTGCCCAGTCGGTCGCAGGCGGCCCAGCACATGGCCGCCGAATAGGTGTGGACCGAGGCGCGGGTGCGCAGCTCCCAGAGGCCGGCGTCGGGGGTGTTGTAGACCGCGAAGGCGCGCTCGCCGACGGCCTCCAGGGCCTCGAAGTCGACATGGTCGGCTGGCCGCAGCAGCCGTTCGTCGAAGAAGGCCTGGGCGTTGGAGAGCACGATCTGGCCGTAGACGTCGTGCTGGATGTGCTCGAAGGCCTGGTTGCCGACCCGCACCGGCCCCATGCCGCGATAGCCGCTCAGGTTCTCGGCGAAGCGCTCGGTGAGGACCTTCTCGTAGCCCACGCCCCAGACCGGCTGGATGTGGCCGCCTTGCGAGATGTCGACGATGTTGCGCAGGTAGCCGAGGTAGTTCTCCAGGATGTCCACCGCCCCCAGGCGGTTCAGGGCCTGGACGGTATAGTAGGCGTCGCGGATCCAGCAGTAGCGATAGTCCCAGTTACGCTGGCTGCCCGGCGCCTCCGGGATGGAGGTCGTCAGCGCCGCGACGATCGCCCCGGTTTCCTCATAGACGCAGAGCTTCAGGGTGATCGCCGCGCGGATCACCGCCTCCTGGTAGTCGAGGGGAATGGCCAGGGTTCGCACCCATTCGCGCCAATAGGTGGTGGTGTCGCCCAGCATGCCGGTGGCCACCGCCAGCACCTCGCCCTGGAAGGGCTCGTCCGGCCCCATGAAGAGGGCGATCGGCTCCTCCAGGCGGAAGGTCCGTTCTTCCAGGATGTGGGAGACCGGGGTGTTGGTGGTGACCCTCAGCGTCACCGCCTCGCCGACATAGCGGATGTGATGCGAGCCCGACGTCACCGCCGACGCCCGCGCGCCCCAGGCGGTGGCCGGGCGCAGGCGGATGGTGACGCGCGGAACCCCGCTGACCGGCCGCACCAGCCGCACGAACCCTGTCGGCCGGTAGAAGCGCCCGTACATCCGAAAGCGCGGGGCGAAGTCGAGGATCTCGAAGCTGGCGCCCGCCGGATCGGTGACCTCGGTGCGCAGGATCGGGGTGTTGCGCAGATAGGATTGGCGGAACCGGCATCCGGGTCCGCCCTCGATCGACCAGAAGCCGACGCCTGCCCCGGCCGCGTCATCGTCGGCTCGGTCGCCGTCCAGAAGGGCGCTGAACACCGGGTCGGAATCGACGCGCGGCAGGCAGCTCCAGACGAAGCAGCCCTGCCGGTCGACCAGGGCGCTGGAGGCGCAATTGCCGATCGGGGCGAGATCGAGGTCGCGCATCATGCCGCGCGGCTCGCGGCGTCGAACCAGTCCAGAGCGGCGGCGACGTCGGCCAGGGCGTAGAGGGCCGTGGTCGGGCGGCGCGCGCCGACCACGACGCCGAATCCGCCCAGGTCGGCGGCGGCGCCGAACCCGTGCTCGTCGGTCAGGTCGTCGCCGATGAACACGGGCATGAAGCCCGCGAAAGGCGGTTCGGCCATGAAGGCGCGCAGGGCGTCGCCCTTGTCCGGGCCGGGCGCGCGCAGTTCGATGACCATGTCGCCCTGCTGGACCAGCAGGTCGCCGGCCGTGGCCAGCCGGCGGACGAGATCCTGGCAGGCCTCGGCGGCGGCGGGCGAGCGGCGATAGTGCAGGGCGATGGCCGGGCCCTTGTCCTCCAGCAACAGCCCGCGGTCGGCGCGGACGAAGGCCTCCAGGGCGTCGCGGGCATCGTCGAGGGCGGCGGGTCGCGGCGCGGCGCGGACCACCCCGTCCGCCGAACGTCGGACCAGGCCGTGGGCGGCCGAGAGCGCGACGACGTCATGTTCGAGGATACGGTCCAGGTCGGCGAGGCCGCGGCCGCTGACCACCGCCAGTCGCCCATCCAGGACCCGCTGCAGGCGCGCCAGCATGCGCCGCCGGCCGGCGTCCGGCTTGACCAGGCCGGGGTTGTCGACGAGCGGCGCCAGGGTGCCGTCCAGATCGGTGAACAGGGCGACGCCGTCGGCCAGGGCCGGCGGCGCCGGCAGGTCGGCCCGCGCCCTGGCGGACATGGGATTCACATGCATGGACAAGACTCGCACCCCTCCGGCGACAGCACCGCGCTTGGTGATCTCGGCATTGGCTTCTAGCTCTCGAGTACGACGGAAACCGGCGCGCCTTCGCATCGCTTCGGCGTCACCGCTATGTCCGTCCCGTGACGTTGCACCGCGATGTCCAGGCAGCCGCCGTCGACGGTTAGGCCGCTCAGCGACAGTTCGCGCACCCCCGGCGGCAGGTCGGGCTTCACCAGCCTGACTTCGCGGCGCTGCGCGTCGACGCTGAGGCCCAGGCAAGCCTGCAGCATCATGAAGGCCGAGCCGGCCGCCCAGGCCTGCGGCAGGCAGGCGACCGGATAGGCGATGGGCGGCTCGCTGGCTTCACGGGCGAAGCCGCAGATCAGCTCGGGCATGCGCATGTCGAAGTCGCGGCCGGCTTCGAACAGGTTGTGCAGGATCTTGGCGAC
>JAFEEA010000166.1 GCA_018241335.1 Pseudomonadota bacterium
GCGGTGAACTTCACGGCGTTGGAGATCAGGTTGTAGAGGATCTGGCGCACCCGGACGGAGTCGCCGCGGTAGATGCCGCGCGCGCGCTCGTCGACCTCGAGGTTGAACGACAGCCCCTTGCCGTTGGCCGCGCCGGTGAAGGCGCCGTGGGCGCCAAGCGCCAGCTCGGCCAGGTCGAACTCGCCGTCCTCCAGCTCCAGCTTGCCGGCCTCGATCTTGGAGAGGTCCAGGATGTCGTTGAGGATGGCGAGCAGGGTCTCGCCGGACTGGCTGATCACCTCCAGCCGCTCGCGTTGCCGATCCGGCAGGGTGTCGCGGGCCATGGCCTGGGCCATTCCCAGGACGCCGTTGAGGGGCGTGCGGATCTCGTGGCTGACCGTGGCCAGGAAGTCGCTCTTGGCGCGGTTGGCGGCCTCGGCGGCGTCGCGGGCCGTTTCCACCGCCTGCATGGCCTGTCGCCGCTCCGTGACATCCAGCACCGCGGCCAGCAATGCCGCCCGACCCTGGTACACGGTGGGCTGGACGTAGGGCAGGATCTCGCGCGCACGGCCAAAGCCGTCGACCAGGCTCATGGGGGCCGGGTTGTTGAGGGCGACGATCTCGGCCAGCTGCTCGGTGGCCCGGTCCCGGCCGCCGGGGATCAGGAACTCGGTGACGGCCAGCGACATCATCGCCTCGCGCGGCCAGCCGAAGGCGCGCACCGCGGCGGCGTTGACGTCGACGATCTCGAGGCTCTCCCGGTCGATGACCAGCATCGGCAGGGGATTGTCGTCGAACAGGATGCGGAAGGAGAGCTCCCGCGCCTTGAGGTCGGTGATGTCGGCCAGGACCACCATGCGGCCCTGGTTGGCCATCGGCCGGAACTCTATGTTCAGCCAGCGCCCGGCGGCGGTCTGCAGCTGGGTGTTCATGGCCGCGCCCGAGAACCAGTGCTCGGCCAGGGCCTCGCCCCCGGTCACCGCGGCGAGCAAGTCCTGGGCGTGCAGACCGGTGACCGGCAGAGGCCCCGCCCGCGGCGCCAGCGCCTCGAAGGTGTGATTCCAGATGAGCAGCCGGTCAGCGGCGTCGAACAGGGCCACGCCCTCGGTCATGGCCTCGATGCCCTGGCGCAGCCACTGCCGGTCGTCTTCCTTGGCCGCCAACGCCGCCTCCAACGCCCGGCTCTCGGTCAGGAAGGTCTTGGCCATCAGGACCACGAAGACGCAGAAGCTGAACGCCCCGACCATCATCGGAACGGTGTCACGCAGGGCGACGGGGTGGCCCATCAGGCGGGCGATCACCGGCAGGCAGAGCAGGAAGACCGACGGCGGCGCGGTCAGGATGACGGTGGCCCGGCGCACGCCGCGCGACATCAGGGTCGCGTTCAGCATCACGGCGCAATTGACCAGGGCCGCCTCGGCGACGCCCATCCACCCGCCGCTCCTGATCAGGACCAGGCCGATGCAGGCATAGACCGTGGCCGACAAAGCCAGGGCGGCGCAGAGATGGGCGTTGAGCCCGCCGCCCGAGGCGAGCTGCCGCCTGGCGATCTGGGCGTCGAGCAGGATGGTCACTGCCGCCGCGGCGACCCAGGGCGCGGCCAGCCAGTCGCCGGTGGCGATCACCGCCAGTACGCCGATCAGCACGGCCTGGGTGATCCGCGTGACCACCGTGCGGGCGCGCCAGTGCAGTACTCTCAAGTCGTCCTGGGTCTGCCCCGGCATGCCCGCTTTCCAGCCTCGGAAAGCCGATAGCAGGCAGCCGTTACGGCATCGCTAAGTCGCCGCGGTGCGGCCCCGCCTACTTGGCGGCGCCGCCCCCGCCCTGGGCCTGATAGGCCCGCGCCTCGGTCAGCAGATAGGCGCGGATGGACTCCACCTGGGCGGGGCTCAGGAACTTGGCGAAACTGACCATGCCGTTGTTCTTGCGCACGCCGTCGAGCACCACGGACTTGAAGTTGTCGGAGGTCACGATCATCGGCGAGGTGCGCAGGTTCGGCAGGTAGGTGCCGCTGGCCCCCGGGCCGTGGCAGACCGAGCAGTTGGACAGGAAGAGCGCGTTGCCTTCCGCCACATTGCCCGTGGAGGTCGCGCCGGTGAGGTCGATCTTGACCGGGACCGGCTTGGGATAGGCCGCCACGGTGTCCTTGCCGCCGATCTTGAACACCAGCAGGCGTCCGGGCAGGCGCGGCCGGTCCGGCAGGGTCCAGCTGGCGGCCAGGGGCGCCGCGCCACCGTAGCCGACCATCACGGCCACGTACTGCTCGCCGTCGATCTCGTAGGTGGACGGGGCGGCGACCACGCCGTTGCCGGCGTCGAAGGACCACAGCACCTTGCCGTCCTTGGCCGAGTAGGCCGAGAACTTGCCTTCGGCCGCGCCCTGGAAGACCAGGCCGCCCGCCGTCGCCAGCACGCCGGCGTTCCAGAAGTAGGGATGCTGCACCGTCCAACGCGGCGCCTGCTTCACCGGATCCCAGGCGATCAGCATGCCCTTGAGCATGGCCTTGGTGGCCGCCTGCTGGGCCGCCGGAGGCAGATCGGTGATGCCCCAGTCGATGCCGGTGTTCCAGCCGCCGTCGCGATAGGGCGCATTGCCCCCGCTGCCGTAGCCGAACGGCACCTCCATGGCCGGGATGAAAACGAGCCCTTCCTTGGGATCGTAGGCCATGGGCTGCCAGTTGTGGCCGCCATAGGGGGCCGGGATGACGATGTCCGGCTTGTCCAGGTAGCGGGCGGCCGGGTTCTCGATCGGCCGTCCGGTCTTCATGTCGACGCCGGTGGCCCAGTTCATGGTGATGTAGTTCTTGGCCGAGATCAGCTGGCCGGTCTGGCGGTCAAGGACGTAGAAGAAGCCGTTCTTGGGCGCCTGCATCAGCACCTTGCGCGGCTTACCGTCGATGGTCAGGTCGGCCAGGATGATGTGCTGGGTGGCCGTGTAGTCCCAGCTCTCGCCCGGAGTGGTCTGGTAGTGCCAGACGTAGGCGCCGGTGTCGGGGTTGAGAGCCACGATGGACGACAGGAAGAGGTCGTCGCCCTTGCCGCCCGAGCGCAGCTTGGCGTTCCAGGGCGAGCCGTTGCCGACGCCGACGTAGAGCAGGTTCAGGTCCGGGTCGTAGGCCATGGCGTCCCAGGGGGTGCCGCCGCCGCCGGAGTGCTTCCAGATGCCGTCGCCCCAGGTCTTGCCGGCCTTCTCGGCCATGATCTTGTCGGAGGCCGCGCCGTCCGGCTTACCCTCCGGATTGGGCGTCATGTAGAAGCGCCAGGCCAGCTTGCCGTCGTTGGCGTCGTAGGCCGACAGATAGCCGCGCACGCCGTATTCGGCCCCGCCGTTGCCGATCAGCACCCTGCCCTTCACCACCCGCGGCGCGCCGGTGATGGTGTAGGGCTTGGACTGGTCGACGGTGACCACCGACCAGTCGACCTTGCCGGTCTTGGCGTCGAGCGCAATCAGGCGGCCGTCCAGGGCCCCCACGAAAACCTTGCCGCCCCACACCGCGACGCCGCGGTTGACCACGTCGCAGCAGGCCGAGAACCCGCGCTGGCCGTCGACCTTGGGGTCATAGGACCACAGGAGCTTGCCGGTCTTGGCGTCAAAGGCGAACACCTTGGACCAGGCTGTGGTGGTGTAGAGCACCCCGTCCACCATCAGGGGCGTCGCCTCCTGGCCGCGGTCGGTGTCGAATTCGTAGTGCCAGGCGAGGCCGAGTTGGCCGACGGTGTCGGTGTTGACCTTGGTCAGCGGGCTGAAGCGCTGTTCGGAATAGGTCCGCCCGGTGGTCATCCACTCGGACTGATCGGCTTCGGCGCCATTCAGCCGCGCGGCGTCGACGCCCTTCGGCGCCGGATGGCAGGCCGCCAGAAGCAGCCCCGCCACGATCGCCAAACCCGTTCCGATCCCCGCCCAGCGTCCGGCCATGCGTCCCTCCGATGCCCCGTTTCCCAGCTCCGTCTGATGCGGAGCGCTGCGGGAACAATCACCTTTTGGGCAGGGCTGTCAAAGCTATCGCGGCGTCACCAATCAAGGGTCGAGCGCGGCGCGGGTGTAGGTCTCCACCACGACGCTGAAGGGGGCGCCGTCGCCGGTGATCAGCACGGCGCTGTTCTGGATCACCGCATACGGCAGGACCAGCGGCGGCGGCTCCGCCCCCGGCCTGGCGGGCGCCGGCGGGGGCGCCTCGTCATAGGGATGGATCAGGATGCGCGACCCGATCGCCTGGCGGTGGAAGCCGAGCGCCTTCACGGCCACGCCGAAGGGGGTGTCGGTCTCGTCCAGGGCCTTGTTCATCTCAGGCGTCAGCTTGCCCGGCAGGTACCAGTTGTCGGCTTCGGACAGGACCCGCTCGCCACAGACCAGCTTGACGCGGCGATAGCGGATGGGGGTCCGCGGCCCCGCCCCCAGCAAGTTGCGCACCGCGGGGCTGGGCGGCTTGACGGCGGCCACGTCGCGGATGGCGCGGATCTGGGCGGGGTCGGCCCAGCGATGAGCCTGGCACCACAGGCGCAGGGTCTCGGTGGCGCTGTCGCGGCTCTGTAGCTCTCCCTGCAGGCGTTGCGCCTCGGTGAGGGCCCGCAGGCGGCCGTCATAGGTGTTGGGAAAGGCCGGGGCGATCGCCGGGGCCAGCAGCATCGTCGTGAAGACGGCGGCGCGGCCAAGCTGGAGCCGGGGCGAGCGCCGGGAGAAATGCAGCGTCATCGGCGCGGGTCTCGCACGAACGCGGCGGCGCCGTCGAGGGTTGGGTGGGGGGAAGGCGCCGTTGACCGGCGTCAATGCGCTGGCGTAGCGGCGCGTCAGGTTGCACCCTGGTATCGGACAGGGAGGCGTCATGGTCGCCGATGCGCTGATCTCGCGCCTGGAAAGGGCGATCGGAACCGACTCCGTCGTCGTCGGCGAGGAGGCCGCCATGGCGGGCGCCGGCGGCTGGGGGCGTGTGGGAAAGCCGGCCGCGATCCTGAAGCCCGCGACGACCCAGGCGGTGTCCGAGGCCCTGAAGATCTGCCACCAGTACAGCGTGCCGGTGGCGCCGTGGGGCGGGCGCACGGGCCTGGTGGCCGGCGGCTGGGCCGACCGCGAGATCGCCCTGTCCCTGGAGAAGATGAACAAGGTCGAGGTGGTCGATCCAGACAGCGCCTCCATGGTCGTGCAGGCGGGCTGCCCCCTGCAGGCGGCGTGCGAGGCGGCGGAGGCCCAGAACCTGTTCTTCCCCCTGGACCTGGGCTCACGCGGGTCGGCGACCATCGGCGGCAACATCGCCACCAACGCCGGCGGCAACCGGGTTATCCGCTACGGCATGATGCGCGAGAACGTGCTGGGCCTTGAGGTGGTGCTGGCCGACGGGACGGTGGTCAGCGCCCTGCACCACCTGATCAAGAACAACGCCGGCTATGACCTGAAGCAGATGTTCATCGGCTCGGAAGGCACCCTGGGCGTCGTCACCCGGGCGGTGCTGCGCCTGCGTCCCCTGCCCCAGAGCCAGGACGTGGCCGTGGCGGCGGTGAACGACTTCTCGTCCCTGCCGCACCTGCTGCACCGGCTGGAACGTCAGCTCGGCGGGCGACTGTCGGCCTTCGAAGTGATGTGGGCCGATTTCTACAGCCTGGTGACGACCGCCCCGGCCAATGGCCGCCCGCCCCTGCCCGCCGGCCGCCCCTACTACGTGCTGATCGAGGCCCTGGGCGCCGACCCCGGGCCCGACGCCCAGACCTTCCAGGAGGCGCTGGGTTCGGCCCTGGAGGCCGGCGAGATCGCCGACGCGGTGATCGCCAAGGACCAGGCCGAGCGCGACGCCCTGTGGGCCCTGCGCGACGACGTCGGCCAGGTGGCCCGCAACGGCCCGGTGCTGACCTTCGACGTCTCCCTGAGCATCAGCCAGATGCAGGCGTACGTGGCCGAGGTGAAGGCCGCCCTGCACACCTGGAAGCCGGGAACCAGCCTGGTGGTTTTCGGCCACCTGGGCGACGGCAACCTGCACCTGATCGTCGGCGCCTCGCCGCTGGATCACTACGACGTTGAGTCCATCGTCTATCGGCCCCTGCGCGACCGGCTGGGCTCGATCAGCGCCGAGCACGGCGTCGGCCTCGACAAGCGCGCCTGGCTCTGGGTCACCCGCAGCGCCGAGGAGGTGGAGGTGATGCGGGCCGTCAAGCGGGCCCTGGACCCCATGAACATCCTCAACCCCGGCAAGATTTTTGAAGTTTCGGTAGGGGGCGCCGCCGTTTTCAGTTGAGTTCGCCTCGCCCTGGCATTGAAATCCGCCCAACGAACGAGAACGACCGCGGAGGATGGCCATGGCTTACGTCGAAGGGCGCGTGGTGCACGACGCCGATTCCCACCTGATGGAGCTGGGCGACTGCCTGGACGACTACTTCGACCCGAAGTTCAAGGCCGCCTTCCACGAGCTGCCCTACTATCGCAAGAAGATCGGCGACAACCGCTGGGCCGAGAAGGCCCGCGCGCGCCAGGACGACCCCGCGTTCCGCGCCGGCGACGCCGAGAACATCCTGCTGCGCAAGAACTACGACGCCCTGGGCGCCTTCCGCCGCGAGGACCGGCCGCGCACCGTCGACCTGCTGGGCTTCGCCAGCCAGCTGGTGTTCACCACCTTCTGCCTGGGCAACTTCGGCCTCGACGAGGGCGACGACATGGGCCTGTGCTACGCCGCCGCCCAGGCCCATAACCGCATGATGACCGACTTCTGCCAGGTGGACCGCCGCCTCCTGGCCACGGCCTATGTGCCCCTCGCCGACTTCGACCGCGCCAAGGCCTGCGCCGCCGAGGCCATCGCCCTGGGCGCCAAGGCGCTGATGGTCCCCTCCAAGGCCCCGCGCACCCACTCGCCCAGCCATACGGCCCTCGACCCGGTCTGGGCCCAGGCCCAGGAGGCCGGCATCCCGGTGCTGTTCCACGTGGGCGGCGAGGAGAAGCTGAAGGCCGCCTATTTCGAGAACGGCATGCCCCGGGTGAAGGACTTCCACGGCGGCGAGGAGAACTTCACCTCGGTCAGCTTCATGGCCATCCCCGAGGCGGTCCAGCAGAGCCTGGCGGCGATGATCATCGACGGGGTGATGGACCGCTTCCCGCGCCTGAAGTTCGGCGCCATCGAGCTTGGGGCGTCCTGGGTTCCGAGCTGGATGCGGTTCATGGATAGCGCCCACGCCGCCTTCTACAAGAACGAGGAGCGGCTGCACCGCCTGTCGGCGCCGCCCAGCGAGATCGTCCGCCGCCAGGTGCGCGTGACCCCCTACCCGCACGAGGACACCGGCTGGATCATCGCCAATACGGGCGAAGAGGTGTGCCTGTTCTCGTCCGACTTCCCGCACGTGGAGGGCGGGCGCAACCCGCTGAAGCGGTTCGGCGATTCCCTGGCCGGCACGTCCCAGGCGGCGCAGGACCGTTTCTATCGCGAGAACTTCATCGACCTGATGGGCGAGGGCCTGGCCGAGGACCTGCGGCGGCCTCGCCACCTGATGGCGGCGTGATCCGGGCCGGGAGGGGGGCGCCAGCCTTGGCCCCCCCTTCCCCGCCTCGTCTCACGGGCGCAACATTCGGCGACTCATCGCAAGGTGCGCCCATGCCGACGCCGAACGAGCCCGCCAAGACGCCGGTGTCCACCGCCCGTTGGGAGGTGAGCCTTCCGCCCCCCGACCACTTCGTGCGCAACGCCACGGTGTTCATGGCCGTGGTCGTCGCCCTGGCTCTGGTTCGCTTCTTCCAGGACATCCTGACGCCCCTGGTGGTGGCGACCTTCCTGCTCCTGCTGATCGACGCCGTGGCCCGCTGGCTGCACAACCGGCTGCCCACCGCGCCGGAGTGGATGCGGCTGAGCGTCGCCGGGGCGGTGATCCTGGTCAGCTTCGCGGCCATAGGCGGCCTCTTCGCCGTGGAGGCCCCGCCCTTCGCCGGCCAGATCGCCGGCCTGGAGCCGCGGCTCAACGCCGTCATCGCCCAGGTCATGACCATGGCCCACGCCCAGCCCATGACCGTGGGCCAGATCTTCAGCGGCGGCGATCCCTCGCACGCCCTGACCAGCGTTTTCGCCACCGCCCGCAGCCTGTTCTCCTACGGCTTCCTGGTCATCATCTATTTCGGCTTCCTGGTGGCTTCGCGAGCGGCGTTTTCGAGCAAGGTCGACAGCCTCTACGACACCGAGGCGCACCGGGCCGGCGCGCGACGGATCGTCGGCAGCGTTCGCAACGCCGTGGAGCAGTACGTCCGCCTGCAGACCCTCAAGGCGCTCATGATCGCCCTGGCGGCGTGGGCGCTGATGTTCATGTTCAGGGTCAATGACGCCCTCTTCATCGCCTTCGTGGTCTTCCTGGCGGCCTATGTGCCCATCGTGGGAGCGATCGCCGGCTCGATGTTCCCGGGCCTGGTTGCGCTGTCCCAGTTCACCGACCTGACGCGGCCGATCCTGCTGATCGCCATCCTGGGGTCGGCGGTGTTCTTCATCGACAACGTGGTGATGCCCAAGCTGCAGAGCGATGAGCTGAACATCGACCCCCTGCTGGTGCTGGTCTCCATCGGCTTCTGGGGCTCGATCCTGGGGGCGCCGGGGGTGCTGCTGTCGACGCCCCTGACCGTCACCGTGATGGCCATCGCCGCGGAGTTCGAGAGCACCCGATGGCTGGCGGTGCTGATCTCCAAGGACGGCCACCCGATCAAGGGGGCGACGGAGGCCTGAGGACCTGCTCATGGGCCGCAACCCCTCATCCTCCCACGGCTTCGCCGCGGGCCCCTCCTTCTCCCTCTGGGAGA
>JAFEEA010000167.1 GCA_018241335.1 Pseudomonadota bacterium
AGGGTCGCGCCGGTGGCCTGCCAGCCGTAGGCGGTGACCAAGAGGCCGACGGCCCTGCCGTCCAGATAGGGTCGGGCGTCCCCGGCAGTGTCCTGGAGCAGGTCGAGCGCGTTCTTCACTAGGCCCGAGACGCCGGCATGGTAGGCCGGCGTGGCCAGGATCAGGCCATCGGCTCTTCGGACCGCAGTCAGGAATTCAAGCTGTTCGGATGACCGGACGTCCGCCGACGGATCGTAGTGGGGAAGCGCGGCGAGGAAGTCGCCGCCGAACTGCCGGGTCTCGCAGCCAAGGGCCGCCGCGGCCTGGAGCGCGAGCGACAGGGCATGCTCGGTGGAGGATCCAGGCTTGATCGCGCCGCCGACGCCCACGATGTACGGGCGATCCGCCTCGGAGAGACCGGACATGATCTGACGTCTCCGCTTTGCCGTCTTCAAGAGAACGACGTGGCCACGTCGCCAAGGCCCTGGTCGAACTGACACAGGATCTCGTCGCCGGCCTTGACCGGGAAGGCGCGGACGAAGGAGCCCGTCAGGATCACCTGACCGGGTTCGAAGGTGACGCCGAATTCGCCGAGCTTGTTGGCCAGCCAGGCGACCGAGGTCACCGGATTGCCGAGCACAGCCGAGGCCTCGCCCGCCTGCTGAGTCTCGCCGTTGCGCAGGATGGCGCCGCGCACGCGCCGGATGTCTATGGCGTCCAGCCGGCGCGGGTTGGCGCCCAGGACGACGCCGCCGCAGGCGGCCAGGTCCGCCACCGTGTCGACGATGGTCATGCCGGGCGCTCGCGCCACGCGGAAGTCGACGATCTCGATGGCGGGCACGACGAAGTCCGTCGCGCGGATCACGTCCATCGGCAAGACGCCGGGGCCCCTGAGGGCCTCCTTCATGACAAAGGCGATCTCGATCTCGATCATCGGGTCGAAGAAGCGGGCGGCGGGGATCGGCGTCGACTCCGGGATGAACAGGTCATCGGTCATGGCGCTGAAGTCGGGTTCGCTGGAGCCGGCCATCTCCTGCATCGGCTTGGAGGTCAGCCCGACCTTGTATCCCTTGATCCGCGCCCCGGCGGCCAGCCGGCGGGCGACGAAGGCTTCTTGTATCTTGTAGGCGTCCTCGACCTCGATCCCGGGATAGGTCTTGGTCAGCAGGGGCAGGGGCTTTCGCGTGCGGTAGACGCCCTCCAGGTCATCGACGACCTGGGCGCGGGTCACATCGTCAAGCATGGTCGGCTCCTGCGGCGAGGGTCTTGCGGACGGTCTGCAGATCGGCGCGGGCGGCGAGCGTGAGCGCCGACAGGTCGGTGACCACCGAAACGAGCCGGAACCCCTGCCTGAGCCGAAGGGGCGCAACGCCAGCGTTGGACAGCACCGCCGTCGCGACGCCGGCGGCTCTGGCGGCCGCGCTGACCTTGGCGATGGCCTCGTCGAAGGCCGGCTTGCCGTCGTTGTCCCCCGGCGGCAGGCCCAGGGCGATCGACAGGTCGAATGGCCCCACGAAAAGGGCGTCGACTCCCGGGGTGCGGGCGATGGCGTCCACCTCGGCCAGGGCCTCGACCGTTTCGATCATCGGGATCACCAGCACGCGGTCGTTGGCGTCGGCGAAGTAGCCGGGCCCATCCCGCAGGCCGACCCGCACAGGCCCGAAGCTGCGCCGACCGGCCGGCGGATAGAGGCAGGCCTCTACCGCACGGCGCGCGTCTTCGGCGGTCTGGATCATGGGAATGACCACGCCCATGGCCCCGGCGTCCAGCAGGCGGCCGATGATGCCCGGGTCGTTCCAGGGCGCCCGCACGATCGGGGTCGCCCCGCCAAGGTCCACGGCGCGGATCATCTCCAAGGCGGTCTCGTAGTCCATGCAGCCGTGCTGCATGTCGATCAGCACCCAGTCGAAGCCTGCCCGCCCAAGGGCCTCGGCCGTCAGGGCCCCCGGGATCATGCACCACGCGCCCAGCAGGGCTTCGCCGGCCTTGAGCCGCGCCTTCAGGGATTTGGACATCCGCGCCGCGCCTAGAACTGGCCGAGGGCGACGCGCCGGACGGCGTCGGTGTCGGTGGGCTGGTGCCCGACCTTGTGCGCCGGCGCCGGAATCTCGACGACGGTGTTCGACAGCCGGCCCAGACCGGTCACCTCGACCTCGACCACGTCGCCGATGTTCATCGGCCGCGAATTGGCGGGCGTGCCGGTCAGTACGATGTCGCCCGGCAGGAAGGTGATGTGCCGCGACAGGTCGGCGAAGATGAAGTCGATCGGGAAGGTCATATCGCTGACCGGACCGTCCTGGACGACCTGGCCGTTGATGTAGGTCCGCACGGACTGCTCGCGGACGTCGACGCCGCGGACGATCCCGGGGCCGATCGGGCAGAAGCCGTCCTGACCCTTTACGCGCAGCATCGAGCCGGCGTCGGTGTCTCTGAAGTCCTGGGCGCCGACATCGTTGGCCGGGGCGAAGCCGGCCAGGTGGTCCCAGACATCCTTGGGCGCCACGTTACGCATGGGCTTGCCGACGATGGCGGCGATCTCGCCCTCGTAGTTCAGGTACTGGCAGTCCGCCGGCCGATGCACGCTGCCTCGATGCGAATTGAGGGTCGTCAGCGGCTTCTGGAAATAGGTCGGATTGATCAGCGGCGGGGCTTTGAACTCCACGCGGCGGGAGTCGTAGTTCAGGTGGATGCAGATGATCTTGGTCGGGTCGCAGGGCGGCAGGTAGATCGCTTCAGCCTCCGCCACCGTTCGGCCGTCGCCCAGCCTGAGGCGGTCGCCTTCCGGCCGGACCCACTTGGGGGTCCCTTCATGCAGGATTCGGCGCCATTCCTCCCGCGGTCCATCGAGCACGGACATGAGTGAATTCCTTCTTGTTGATTGGGATAGGCGTATGGGGTCCGCCGGCCGATCAGGCCGGCACCATAAAGCCCTTCATCGTGCCCGGGACAGGCGCATGGCCGAAGGCGTCACCGTGGTAGTATTCCGACTGGGCCAAGGCCGAGCGGCCGCCCCAGCCGATCTCGTTCATGAAGCCTGACGGGTTCTTGAAGTAGAACGAGAACATCTGGTCGTTCGCGTGGCTGCCCGGCTGGATGATCACGGGCAGGCCCGACCTGATGACCAGGTCGTGGGCGAGGCCGACGTCGGCCATGTTCTCCACCTCGAACATCATGTGGTTGATGCGCTTCTCGCCGGGACCGCTGAAGGCGAAGGTGTGCTGCCGTTCGTTGCAGTGCAGGAACATCAGCGGCACCGGCTGCGGGACGCCCGGCAGATTGAGCTTGTATTCCACCCCGCCGCGCATGCCGAGCAGGCGATAGAACGCGTAGACCTTCTCGAAACCCGCAGTCTGGTTCTGCATGACGTGGCCGAGGCCGCCGCCGCCTGTCTTGAAGGGACCATGCATCCGGCGCCCGGGGTAGAACGGCTTGTCGAACTGCATGTGCGGACCATGGAAGAGCTCGACCGCATAGCCGTTCGGGTCCTGGATCATCAGGACCTCGAGCACGTGGCGCGCCTCCGCCTCGGCCTCCGAGCCGATACGGACCGCGACGCCGGCGGCCTCGAGGTTGTCGGCCATCGCCCGGAACTCATCCTGTCCCGCCACCCTGAGACCCGTGACCAGCAGATCGTCGCTGGGGTCCTGCACGAGGGTGATCCGATGGTGCCAGTAGTCCATCCGCAGGAAGCACTTGGCGGGATCGTCGGAGGCCACCACCTCCAGTCCCAGGACCTGGGCGGCGAAGGTCTTCCACGCTTCGATATCGCTGACCCCAAGGGTCAGATAGCCGAGTTCCGTCACCTGGGTCATGTCACCCTCCCACCTGGTTGAACGATCCCTTGCGGACCGAAATGTTCTTGATGTCGGCATAGAAGTCGAAGCTCCAGGAGCCGCCCTCGCGGCCGATCCCGGAGTCGCGGCTGCCGCCGAACGGGGCCGCCAGATCGCGGATGAAGAAGCAGTTGACCCACAAGGTCCCCGCCACGACCTGCGAGGCGATCCGCATGGCGCGCGCCTCGTTGCGGGTGAACAGCACCCCCGCCAGGCCATAGCCAGTGCCATTGGCGGCCTGGACCACCTCGTCGTCGGTCTCGAAGGTCTGCCAAGTCAGGACCGGCCCGAAGACCTCCTTCTGGGCGATCTCCGAATGCGGATCGACGTTGGCGAACAGCGTCGGCTGGAAGTAGAGAGCGCCGAAGTTGGCGCGCGATCCGCCCCACAAGGGTTCGGCGCCCGCCGCCTTCGCGCGGTCGACGAAGCCGGCGACGCGGTCGAAGTGCTCCTGGGTGATCAGGGGACCCACCCGGGTCGCCGGGTCGCGCGGGTCGCCCACGACCATGTGGGCGGCCGCCTCGCGCACCTTGGCCAGGAATTCGGACTCTATCGACTTCTCGACGAAGATCCGCGTGCCGGCCAGGCAGACCTGGCCGGCGTTCATGTACTGGCCCGCGACGGTCTGGGCCGCGGCGTCGAGGTCGGCGTCCGCGCAGACGATGAACGGGCTCTTGCCTCCCAGCTCGGCGCTCATTGGCGTGATCGACCGGGCGGCGGCCTGGCCGATGAGCTTGGCGGTGTCGGTCGATCCCGTGAAGCTGATCCGGTCCACGTCTGCGTGCTTGACCAGGGCGTCGCCGGCCGTCTCGCCGATGCCCTGGACGACGTTGAGGACGCCGGCGGGCAGGCCCGCCGCGTGGGCGATGTCCGCCATCAGGGAACAGGTTAGCGGCGCCCATTCAGGCGGCTTCACGACCACCGTATTGCCCGCCGCCAGCGCCGGCCCGACCTTCCAGGTGGTCAGCATCAGGGGCGCGTTCCAGGGGGTGATCAGCGCGGCGACCCCGGCGGGATCATAGCGGACATGGTTGAGGACTTCGGGAGACTCGATCACGTGGCCCTGCAGGGTCAGCGCCCAGTCGGCGAAGAATTCGATGTTCTGTGCCGCGCGGGGCGCCACCCGGTGAACGTTGCCGGCCAGGAGCGAGCCATTGTCCATGGTCTCTACCGCGGCGAGGTCCTTCGCGCGGGTCCGCAACCCTTCCGCGAACGCCTTCAGGACAGGCAGGCGTCCCTCCGGTCCAAGCGCCGCCCAGGCGGGAAACGCTCGCCGCGCGGCGTTCACCGCCAGATCGACCTCCGCCTTGCCGCCCGCGGCGACATTCGCGAGGTGGGAGCCGTCCACGGGGGAGAGATCCTCGAAACGGTCGGTGGATGGGACGCGGCGCCCGTCGATCCAGTGATCGGTCGAGACCTCGACGCCGGCCACGGTCGCTGTGTTGTCGGCCACTTCACGTCCTCCTCTGGTGACCCTGCGGTCTTGCGCCGTCATGGCTTTCCATCCCGAGACAGCCCTCGGGGTGATGAATGCTGAAGAGCTTCATTTATGACTATAGTCAGTTTATATCAGCCGCCCACGCCGTCAACCGAATTCGTCTGGACGGTCCGCAGAGCGGCCGCGCATTGACATTGCTGGGCGAGACACAAATGGGTTCAGGACCCCGGGGGCAGTTCAGGAGCAGGTCGCACGTGAGCCACGACAGCAGAGCGCGGACCAAGACTGCGGTCGCACGGGTTGCGGCGGATCGGCTCCAGCCGGTCAGCCGGCGCGAGCGCAACAAGCAGGAAAAGCGCGCGCGCATCGTTGAGGCCGCGCGCCAGCTCTTCCAGGAGAAGGGGTTCGCGCAGACGACGACCCTGGAGATCGCCGAGGCGGCCGACATCGGGACCGGCACCCTGTTCCTCTACGCGCGCTCGAAGGAGGACCTGCTGATCCTCGTCTTCAAGGACGAGATGCTTGAAACGGCCATGACCGCCTTCGCCCGTCTGCGCGCGGAGGATCCCCTGCTGGACCAGCTGGTGCAGGTTTTCGACGCCATGGCGAGCCATCACGAGCGGGACAGGGACCTGGCGAAGATCCTGCTCAGGGAGATCATGTTTCCTGCCAATGGTGACAGGCTGACTGACATCGCCGAGCTGATGGACGCCATCTTCGCCGGACTGGCCGCGTTGTTGACGACGGCCCAAGCGGCCGGAATCTTGCGGGCCAAGTTCGATCCTCGCCTAGTCGCCGAGAACTTGTTCTCCAACTACTTCATGGACATGTTGGAGTGGCTACGTGGTCTTTGGACCAAAGAGGCTTTCCGGGATCGCCTCAGGCAGCATCTTGCAATCACGATCGACGGCCTGCGCTAGCCCGGCTTGGCGACAGGACAGCCGCCCCGCCGCGTCAGGCGGGGCCGGGCGGCATGACCGTGGATCAATCCACCTCGGCCGCCGCCAACATGTCCGGCACCTGTGTCCAGGGGCGTTCCATCTGGGCGAACATATGGTCGAGGGCGAAGTTCCGCGGCGCGCTGGCCAGGTAGAATCGCTCGTAGAGTTCCACCCGTCCGCCCAGGGCCGATCCGGCGAAATCCCAGGCCGTGCGGAATAGTTTGGCCCGCTCGCGCGCGCTCATGCCGTTGGCCCCAGGCATGAATTCCTCGATCAGCGGTCCGATCTCCGGGTTGTCGATGGCTTCGAGCGACGGCGTCGCCAGGAGGTTGTGGGAGCCGATGGTCTTGATGATCTCGTTGGCCCTGACCATCCAGCCGGGCATGTTCGCCCGCACCGCCCGGAACGGACGGTCATCCGGGAAGAAGGCGCCGTTTCCCCAGTCCCGCGCATCTGTTTCGGCGGCCTTGATCGCGGAGCGAGTCAGGCAGGCGTAGCCCCAGAGTTCGCCCAGCATGGCGGCGGTGTCGGGGCGTTTGTCGGAATTCGTGGCCTGGGCCATCCGGGCGCAGAGTTCGTAGGCGAACTCGAGCTTCACCGCCGCACGGATCGAGGTCTGCTGCATGATGTTGGCCGCCCAACCATGGCGCATCAGGCCGTTGTAGACATCCACATCGCCGTCGATGAACACCCTCTCGTTGGGGATCTCGACGTCGTCGAAGATCATGAAGGCATCCTGTTCGTCGAAGCGACTGGAGAAGGGCTTGTCACCCACGCTCGCCGCGACTCCGTAGTGATCCCGGCAAAGGGTGATCAGTCCCTTCGTTCCCATCGGGATGGAGAAGGCGAGCAGGGTGGCGGGATCGGCGTTCGGGGGCTGCGGCTGGCCGGGATAGACGAACAGCTCGTCGGCGAACGGACCCAGCGTCGCCAGGATCTTGGCGCCGCGCACGACGATGCTGTCTTTGGTGCGGCGCACGACCCGCAGGGCCAGCTGGCCGTTGACGCCCTCCAGATCCGGCAGTGATTTGTCGACGACCGGGTGGATGATCGTGTGGGTCAGCGACAGATCCCTCTCCACCACTTCGCGATAGAAGCGGCGCAGCCGCTCCGCGAATGTGGTGTCACCCTTGGCGGTGAAGATGTCGCTGCGGGCCACGAAGCCTGCCAATGTGACATTCACATAGTCGGGGGTGCGCCCCAGCATGCCGTTCGAATAGCGCGCGAACCTATCGAAGGCGACGTGGCGACGGCGCAAGTCGTCGGCGTTCCTCGGAACGATCAGGCTTGCGCTCATCGGTCTTCCGGTCTCCGGGTCGGCGACCAGGCAGTCGTCAGCGTGGGTCTGCTGCCAGGCGAAATAGGCCGCCATGCCTCTCAGAGACCCCGCGAAGGCGGGATGGGTGAGAACATCCACCTTCTCGTGTCCGAGCCAGACCGTCCGGTCGTCGCGCAATCCTGCAAGATACTCCTGGCCCGTTCGCGCCGTCATCGCTTCCTCCTCTCCCGTCAGCTGCGGGATGCCTGCCGATCGTCAAATGCGCCATGTGTGTCCCTGGCTCATACTGACAATGATCATTTCTGATTATAGTCAGTTTTTAGATCCCGACAAGCCATGAGGAACGGGCAACTTAACTGGCCCGGCGTCGAGAATGCCCCTCCCCACCCTGTGATCACACTACGACGGTTGCTTCCGCCCGTGCTCGATGAGCGGCGGCCCTAAGGGTCCGCAGCGTCGGTCGGGTGACGAGGTGCTCCTGGATGTTGAAGGTGTTGTAGGTGGCGGCGTAGGCGGAGAGGAATCCTTGGGCCGAGTCCTGCGACTTGAACTTGATCTGCTTTGGCTCCCAACGCCGGATCGGCAAATGGCTGTTCTCGGCCAGATCGTTGGCCCGCATTGCCCCACCGTCTTGGCTTCAATGGATTGCGCCCTCCCCCAAGGCAGAGGATGAGACCGGTGGCCGAGCAAGCTCGATTGCTCTGACAACACCGCTCTGACAGCTTCCTGGAGCGCGCCCACCGGCCATAACTGAGGGCGCCATGCGGGGGGGCCGTGTCGGCGCTGACCGTCCCCCAAAGTGGGTTTTCAGCGTGCGTTGCAGCTTCCCCAGGCTGTTGCCGCAACGATTCGTTGAGCGTAGCAAGCACGCATGGGGGGACTCGCGCGGACCACGGGACTGCTGCGCCATCGCTGGGCGATTGTCCTGGCGGTGGCGGCGCTGGCCGTCCAACTGATCGTCCCGCGTGGGTTCATGATCTCGGCCGGCGACCATGCCTCCGGCCCGACGATGGTGATCTGCACGGGACATGCGCCCGTTGCCGCGCCCGCCGACCAGCGCGAGCCGGCCAAGTCGCCCAAGCCATCCGCCGACAGCCCCTGCGCCTTTGCCGGGCACGGTGTCGTCGCCCCGCCCCCGGTTTTCGCCAGCGCGCCCATTGTGACCATCGCTTTCGCGCCCGACGTGACCATACCGGCCCTGGATCTTGCCCCAGGCCGCGGTCTCGCCGCGCCGCCGCCGCCCTCCACC
>JAFEEA010000168.1 GCA_018241335.1 Pseudomonadota bacterium
CTGGAAGACATCCTGGAAGAGATCGTCGGCGAGATCGACGACGAGCACGACCTGTCGGTCCAGGGCGTGCGCCGCCAGCCGGACGGCTGGGTGCATGTGGACGGCGAGGTCACCGTGCGCGACCTCAACCGCGCGCTCGACTGGGACCTGCCGGACGACCATGCGGTGACGGTGGCGGGCCTGGTGATCCACGAGGCCCAGACCATTCCCGAGCCCGGCCAGACCTTCCTCTTCCACCACCACCGCTTCCAGGTGCTGCGCCGCCAGCGCAACCAGTTGACCGCCCTGCGCATCAGCCCGCCGCTGAAGCAGGAGGGCGAGCCGAGCGCGTGAGGTCGGGGCTCAGAGTGGGCTCTTTGAACCGGGTGGATCGCTTGCGCGCGACGTGCGTTGGGCTAGTCTGCGACAGCCTGCCGCACGAGCGTGGGCGCCCCGGAGTGTGACGCCATGAGTAACCTGGAGAAGCTTCGGGGAAGGCGCGTCCTGATCGTCGAGGACGAGCTGATGATCGCCATGCTTGTCGAAGATATGCTCGCCGACCTGGGCTGCGCCGTGGTCGGCCCGGCCCATACCCTGGAGGCGGCCCTCAAGGCGGCCGAGACCGAACCCGACATCGACGCGGCCCTGCTGGACGTGAACCTGGCCGGCCAGCCGGTGTTTCCCGTGGCCGACGCCTTGCGAAGCCGCGGCGCGCCCCTCATCTTCTCGACCGGCTACGGCGAGGCGGGGCTGCGCGACGTGGACGCCGGCGCGCCGGTCCTGCAGAAGCCGTTCCGGGCCGGCGACCTGGCCAGGGCGTTGCAGAACGCGCTGGGCATCGCGGCCTGAACTACCTCAGCCGGCCTCGCCCGGGGCGAAGGTTTTAAGCGACAGGGCGTGGATCGGACCGGCCAGCTCCTCGGCCAGGGCGGCGTAGACCATGCGCTGGCGCTGGACGCGGCCGACGCCGGCGAAGGCGGCCGACTCCAAGGTGACGGTGAAATGGCTCTCGCCGCCCTCGCGGGCGCCGGCATGGCCCTTGTGACGGTCGGAGTCGTCGACCACGTCCAGGCGGATGGGGGAAAAGGCGGCGCCCAGCTTGTGACGGATGGTCTCGGCGACAGCGCCCATATTCGGCCCTCCAATTGGGGTGGTGTCAATTCTTGAACGGTAAAACTTCGGGCTCATACTTCGTCTCATGAAGACCGCGTTTCAATATCGGCCGAAGTTCGTGGACATCCGCGTTCGCCCGCCCAAGCCCGAAGAGGCTGCGCAGGCCGAGGACGTCTATGCGCTGAAGCCCGGCGAGCGGCCCTGCGACCACGCCGAATGCCGGCTGGCGGCCACCGCCCGCGCGCCCAAGTCACGCGACCTGATGGGCGAGCACTACTGGTTCTGCCAGACCCACGCGGCCGAGTACAATCGCAACTGGAACTTCTTCGCCGGCATGAGCGAGGGGGAGATCCGCGCCAAGCAGACCGAGGAACAGACCACCGGCGGGCGGCCCACCTGGGCGTTCCGGGCGGGCGCCGGCACGCGCGAGGCGGCGGCGGCGCGCGGCGGGTTCAAGGACCCCTTCGGCATGTTCAACGCCGCCCAGCAGGCGCGCGAGGCCGACGCCAAGGCCGCCAACGCCCGACACCTGGGCAAGATGGAGCGCGGCGCCCTGGCCGACCTTGACCTGGACGCCACCGCCGACGCCCCCGCCATCCGCGCCCGCTACACCGAGCTGCTGAAGCGCTGCCACCCCGACACCAACGGCGGCGACCGCTCGGCCGAGCACAAGCTGCAGCGCGTGGTGAAGGCCTACAAGACCCTGCAGAAGGCCAAGATGGTCTGAACCGGCCGGGCCGGTCGCGCCTCGCCCCCTCGCGCCTGAGGCACAAAAACGCACCGCTTGTTCAAACACCGGTTTGCGTCCGCAACGTCACCGCGTTAGTGAACCCGCGCCATGACAGACACAGCCCAAAACAGTGACGAGATTCTGCTGGGCCTGACGCCCGACAAGATGGTCTCGGTGCGCGACACCTTCGGCGTCGATTCCGACATGATGGTGCCGGCCTTCTCCTATCGCGACAGCCACGTGCCGGACTTCGACGACGCGTACCGCTTCGATCCGCAGACCACCCTGGCGATCTGCGCCGGCTTCGCCCACGACCGACGGGTGATGGTCCAGGGCTATCACGGCACCGGCAAGTCGACGCACATCGAGCAGATCGCCGCGCGCCTGAACTGGCCGCTGATCCGGGTGAACCTGGACAGCCACGTCAGCCGTATCGACCTGGTCGGCAAGGACGCCATCGTCCTGAAGGATGGCAAGCAGATCACCGAATTCCGCGAGGGCATGCTGCCCTGGTGCCTGCAGCGCCCCATGGCCCTGGTGTTCGACGAATACGACGCCGGCCGCCCGGACGTGATGTTCGTGATCCAGCGCGTGCTGGAAGCCCAGGGCAAGCTGACCCTGCTGGACCAGAACCGCGTCATCCGGCCGAACAAGTTCTTCCGCCTGTTCTCGACCACCAACACCATCGGCCTGGGCGACACCACGGGGCTGTACCACGGCACCCAGCAGATCAACCAAGGCCAGATGGACCGCTGGTCGATCGTAACCACGCTGAACTACCTGGCTCACGATGTGGAAGCCGAGATCGTGCTGGCCAAGGCGCCCAAGTACGCCGAGACCGCCGAGGGCAAGCGCCAGATCGCGGCCATGGTCCGCGTGGCCGACATGACCCGCAACGCCTTCATCAACGGCGACATCTCCACCGTGATGAGCCCGCGGACCGTGATCACCTGGGCCCAGAACGCGGAAATCTTCGCCGGCGACATCGCCCTGGCCTTCCGCCTGACGTTCCTGAACAAGTGCGACGAGCTGGAGCGGCCGACGGTGGCCGAGTTCTTCCAGCGCGCTTTCGGCTCCGACCTGCCGGAAAGCGCCGCCCGCGTGAAGGTGACCTGAGACCCGGGTCCGGCCCCGGCGCGCCTATCCGGCCGCCGGGACGTCCTCGAACAGGCCCGTCGGCTGGCCGTCCAGGCTGACGGCGTTCTTGCGCCGGCGATAGTCGTCCATGCCCGCCTCGCCCTGGGACTCGGCCCAGCGCAGCAGGTTGGGGCGCTCGTCGACATAGTCGAACAGCGGCACGCCATAGCCGCACGAGGTCTGGGCCAGGTCGAAGTCCAGCACCACGATCTGCCGCGCGCCGGGGGGCTCTTCGCCGGCGAAGTGGTTCGCCAGCATGGCGGCGTATTCCTCGCCCCCCCGCGGAACGATCCGCCCGCGCCCATACAGCCGCAGGATCTGGGGCAGGCCCTCGAAGGCGCAGAACATCACCGTCAGGCGCCCGTCGGCGCGCAGATGCGCGGCGGTCTCGTTGCCCGAGCCGGTCTGGTCCAGCCAGGCGGCGCGGTTGGGGCCAAGCACGCGGAAGGACTTGCCGTCCTTGGGCGAGAGGTTGATCCGCGTTCCGGCGGCCGCCGAGGCCGTGAAGAAGATGCGCTGGCGCGCGATGAAGGCGGTGAGCGAAGCGTCGAGCGCGGGGTACTGCTTGGCCATGGCGATCCTCTCGCGGGGTCTACCGGCCATAGTCCCCGCGGCGTCGGGCGGCAACCTGGAGGTGGTCGAAGATCGCCCACTAGACGTCGCTCTTGGTTGATCCGCGTTCACCGAGCGTGGCGCCACGGCCACGCTAGCCGGCCATCGCCACAGGGGCGGAACCGGTGGCGCGCTGGTGAATTCGACTCCGCAGAGGGGCGTCTGACCGAACGCGGTTTCCCACGCCAGAGGATTGCTCATGTCCGCCACGCATCTCGTTGTCCTGCCCACCGCCAATGACACCAAGGGGGGCGAACCGATCAGCCACCGGATCCTGCGCCTGCAGGCCGAAGCCAAGTCCCTGGCCCACGAACACGTGGAGCAGCTTCGGGCGGCCCTCGCCGACGTCGCCCGCCTGTCGGGCGAGATCAGCGACGGGGGCGAAGCCTATCCGGTCGGCGCCCGAGAGCTGGCGCGGCGGCTGGCCGAGGAGGCGGGGCACCAGGCGCTGACCCTTGGGGCGATCAACGACCGCGCCGTGAACTAGACCCAGGATCGGCCTGCGCTGAAGCTTGGCCGCCGCGATTTCGCCTTATCCGGCCCTATGTTTAGACTGGGGTGGTTGAACATGAGCGGAGCGGCATGCTGCCAGCCATCGTCCTTGCCGCGGCCGTCGCCGGACCCGCGCCCTCCCGCGCCGAGGGTCCCGGCGCCCTGACGCGTGCGCCGGTCGGCGCCTGGCGGCTGAGCGAAGTGGGCGGCAAGGTCGGCTGCACCCTGAGCCTCACCGGCGCCCCGGCCACCGCGGGCTGGGAGGTCAAGGCGCCCCTGGCGTGCCGCGGCGCCTTTCCGCCGCTCAAGGAAGTCACCGCCTGGACCCTGGACGCCGACGGCGCCCTGGCCCTCACCGACGCCGACGGGCGGCGCATTGTCGCCTTCACCGGCGCGGCCGGGCCGATGGAGGCCAAGGCCCCTGACGGCAAGACCTGGCGGCTGGAGGCGGCCGGACCGGCCCGGCCCCTGACCGGTCGCGAGCGGATGAGCGGCCAGTTCCGCCTCAGCGGGACCGGCGGATCGACCCTGTGCGACCTCAACCTCAGGGCCGACATCTTTGGCCGCGCCGGCTGGGTGACGCCCGGGACCTGCACCCCCGCCTGGTCGGCCAAGGGCTTCTCGCTCTGGACCCTGAAGGAAGGGCGCCTGACGCTGATGGACCGCCGGCGCCGGCCGATGCTGGTGATGAAGCCGTCGGATCCGGGCGTGTTCGTGGCGGCTGACGCACAGGAAGGCTCCCTGGTCCTGGCCAGGCGCTAGCGGCGCGCGGCGAAACGCCGGCCCTTTTTGCTTTCGCTCGCGCGGGCGCGCACGCTATGAACCTCGCGCCATGTCCCAAAAGGAAAGCCCCGCCGAAGTCTTCAAGCGCGCCCTGGCCCAGGCGGCGCGCTCGCTCGCCGAGCAGCCCGACCTCGAGGTCGTGTTCTCGGGCGACGGCCCCAGCCTGTCGGGGCACCGGGCGGTGCTGCCCCACCCGCCGCGCGAACTCTCGGGTCCGGAGACCACCCGCATCCGCGGCCTGGCCGACCAGATGGCCCTGCGCGTGGCGCACCACGACGACAGCGTCCACGCCCGCGCCAAGCCGAAGTCGGCCGAGGGCGCCCAAGTCTATGACGCCCTGGAGCAGGCGCGCATCGAGGCCATCGGCGCCAACGCCCTGGGCGGCGTGCGCGAGAACCTGAAGGCGGTCTGGGAACACACCGTCCAGCGCAAAGGCTTCGCCCACCTGGTGGACAAGGCCGCAGCCCCGATCGCCGACATCGTCGCCCTGATGGTGCGCGAGCGCCTGACCGGCGAGGCGCCGCCGCCTGGCGCCAAGCAGATGGTCGACATGTTCCGCGACGAGATCGAGGCCAAGGCCGGCCCCGACCTCGACAAGCTGACCGGCGCCGTGGAGGACCAGAAGGCGTTCGCCCGCATCGCGCGCGCGGTGGTGCGCGACCTCGAGATGGGCGACGACCTCAGCGACGCGCCCGACCAGGACGTGCAGGAGGACGAGAACCAGGAAGGCGAGGCCGAGGACGCCAGCGACGGCGAAGGCGAGGGCGAGGACCAGTCCCCCCAAAGCGCCACCCTGGACGAGAACGAGAAGACCCACCGCGAATCCGAGACCTCGGAAAGCACCATGACCGAGGTGGAGGACGACGAGAACGCCGAACCCTCCGACGAGGAGCTGGACGCCACCGAGGGCGACAAGCCGGCGCGGCCCGACGTCAAGGACCACGGCCGCCCCGAGCCCGCCTACAAGGTCTTCACCACCGCCCACGACGAGGTGGTGACCGCCGAGGAGCTGTGCGAGCCGGACGAGCTGACGCGGCTGCGCGCCTATCTGGACCAGCAGCTGGCCAACCTGTCCAACGTCGTGGCGCGGCTGGCCAACCGGCTGCAGCGCCGCCTGCTGGCCCAGCAGAACCGGTCGTGGAGCTTCGACCTGGAAGAGGGCCTGCTGGACGTGGCGCGGCTGACGCGGGTGATCGTCGATCCGACCGCGCCGCTCTCCTTCAAGCAGGAGGAGGACACCGAGTTTCGAGACACGGTGGTCAGCCTGCTGATCGACAACTCCGGCTCCATGCGCGGCCGGCCGATCATGGTGGCGGCGGTGTGCGCTGACATCCTGGCCCGCACCCTGGAACGCTGCGCGGTGAAGGTGGAGATCCTGGGCTTCACGACCCGGGCCTGGAAGGGCGGCGCCTCGCGCGACGACTGGCTCAAGGCCGGCAAGCCCGCCTCGCCCGGCCGCCTGAACGACCTTCGCCACATCGTCTATAAGTCGGCGGACGCCCCCTGGCGGCGGGCGCGCAAAAACCTCGGACTGATGATGCGCGAGGGCCTCCTGAAGGAGAACATCGACGGCGAGGCCCTGATGTGGGCCCACCAACGCCTGATCGGGCGGCCCGAACAGCGGCGCATCCTGATGGTCATCTCGGACGGCGCGCCGGTGGACGATTCCACCCTGTCGGTGAACTCCGGCCACTATCTGGAACGGCACCTGCGCAAGGTGATCGCCGAAATCGAAGGCAAGAGCCCGGTGGAGCTGATCGCCATCGGCATCGGCCACGACGTCACCCGCTACTATCGCCGCGCCGTGACCATCGTCGACGTGGAACAGCTGGGCGGGGTGATCACCGAGCAGCTGGCGGCCCTGTTCGAGGAAGAGCCCCGGCAGGTGACCAAGAAGATGGTGGCCAGCCTGCTGCAACCGCCGCCCAGCGTCACGCCCTCCGCGCCCAAGACGGCCGCGCGCCCGGTGGCCCTGACTTGAGCGTGGCCCGGCGCGGAAGGATGAGGGGGTTCGCTCTGGCGACCCTCTGCGCCTTCAGCCTGGCCGCCTGTGGCCGTGACGCTCGCGCCACCGGCCCCGAGTTCGAGGGCCCAATCCGTGTCCTGGCCGAACCGCTACCGCTGGATCCGGCCGATCCGAAGCACGACCGGATCGGTGTCTTCAAGTTCGCCGGCGCCCTGCACCTGACCAGCCCGGACACCGTCCTTTTCGGCGGATTCTCGGACCTCAAGGTCAGTGACCGGGGCGACTTCGTGTCGGAGTCCGACGAGGGCTCGCTGATGCGCGGCCATATCGAGCTTGGCCCCGACGGTCGGCTGAAAGGCGTCAGCCACGCCACCCTGGTCCGGCTCAAGGGCCTGGACGGCAAGGCCCTGCCCGGCAAGTTCGAAGCCGATTCCGAGGGCGTCGCCCTGTGGCCCAACGGCGACCTGATGGTCAGCTTCGAACGCGACCACCGCATCTGGGTCTATCCGGCCGCCGGAGGGCCGCCCCACGCGGTTCCCAAGCCGGACGTCGCCATGCCCGAGAACGAGGGCATGGAGGGGCTGGCGCTGGCGCCTCACGAGGGCCCCGACGCCTATTGGGTGGGGATCGAAGGCGGCGACATCTGGATCTGCCGCCTTTCGGCCGCCTGCCAGAAGACCCCCGGCCAGTTCCCGCCGCCGATCGGCTGGCGGCTGCCCGCCCTGTTCGAGATGCCCAACGGCGACCTAGTGGTGGAACATCACCACTGGGACCCGGTCACCGGCACCCACCTGACCGTCAGCATCATCGACAACCCGGCCTCGAACCCCGCGCCCAAGGTGAAGGCCGAGCTGGCGCTGGCGACGCCCCTGACGGTGGACAACATCGAGGGCGTCGCGGTGGTCCCGCGGCCGGACGGAGTCTGGCGGCTATACCTGATCAGCGACGACAACTTCTCGAAGAAGAACCAGCGGACGCTGCTGATGGCCTTCGACTGGACGCCGGCCCAGCCGGTGACGCCCGGGCCGGCCGCGCCATGAGGCCGGCCTCGGTCAGCGACTATCGGGAGCTGGCCCGGCGGCGCCTGCCCAGGGTGCTGTTCGACTATATCGACGGCGGCTCCTACGCCGAGGCGACCCTGGCGGCGAACGTCGACGACCTGAACGGCCTGACCCTGCGCCAGAGGGTGCTGCGCGACGTCTCCAGGCTGTCGATGGAGACCGAGGTCTTCGGCCAGAGCCTGTCCATGCCGGTGGTTCTGTCGCCTGTCGGCCTGGCCGGCATGTACGCCCGCCGCGGCGAGACCCAGGCGGCGCGGGCGGCCAAGGCGGCGGGCGTGCCCTTTGCCCTGTCCACCGTCGGCGTCTGCACCATCGAGGAGGTGGCCAAGGCGGCCGCCCCGCCCTGGTTCCAGCTCTACATGATCAAGGACCGCGGCTTCATGGCCGAGGTGCTGGCGCGAGCGTCGCAGGCCGGCTGCCCGGCCCTGCTGTTCACCGTCGACCTGCCCATGCCCGGCGCGCGCTACCGCGACACCCGCAACGGCATGATCGCCACCAGCGCCGGCGCGCGGCTGAACCAGGCCCTCGACGGCCTGGCCCATCCGGACTGGCTGTTCGACGTTCAGGTCGGCGGCAAGCCGCACACCCTGGGCAACGTCGCCGGCGCCTCGGCCGAGCTGAAGACCATCACCGACTTCTGGACCTGGATCGGCCGCAACTTCGACCCCTCGGTCACCTGGGACGACATCGCCTGGGTGCGCGAGCGCTGGAAGGGACCGATCATCCTGAA
>JAFEEA010000169.1 GCA_018241335.1 Pseudomonadota bacterium
ATCTCGCGGCTGGGCTGGGCCCGGCCGGATTCCAGGAAGGACAGGTGCCGGGCCGACACGTCGCAGTCCATGGCGAGGTCCAACTGGCTCATGCGCCGGGCGGCGCGGAAGCGGCGAAGGGCGGCGGCGAAGGGTCCGGCGTCGAGGGGCTGCACGGCGTGTTCTGCGGTCATGCCCCAGGGTCGCAGGCGCAGGCCGCCGCTGTCCATGACCTCGGAGGTAATTGCACCGCTTACCCGGGCGGCGCGAGCTTGGGGCCATCGACAAGCGAGCGGGGCGATAGGCGCGGGTTCTGGTCCGACCGACCCGCCAAGGCCTGGCTTGCGGTCGCCCTGACCCGCCTGGAGACCATCATGAACACCGTCGATCCCATCGCCGTCGTCACAGCCTTCTTCAAAGCCATGGAGACCCTGGACTACGACGCGGCTCTGCCGCTGATCTCGCCCGATTGCGAATACACGAACATGCCCATGGCCACCGTGCGCGGCCCCGCGGGCGTGCGCGCCGTCCTGGAGCCGTTCTTCGCGCCCACCCTGTCCAACACCTTCGCGTTCGTGCGGTGCTTCGCCGACGGCGGACGGGTCTGCGTCGAGCGCCTGGACCGTCACCAGCTTGGGCCGGATCGGTGGGCCGAGCTGCCGGTCGTGGGGGTGATCGAGGTCGAGGATGGCCTGATCCGCGTCTGGCGCGACTATTTCGACCTCGCCACCCTGGTGCGGCAATGGCCTGAATTGCAGCCCGCCTGATCCTGGCGCCTGACCCTGGAGCCCGGCGATGCGTCACCCGCCGGTGGCGAAGCCTGGGTAGAGGGTCATGCCGCCGTCGACGAACAGGGTCGCGCCGGTGACGTAGTCCGAGGCGTCCGAGGCCAGCCACACGGCGGCGCGGGCGATGTCGTCGGGCTCGCCGATGCGCTTGCAGGGCACCAGGGTCATCAGGTCGGCATAGGCCTCGGGCGTGTCCCAGGCCTCGGCGTTGATCGGCGTACGGATCGCGCCCGGGGCGATGCTGTTGACCCGGATGCGTCGCGGCGCGACCTCCTGGGCCAGGCTGCGCATCAGCATCATGATCCCGCCCTTCGAGGCGGCGTAGTTGGCATGGCCGGCCCAGGCGATCTCCTGGTGGACCGAACTCATGCAGATGATCTTGCCGGTCGCCGCGGAGATGCGCGGGTCCGGGCCTCTGCGCAGGAACTCGCGCACCGCCGCGCGCAGGACCAGGAACTGGCCGGTGAGGTTGACCCCGATCACCGTGTTCCACTGGTCCAGGGTCATGGCCTCGAAAGGCGCGTCGCGTTGCAGGCCGGCGTTGCTGACCACGATGTGCAGCGTGCCGAAGGCGCCCACCGCCTCGGCGAACATGGCCTCCACCTGGTCTTCGCGCGAGACGTCGGCCTCTATCGTGATGGCCCTGCGACCCAGGGCCGTGATCTCGCGCGCCACAGCGTCGGCGGCCTGCGGCGCGGCCACATAGTTGATCGCCACGTCGGCCCCCGCGCGCGCCAGGCCCAGCGCCACGGCCCGGCCGATGCCGGAATTGGCGCCCGTCACCAGGGCTGCCTGGCCTGTCAGCACGGCTTGATAGGGCAGGCTCGGGCGTCGCTCCGGCGCTTCCGGGGCGGGGGCGTCCGGCCGGGGCGCGGAAGGGAGCGGCATCGTGATCCTCCAATCGGCGACGGCGAATGCGCGCCCATGCGCCAACGCGCGTTCTGCCGATTGGTGGCGGCCTCGAGCGCGGCGGGGCGCCATGACCCCCTTCGGGGCGGCCCTATTCCTCGGCCGGAGCGGGCCGGTCCAGGATCCAGACCGGAAGTTCAGCGACCAGCGCGAAGCCCAGGCTGTCATAGAGTGGCCGCCCCGCCTCGGTGGCGCCCAGGTGAAAGCGCGCCACGCCGCGGCGGCGGTAGTCGTGGATGACTTGGCTGAGCAGGGCGCGGCCGACTCCCTTGCGCTGATGCTCCGGCGGCGTGGCCATCAGCGAGATGGCGGCCGTATCGCCCGTCGGCGTGACGGTCACCGTGCTCATGGGGCGGCCGTCGTTCCAGGCGATGTAGGTTTCCACGCCGGCGGTCGGGGTGACGCAGACGTCGATGCAACGGGCGATGACGTCGCGCGGCTCGTCGAAGGCCGCGGAAATCAGGTCGCCCGCGATCGCCACCAGCTCTGGGCCCAGGGCGCGGACGATGGTCGTCGGGCGGCCTGGCTCAACGGGAACATCCGGGCGGAGCACCATGAGGGGCGCCGCCCCGACGGGGGACAATCCCAGCCGCGTCGCGGCCGGGACCAGGCTCTTCGCCGCCCGCGGGCTCATCGTGGCGATCAGCGGCCGCCCGCGGTCCTTCGCCCGCGCCACCGCCCGAACGAGGAAGTCCTCGGCGTCGGGGTCGGCGCCCAGGATCAGCCTGTTGAAGTCGGCCAGGGGCTCGTCGGTGAGGCCGAGTATGCAGCTCCGCGTCGCGTGCAGTTCGATCCCGGGCGCGCCGATCATCTGCGCGGCGAGCGCGCGAGCAGAGAGCTGGATCAGCTGTTCGGTCTCATCCATCGGTCTCGCCCCCGCGCGGGGCTTTCGGTCGAGCCTGCCGCTGCGCTCCAACCTAGAGGCGATGCGGCCCGTCTTCCACCCTATCCACCAGCGCCGCCAGGATCGCGGAGGCCTTGGTCTCGGTCTCGCGGCGCTCGGCGGCGGGGTCGGAGTCGGCGACGATGCCGGCGCCGGCGCGCAGTTCAAAATCCCAGCCGCCCACCGCCGTCCGCTCAAAGGCGACGGTGCGGATCAGCACGCTGGAATCGAAGCCGCCCTCGGCGCCGGCCAGGAACAGGCTGCCGAAGAAGGGGCCGCGCGGCGGCTCCAGTCCGGCGATCACCTTCATGGCCTGGACCTTGGGCGCGCCTGTGATTGAGCCCGGCGGGAAGGCGGCGCGCAGCAGGTCGATGGCGGTCATGCCGGGCGCCAGTCGGGCGCGGACGGTGGAGACCAGGTGGTGGACGTTGGCGAAACTCTCCACCGCGAACAGCTCCGGCGTCTTGACCTGGCCGGGGGTGGAGACGCGGGCCAGGTCGTTGCGCATCAGGTCGACGATCATCAGGTTCTCGGCCCGGTCCTTTTCGGAGGCGACCAGGGCGGCGGCCAGGCGCGCGTCCTCCGTCGGGTCGGCGGCGCGGGGCAGGGTGCCCTTGATCGGCCGCGTCTCGGCCAGCTTGGCCTCCCCCTCGGCGGTGACGTTGACGAACCGTTCGGGAGAGTTGGAGACGAGGGCGAAGTCGCCCAGGTTCAGATAGGCCGCGAAGGGCGCGGGGCTGCGGGTCGCCAGCCGCGCCGCCAGGTCGAAGGGGCGCGCGCCGGGCGCCAGGGTCCCCAGCCAGCGCCGGGCGATGTTGGCCTGGAAGATCTCGCCCTCGCCGATGCGCGCCACCACCTCGGCCACCGCCCGTTCATAGGCCGCCGGGTCGTCGGCGCGCGGCGCCGCGCAGAGGGGGCCGCGCCAGGGGGCGGGCGCGGGGGCGCCCAGCCAGGCCAGGGCCGCCTCAGCCCGCGCCGTCGCCTGGACGGGGCTCTCGCCGCGACCCACGGCGGTCACCAGCCGCGACAGGTGATCGAAGGCCAGCACCGCCGGGTAGTCGGCGCAGGCCAGGTGCGGCCAGCCCGGCCGGTGGTCGAGCGCCAGGTCCTCGACCTGAAGGCCGAGGTCATAGCTCGCCAGCCCGGCCACGCCGCCCTGGAACGGCGGACCGTCCGGATCGTGGGCGCGGACGGGTCCGACCATCGCCGCAAGCGCCGCGAACGGGTCGACGGCATTGTCGGCGCCCAGCGACAGGGTCGCCCTAGGCCCCCGCGCCACATAGGACCAGCGCCCGCGCGGCCCCGTCCCGTCCGACAGCAGGCCCAGGGCATAGGGCTCGCCCGCGAAGGCCGCCAGCACCTCGGCCGGCTCTCGCCAGGGCGCGCGGATCAGGCTCACCGCTTCCACGGCCGCGCCCTCCGTGCTTGATGCCTGGGGCCGGCCAGCGGCGGACGACGGAGGGAACGCGCGATGGAGATCCAGGGCCTCAATCCGGTGCTGCCGGTGGACGACCTGGGGCAGGCCGTGGCCGCCTGGTCCGCCCTGCTGGGAACGCCGCCGACCTTCGTGGACGGCGACAGATGGGCGCAGTTCGACATCGCCGGCCGTCGCCTGGCCTTGGCCGGGACCGACCGCGTCTCGGACCGCGCCGGGGTGATGATCAAGGTCGCCGACCTGGCCGCCGCCCGCGCCGCGGCAACCGCCCAGGGCCTGGCCGTGGGCGAGCCGGAACAGGGTCCGCATGAGGTGCGCTGCGTGGTCATGACCCCCGGGGGATGGCCCGCGATCGTCTACCAGCCGCTCAAGACGTGAACGGGCGGCGCGGGCTCTGGGCTTGCGGATATAACGCAAGCTTTATATGAACGCGACCCTGACCGCGGCGACGCGGCAAATCTCTCCCGGAGCGTCCCCTTGAGCCGCAAGTCCTACATCTTCACCAGCGAAAGCGTGTCCGAAGGCCACCCCGACAAGGTCGCCGACCGCATCTCCGACACGGTGGTGGACGCCTTCCTGGCCGCCGACCCCTATGCGCGCGTGGCGTGCGAGACGATGGTCACCACCAACCGCATCATCCTGGCCGGCGAAGTCCGCGGGCCGGAGGGCGTGGTCGAGGGCCTGGAAGACAAGGTCCGGGCGGCGGTCAAGGACATCGGCTACGAGCAGGAAGGCTTCCACTGGGCCAAGGCCGAGTACCAGTGCTACCTGCACGCCCAGTCCGCCGACATCGCCATGGGCGTGGACGCGGCCGGCAACAAGGACGAGGGCGCCGGCGACCAGGGCATCATGTTCGGCTACGCCACCAATGAGACCCCCGAGCTCATGCCGGCGACGCTGCAGTACTCGCACAACATCCTGAAGGTGCTGGCCGACGCCCGCCACTCCGGCGCCGCCCCGCAGCTTGAGCCCGACGCCAAGAGCCAGGTCACCCTGGTCTACGAAAACGGCAAGCCGGTGCGCGCGACCTCGATCGTGCTCTCCACCCAGCACCGCGACGGCCTGACGCCCGCCGACATCGCCGAGATCGTCAAGCCCTACATCCGCAAGGTCCTTCCCGAGAGCTTCATCACCGCCGAGACCGAGTGGCACATCAACCCCACCGGCAACTTCGTGATCGGCGGCCCGGACGGCGACACCGGCCTGACCGGGCGCAAGATCATCGTCGACACCTACGGCGGCGCGGCGCCCCACGGCGGCGGCGCCTTCTCCGGCAAGGACCCGACCAAGGTCGACCGCTCGGCCGCCTACGTCTGCCGCTACCTCGCCAAGAACGTAGTCGCCGCCGGCATCGCCGACAGCTGCGTGATCCAGATCGGCTACGCCATCGGCGTCGCCAAGCCGCTGAGCTTCTATGTGAACCTGGGTCCCAACGCCCAGGTCGACCCGGCCAAGCTGGAGGCCCTGCTGCCCGAACTGGTCGGCGGCTGCACCCCGCGCGCCATCCGCGAGCACCTTGGCCTCAACAAGCCGATCTACGCCCGCACCGCCGCCTACGGCCACTTCGGCCGCGTGCCCGAGGCCGACGGCGGCTTTTCCTGGGAAAAGACCGACCTGGTCGAGGCGATCAAGGGCGCCTTCTAGGGCGCGCCCTTGGAAGCCGTCACGGCCGCCTCGGCGGGGTCGTATTTCTCTACGAAGGCGACCGCCGCCTGAAGCATGGCCAGCCTCGTCTGCGCCTGCGACAGCTGGTGGTCGCCGCCCGGCAGGTAGACCGTCTCAACCGGCTTGCCCGCCGACCGCAGCGCCTTTTCCATGGTCTGGCTCTGGTCGACCGGTACGGTGGTGTCTTCCTTGCCGTGGATGAGCAGGATCGGCGCGTCGGCGCGGTCCGCGCGCCGGGCCGGGGACAGCGGCTTCAGCTCCGCCTCCGAGCCGCTGGTCGCGCCCATGAAGGTCTTCCAGTAGCGTTCCTTCGCCCCGACCCCGCCCGTCATGTCGCGTTCGTAGGTCAGCATCGACGGCAGGTCGGCCACGCCCGCCACGGACACCGCGCAGCGGTACAGGCCCTGCTGGACGGTGACGCCGGCCAGGGCCGCATAGCCGCCATAGCTCCATCCCACGATGCAGGCCCGGTGCGGATCGGCGATCCCCTGGCGGGTCAGTTCCGCGACGCCGTCCGAGACGTCGGTCTGCATCTTGCGGCCCCACTGTCCATAGCCGGCCCGCACGAAGTCCTGGCCATAGCCCGAAGAGCCGCGGAAGTTCGGCTGGAAGACGGCGTAGCCGCGCGCCGCGAAGGCCTGGGCCAGCCAGTCGAAGCCGGGAAAGTCGCGATCCTCCGGTCCGCCGTGGGGCAGCACCACCAGGGGCAGGTTCTTGGGCTCCCGCCCGGGCGGCAGCGTCAGGACCCCATGCAGAGCCAGGCCGTCGCCGGCCTGGTAGTCGATCATCCGCACCGGCCCGACGTCAGCGGGCTTTACGCCCGGATAGGCGCGGCCGAGCTGGCTCGCCGAGCGCTTGGCGATGTCGACCAGCCAATAGGTCCCTGAATCGTCCTTGCCGTCGGTGAACACGACCAGGCGGTTGAAGTCGCTGCTCCAGGACTCGATGCGTGTTCGATAGCCTGGGAAGGCGCGTGACGCCGCCCGCCACTTCATCTGCGCGGTGGGATCGAAGAAGACGGTGGGCATGTCGTCGCCGTGGTCGAACTCGCCGACCAGAACGCCGGTGTTGGGGTCGCTGGCGGGGCCCCAGAACTTGTCTTGGTCGCCCAGCGGCGTGGCCTCGCCGCCGGCGAGGGGCGCCTCCACATAGTCGTAGCCGCCGTCCTCATTGGGCTTGCCGATGAGGATCTGGTCGGGTTTGCGACCCAGGCCAATGTGAGGCCGGACCAAGGGCGAGACGCCCTTGGCCAGATCGCGGCCACCCGGGGTGAGGGCCGTGACCCGCCAGGCGCCGGACATGGCGTCGTAGAGGGTCCGCGCCTCTACCTGGCCCGCCGCATCGACCGCCCAGGACACCAGGCTTTCCTGGCCCCGCGTTAAGAGATGGGCGTCGCCGGTCTCGAGGTCGACCCGGTAGAGGTCCGGCCAGGTGTGGCTCAGATAACTGCCGCCCTTGTCGCGCTCGTAGGTGACCCCGCCGAAGTAGCCGTACCAGCGGCCGTCGACCTGGCGCGCGCCGAAGCGGCCGAACACGGCCCCGGCGACGGTCGCCTTCTGCTGCTGGAAGACGGCGAAGTTGGCGTGGGTCTTCAGATTGACCACCACCACCGCCTCCAGCTCGTGCTTGGAGACGGTGAAGTCGAGGCCGAGGTTCAGGGTGGCGAGGGTCGAGACCAGCACATAGTCGTCGCCCGCCCAGGTCACGTCGACGATCTTGGCGTCGCCGACGTCGACAGCGTCGATGGGCTTGTTGTCCGCCCCGGCGACGAACAGCCGGCGCGCGTCGCCGTCCTTGGCGATGAAGGCGTATCGCTCGCCGGACGGCGACAGGGTCAGCTGCTCCATCGCGGGCAGGGCGGCGTAGGCCTCCAGCGGCGGCGGCGCGGCCATGGCCCGATCTGAAAACAACACGGCCGCGAGCGCGGCCAGAGCAAACCTGAGCATGCCTTTGAATCCCCCCAACCGACATCTTGCGGTTGAAACGGTCGCCGTCAACGCCCCGTCAGCCCGGCAGGCAGGTCCAGCGCATGGGTTCGGTGCGGAAGTCCGGCGGCGGGGCGCCGGTGGCCGTGTCGACCACCGAGGCGCGGCACTGACGATCCGCCACGCCCAGGGCGACCTCGTAGGCGTGACCGTCCTCCGGCGTGAAGCTGACCAGGTCCACGCACGGCTCGGTGGTCTGGCCGCCGCGGTCCCAATGGACGATGTCGCCCACCGAGCGAAGGTACATCCGCCGCCCGGCCGGGACCTGGGCCGGCTGGACGTCGCGCCCCAGGGCGGTCCCGAACATCAGCCCGTTCAGCGACTTGCCGGACCGGCAGTGGTCGTCCTCGAAGCGCTGGAAACTGTTGGCGCTGGGCCGGAACCAGCTGCGGTCGACCGCCTTGAGCCGCAGGGTCGCGGTCGGGCCGGCCGAGGCGGCGGCGAGGGCCAGGGCGGCCAGCGCCAGCAGCAGTCTTGCACCCTTGGCCATCCCGATCCCCCCCGCGCCGGTCGCCGTGGCGCGCCCCGGCGACTCGTCTACAATGCCTGACTGTAATGTGATCGCCGTGCAATCCTTGGCGAGGCGTTCGGGGGAGGGCCATGCGGGGGAGCATCGGCAAGGGACTGGCCGCGGCGGTCCTGGCGGTCCTGGCTGGTGGGGCGGGCCTGTCCGCGGCGCCGGCGGCGCAGGCGGCGCCCAGCCCGTTTCCCTCCTGCGACGGCCACGCCCCGCCGAAGGGGCGTGGCGACGGCCTGGCGATCTCCGACTCCTGGGTCAGCCCCGGCGACCCCGACCCGGCGCAGATCCGCGACCAGGCGCTCGGCGTGGCCGGGGACGAGGCCTGTACGGCGGCGCTGGAGAACCCGGCGCTGT
>JAFEEA010000016.1 GCA_018241335.1 Pseudomonadota bacterium
CTGCGCACCTTCCCGACCACGATCTGGGCCCACACCTTCTATTCCGGGTCGAAGCCGATGCAGCCGTTCACGGCCAGCGCGGCGGCGCAGGCGGCCCCGACGGTGAACTTCGACACCACGGCGCCCGGCGCGGCCCCCGGTTCGGCGCCGCCGGAGCCCGCGAAGAAGTGACCGCCCTGGCCCTCCGGCGCGCCGGCGGCTGGATCGGCGCCCTCGCCGGCGCCCTGGTCCTGGCCTTCGCCGCGCCGGCGCTGGCGGCTCCGACCTTTCCGGCCCTGACCGGCCGGGTGGTCGACGACGCACATGTCCTGAAGCCGGACACCGAGGCCAAGCTGGACCAGGACCTGCAGGCCCTGGAGCAGCGCACCCAGCGCCAGCTGGTGGTGGTCACCCTGCCCTCGCTGCAGGGCTACGACATCGCCGACTACGGCTACCAGCTGGGCCGCGCCTGGGGCATCGGGCGGGCCGGCAAGAACGACGGCGCCTTGTTCATCGTCGCCCCCACCGAGCACAAGGTGCGGGTCGAGGTCGGCTATGGCCTGGAGCCGATCCTCACCGACGCCCTCTCCAGCGTCATCCTGCAGGAGACGGTGATCCCCAAGTTCCGCGCCGGCGACATCGACGGCGGGGTTCTGGGCGGGACCGAGGCCATCATCCAGCAGCTCAGCCTCGACGAGCCGGCAGCCCAGGCCAAGGTCCAGGCGGCGGCGCAGCAACCCAAGAGCCATGGCGGCATAGGCGGCCTGATCGCGCCGATCATCCTGTTCTTCATCATCGCCATGATCCTGCGCGGCGGACGCGGCGGCGGCCTCGGCTGGCTGCTGCCGATGCTGATCCTGTCCGGCAATTCGCGACGCGGCGGGGGCTGGGGCGATGGCGGCGGCGGTGGCTGGGGCGGCGGAGGCGGCGGCGGCTTCAGCGGCGGCGGCGGATCGTTCGGCGGCGGCGGCGCCTCGGGGAGCTGGTGACATGGCCAACTTGAGCGCCCTGGACAGCGATCGCATCGCGGCGGCCGTCGCCGAGGCCGAGGAAGGCTCCACCGGCGAAATCATCTGCGTCGTGGCCGGCGAAGTCTCGACCTATCGCGAGACGCCCCTGGTGGCGGGCCTGGTCGCGGCCCTGATCATTCCGCCGGTGGCGCTTGCCCTGGGCCTGCATCCCCTGGAGGCGGCGAGCATCGACGGCGGCTGGACGGTGGCCCAGGCCAGCGCCCTGGAGGGCCAGGTGGCCCTGGGGCTCAGCGCCTACGCCCTGGCCCAGGCCGGGCTCTTCGCCGTGGTGGCGGGCCTTGTCTCCATCCCCGCCGTGCGCAGGGCCCTGACCCCGGCCTTCCTCAAGACCGGACGCGTGCGCAAGGCCGCGCGCCAGCAGTTCTCCGCGGTCAGCGCGCGCGCCGTCGGCAGCGAGACCGGCATCCTGATCTTCGTGGCCCTGGTCGACCGCCGGGTCGAGCTGGTGGCTGACGCGGCGATCCACGCCAAGGTCGGCGAGGCCCTGTGGCGCAAGGCCGCCCAGGTCATCGGCCAGGCGATGAAGGGCGGCGGCGATCCCACCGCCGGCATCGTCGAGGCGGTGGGCCTGTGCGGCGCGGCCCTTCGAGAGCATTTCCCAGCCGAGGGGCCCACCCCCAACATCCTCTCCAACCGCCCGCTGGAGATCTGACGCCGCCGCCGAGCGAGGTGGAGTAGGCGCGCCAGAGTCGCTCGTGGAAATCCGATCGCGTGCGCCCTGCGTACAAGGGCGTCGGGCGCGAGGGAGCGAAGGCTGGAATGAGCGTTGTCGAACAGTGCGCCTGCGGCGCCAGCCATGGCGACGGTGACGGCCGCGTCCCCGGCCGGCCCACCCAGGCGGACGCCGAGGCGGCCGTCCGCACCCTGATCCAGTGGGCGGGCGACGACCCTGGCCGCGAAGGCCTGCTGGACACGCCGGCCCGCGTCGCGCGCTCGTACCGCGAACTGTTCGGCGGCTACGACGAGGACCCGCGCGCCTATCTCGCCCGCACCTTCGAGGAGGTCGGCGGCTATGACGAGCTGATCCTGCTGCGCAACATCCGCGTGGTCAGTTTCTGTGAGCACCACATGCTGCCGGTCATCGGCGCGGCGCACGTGGCCTATCTGCCGCGGGACCGCGTCGTCGGCATCTCGAAGCTGGCGCGGGTGGTGCAGGGCTATGGGCGCCGGCTGCAGATCCAGGAGAAGTTGACCGCCGAGATCGCCGACGCCATCCAGGACGTCCTCAACCCCCTCGGCGTCGGCGTGGTCATCGAGGCGGAACACAGCTGCATGACCTTGAGGGGCGTCAACACGCCGGGCGCGACCCTGACCACCAGCCGGCTGGCCGGCGTCATCCGCGACGATCCACGCACGCGCGGCGAGTTCCTGCGCATGGTCCGGTCCGCCTAGAGGTCCGATGTTCGACGGCTTCGCCAACATCTGGACCCCCGTGATCCAGGCCCGGCGCCTGGGTCGCCGGCCCGTGCGCCAGGTGGTGGCGGGCGAGCCGATCGTGCTGTTTCGCGGCGAGGGCGGGCGGATCGGCGCCCTGCTGGACCGCTGCCCGCATCGCGGCGCCGCCCTGTCGCTCGGCCGGGTCGGGCGCGACGGTTGCCTGGCCTGCCCCTTCCACGGCTGGCGCTTCGACACGGACGGCGCCAACCAGCGCGTACCGCTGAACCCCGACGCCAAGCGTGACCAACTGTCGGCCACCGCCTTTCCGGTCCGCCAGATCGGCGATCTCGTGTGGCTCTACACCGCCCCCGGGGCGACCGCGCCCGTCGAGCCCCAGGTCCCGGACGGCCTCTGGACCGATGGCCTGTCGCGCGCCTACGTCGAACGCGACTGGCGCTGCCACTGGACGCGGGCGATGGAGAACATGCTGGACAGCCCGCACCTGCCCTTCGTCCACCGGCGCACCATCGGCCGCACCCTTCGCCAGCGGATGACGCCGGTCTCGCGCATGGACATCGACTGGGAAGACACCCCGTTCGGCGGCCGCGCCCGGGCGACCCTGGACGGTGCCGGAAACGCCGCCACGCTGGAGTTCTGGCGCCCCAATGTCATGGCCCTGCACATCCCGATCCCCGGCCGCCATCTGCGCATCCACGCCCTGGTCCTGCCCACCGAGGCGGGACGGACACGGCTGACGGTGGTGGGCTCGCGGGACTTCGCGCGCGGCCGGCTTCTGGACCCGTGGTTCGCGCGGATGAACGCCCTGATCGCCGACGAGGACAAGGCGGTGGTGGAATCCTCGGGCGAAACGGAGATCCCGCCGCCCGGGGAGGAGCGCTCCGTCGCCACCGACCGGGCCACCCTGCAGTTCCGGCGCTACTACCACGCCGACCTGCGCCGGACGGCCGCCTGAAACCACGCGCGCCTGCGCCCTAGTGGTGCGCCCCGACCATGCTCTGGCTGATGCGGAAGGCGGCCGGCAGGATCAGCACCCCCAGCAGGCAGGGGAAGATGAACAGGATCAGCGGGATCATCAGCTTGGCCGGCAGGGCCATGGCCTTTTCCTCGGCCCGCAGCATGCGCTTGGAGCGCATGTCGTCAGCGAACACGGCCAGGGTCTCGCCCAGGCTGGTGCCCATCTCCTCGGCCTGGCGCAGCATGGTGGCCATGGAGCGGGCCTCGTCGATGCCCAGGCGCTCGGCGAAGTTGGACCAGCAGTCCTTGCGCGAACGACCGGCGCGCAGCTCCAGGGTCAGAACCTTCAGGTGCTCGGCCAGGTGCGGATAGCGGCGCACCAGCTCGTCGGTCACCCGGCTGACGGCGGCGTCCAGCGACAGGCCCGCCTCCACCGAGGCGACCAGCAGGTCCAGAAGGTCGGGGAAGCCCTCGCGGTATTCCAGCTCCAGCTTCGAGCGCTTGGCCTTGATCACCTGGTCGGGACCCAGCAGGGCCGCCACCGACAGGGCCGCCGCCAGGGCCAGGGCGGCCATGCCGCCGCCGCCGCTGAGCGCCCAGGGCAGCAGCAGCACGGTGCCGACGATGGCCACGGCCAGGGCCACGGCGCGGGCGCCGAGATAGAGGGTCACCGCCTCGCGGTTAAAATAGCCGGCCTGGATCAGGCGCGCGCGGATGGCGGACACCTGCGAGGGGTCCTGGATGGCCATGCGCCCGCCCAGCAGGCGCACGCCCGAGATCACTCCCGCGAAGGCGGCGATGCCGGCCCCGGGGCCCGGCGAGGCCACCGCCAGGTCGCCGGCCAGGCGCGCGCGCCGGCGCGCGCCGGTGACGCTGTTGCGGACCACGATCAGGCCCGCCCCGCCGACGCCGATGGCGATCAGGGTGAAGGCGGCGAAGGTCAGCCAGACTTGGATTTGGGCGGCGTCCATCGGGTCAGATCCGCATGTCGATCATTTTGCGCATCACCAGGTTGCCCACGAACATCCAGCTCCCCAGCCCCGCCAGGCCGATCTGCACCGGCCGCTCGCCGATCACGTCGCCATAGAAGTGCGGGCTGGCCACCTGCAGCAGGATGAAGACGCAGATCGGGGCGGCGGTCAGGATGATCGCCGAGGCGCGGCCCTCGGATGAGGCGGCCTTGATCTTCAGCCGCATCTTCTGGCGTTCGCGCACGGTGTGGGCCAGCATCTTCAGAAGACCGGTCAGGTTTCCGCCGGCGCGCTCCTGCAGGCGGATGGTGGCGGCGAAAAGGTCGATGTCCATCTGGCGGCAGCGGTCGGCGATGCGGCCGACGGCCTGTTCCAGGGTGGCGCCATAGGCGATCTCGTCGGCGGCCATGCCGAACTCCGAGCCGATCGGGTCGGGAAGTTCGCGCCCGACCAGGGCCACGGCCGTGGGCACCGGGTGGCCGGCCTCCAGGCTGCGGACGATGACTTCCAGGGCGTTGGGCAGCTGCTGGCCCAGCAGCTTGGCCCGGGCGCCGGCCTTGAAGTTCAGATAGACGATCGGCGACACCACCGCCGAGGCGATGCCGACCACGATGGCCAGCAGCGGGTTCTTCAGCAGCACCAGGACGGCGATGCCCGTCGTCAGGGCGACGCCGGCGCAGACCATGGCCCAGCGGCGCGGGTCGTAGACCACGCCCGAGCGCATCACCAGATCCGAGAACCAGGCCCAGGAGAAGATCGAATTGCCCTCGGCCGACAGGCCGCGCTGCTTGCGCAGTTCCAGCACCAGGTCGCCGAGGCCGCCCGCGCGCTCGGCCGTGGCCAGGCGGCGGTTGACGGTGCGCTTGGCCACCCCGACGTTCATCAGGCCCCAGGCTGCCTGGGCGGCGGTGAACACGGCGGCGAAGATCAGCACATAGAGGGCGACGGACGGGTCGACGTTCAGCTTCATCGGGCCGGCCTCACTTCAGCGCCCGGCCGGGGTCGAAGTTGGTGGTGTCGTAGTTGATCCCCCGCCGGATCATTTCATCCATGCACTTGGGCCTCAGGCCCGTGGCGCGGAACTCGCCCAGCACCTTGCCCTCGGCGTCGGTCGAGATGCGGTTGAAGACGAAGATGTCCTGCATCTGCACCACCTGGCCTTCCATGCCGGTGATCTCGGTCACGGCCATCACCCGGCGCGAGCCGTCCGACAGGCGCATGACCTGCACGATCATCCCCACGGCCGAGGCGATCTGGCCGCGGATGGCGCTGGGCTCCAGGCGCATGCCGCCCATGGCCACCATCTGCTCCAGGCGGGTGATGGCGTCGCGCGGCGTGTTGGCGTGGATGGTGGCCATCGAGCCTTCGTGGCCGGTGTTCATGGCCTGCAGCATGTCGAAGGCTTCTTCCGAACGGACTTCCCCCAGGATCACCCGGTCGGGACGCATCCGCAGGGCGTTCTTGACCAGCTCGCGCTGGCGGATCTCGCCCTTGCCCTCGATGTTCGGCGGCCGGGTCTCCATGCGCACCACGTGCGGCTGCTGCAGCTGCAGCTCGGCGGCGTCCTCGATGGTGATCAGGCGCTCCTTCTCGCTGATCGCCGCCGAGAGGGCGTTCAGCAGGGTGGTCTTGCCCGAGCCGGTGCCGCCCGAGATCACCGTCGAGACCCGGCTGCGCACCGCGCCGTACAGGAACTCGGCCACGCAGGCGGGCATGGCGCCCACGCCCACCAGGCGTTCCAGGCTATAGGGCTTCTTGGAGAATTTCCGGATCGAGACCGAGGCGCCGTCGATGGCGATCGGGGCGATAGCGGCGTTGACGCGACTGCCGTCGGGCAGGCGGGCGTCGACCATCGGCTGGCTCTCGTCGATCCGGCGGCCCACCGTGGAGACGATGCGGTTGACGATGCGCAGCAGGTGGTCGTTGTCGCGGAAGCGGACCGGGGTCAGCTCCAGCTCGCCGCGCCGCTCCACATAGACCTGGAACGGCCCGTTGATCAGGATGTCGGCGATGGAGTCGTCGCTGAGCAGAGGCTCGATGGGGCCAAGGCCGACCATCTCGTCGAACACTTCGGCGCCCATCTTGTCGAGTTCGCTGGCGTTCAGGGCCAGGCGCTCGGTGCGCGCGAAGTCGCCCACCAGCTTGCGCACCTGGCGGCGCATCTCTGCGTCTTCCAGCTTGTCCAGCTTGGAGAGGTCGATCTCGTCGATCAGCTTGGCGTGCAGCTTCAGCCGGATGTCCAGCATGCTGTTGTCCACCGGCGCCGGCGCGGCCTCGGGCGCCTTGGCGACGGGGGCCGTGAAGATCGGCTTGGCGGGCTCGGCGGCCGCGCCTTCGCCGGCCGGCGCGGGCTCGCCGCCCGGGGGCGGGGCCGCCGGCTCCGTCGATCTCGGCGGGGCGACCGGCTCGGGCTCGACGACGGCGGCGCGGCGGAAGGCGAAGCGGCTCATCAGGCGGCCCGCCCGCGCTGGGCGTTCGCCGGCGCCATCAGGCGATCGACCAGGACGCTGATGTCACGGACGATCTTGGACCTGGGCCGATGCTGGCTGATCGCCCCGCCCAGGTTGGCGGAGGCGGCGGCGGCCTCCCAGTCCGAGGTCACCCCGCCGTCGGCCTTGCGCTGCAGGGCCTTTTCGGCCTCGGCCAGGGACGGCGCCGGGCCGAACACGCGGCTGGCGAGACGGTTGAGGATGATCCGCGGCTGGGCGCCGTCGGGCAGCTCGGCTTCGATCTCGGCGGCCAGGGAGCGCGCCGCCAGCAGGGCCGGCACGGTCAGCTCCGACACCACCAGGATCTCGTCCGACCCGGCCAGCACGTCCAGGGTCCAGGCCTGGTGGTGGCGCGGGATGTCGATCACCACGTGGTCATAGACCTGGCAGGCCACCTCCAGCACCCGGCACACGGCCATGGCCGAGACTCTGGTGAAGGCCTTGGGGTCGCGCGGGCAGGCCAGCAGGTCCAGCCCTGCGCCTACGCGCATGGAGAACGCGTCCAGCAGGGCCTGGTCGATGCGCTCGGGCGTCGCCGAGGCTTCGGCCAGCAGCATGTTGGGGGTCGAGCCCAGGTAGGCGCTGGCGGCGCCGTCGGCCAGGTTCAGGTCCACCAGGGCGACGCGGCGGTCGCGGCCGACCCGGCGGGCCAGTTCGGTTGCGATCTCCACGGCGATGGTGGTGGCGCCGCAGCCTCCCACGGAACCCATCACCGTCCAGCACCGCGAATGGTGGGGCGCGCCCGCGGCCGCCGGCGCCTCGGCCAGCATGGCGGCGGCCGCGCGGCCCAGGTCCACGCTGGTGAACGGCGCCTCCAGGAAGTCCGACTTGGGCAGGCGCATCACCGCCTTGACCAGGGCCGTGGGCAGGTGGCCGCCGGCCATCAGCACGGCCGGCGCGTTCGGGCGCTGAGCCAGGGCGTTGATCACCCCGGTCAGCACCGCCGCGTCCACCGCCTCGACGTCGATCAGGATCAGCTCGATGGCGTCGTGCAGGGTCTCGGGCAGGTCCAGCCGCTCGGCCCCGGCGATCTCCAGCCGCGCGGCCGGCATCGCCTCCTGCGCCACCGGGCCCAGGCGCTGGCCTATGACGAGGACGTTGCGTTCGTTCAGGACCGGGTGGCTCATCAGGGTACTCGCGTCAAAGGACTGGTGTCGTCGGCGGGCTGCCAGGCGTCAGGGCTGGCCTGCGGCGGGCAGGCCGGCCGGGGCGGCTTCGGCGGGCGCGGTCTGCATGGGGACCTCCGCCGGCTCGGCGCTCGCCACCGGGCCCGGAGCAGCGGGTTCGGCCATCGCCACCGGCGCCGCCGGTTGGCCGGCGGGCGCCGGTTCGCTCTTGGGCATGTCCACGCCCTTGCCCGCCAGGATCAGGTCGATCGGGCTGGGATCGTTGTCGTCCCGCAGCGGGTTCGGCAGGCTCTCGATATGGTCGGTGGGCGTCGTCAGGTGCGGGGTGACGATGATCACCAGCTCGGTCTCGCTCTTCTGCCAGTCGGCAGACTTGAAGAGCGCGCCCAGCACCGGCACGTCGCCGGCCCAGGGCACCTGGTTCACCGCCCGCGTCTGGCCCCTCTCGAACAGGCCGGCGACAGCGAAGCTCTGGCCGTCGCGCAGCTCCACGTCCGTGGCCGCGCGCCGGGTGCTGATCGCCGGCACCTTGAAGCCCTGGATGGTCACGCCGTTGCCCGGATCGAGCTGGCTGACTTCCGGGGCCACCTTCAGGCGGATCTGCCCGCTATCCTCCACCGTGGGCGTCACGTTCAGCTTCACGCCGAAGGTGCGGAACTCGATGGTCACGCCATTGTTGCCGTTGGGCACGGGGAACGGGAACTCGCCCCCCGCCAGGAAGCTGGCTTCCTGGCCGGACATGGCGGTCAGGTTCGGCCGCGCCAGGGTGTGAACCGACCCCTTCTGCTCCAGCGCCTTGATGGTGGCGTCGACGCTCCAGGGGCCGAAGTGGCCGCCGACATCCAGCTGGCCGGTGGGCGTGGAGTTGTTGAGCAGGGTGCTAGAGGTGTTGAGCGTGAAGCCCGACAGGTTCTGCACGCTCCAGCCGATGCCCAGGTCCTTCAGGGCCGAGCGGCTGGCCTCGATGATGCGCACTTCCACCATCACCTGTTGGGCCGCGCGCACGGTGAGGGCCGACTGCACGGCCTTGGGGGCGTAGCGCTCGGCCACCGCGGCGGCGCGCAGGGCGACGTTGGAGGTCGAGACCTCGCCCGTCAGCAGCAGGCCGCCGGCGAAGTTTGACACCTTGATGGGCTCGCCGGGCAGGGCCGCGGCCAGGTCGGCCTGCAGGCTCTCCGTGTCATAGCCCACCCGCACGTCGACGACCTGCGCCAGGCGGTGCTGCGCGTCATAGATCAGGATGTTGGTCACCCCGATCTGCTTGCCCCGCACATAGAAGCTGCGATCGGTGGTGGCGACCAGCGCCAGGGTCTCGGGCGCCGCTACCACGATCTCGCTGGCCGGATAGTCCAGGCGGAAGGCCGCCGACTTGTCCTTGGCGACGGTGATGGAGCTGGTCCCCTGCTGCTCGACGGCCATCTGGTCGTTGGCCATTTGGGCGAAGGCGGGGGCGGCGGCCAGGGTCGCGCCAGACAGGGCGACGGCGGCGACGAAAGCGAGAATGCGGTTCATGGTGCGCGTCTCCAATGGCTTGCGATCAGACGCCGGACCCGCGTTCGGACGGGACCTCTACGCTGGATCGCGCGTCCCCATGGACGACGATGACGGAACGGCGCGCGGCCTCGACGGCCGGGCGGGCGGCGGCGCGGCGACGCACGGCGATGACCCGAGGCGCGCCGGCCGGGGCGAAGCCGCCCAGGTCGCCCTGGGTGACCGGGCGCACGGCCGCCACTTCGGCGGCGCCGGTGCGGCGCAGGGCCAGGGACAGCGACCCGGCCTGGGTGGCCACGGCCAGGCGCTCGGCGTCCTGCACCGAGACTTCCAGCGTGGCCGTGTGCGCCACAGCCGCCTGGGTGGAGCTGGGGTCGGCGTTCAGGTCCATGCCCAGGACGCGGACATTCTGGATCACGATGTTGGAGACCAGCCGCTTGCCGCTGGCCGCCTCGGACCCGCCCATGGTCGACAGGTCGCGGGCCAGGACCACGTCTACCCGGTCGCCGGGCAGCACATGCCCGCCGCCGCCGGCGACGTCCGTCACCCCGATGGTGTAGGCGCGCATGCCGTCGGCGATCTGGGCCGCCACGGTCGGGCGCGCCCCGCCGCCGCTGATCTTGCCGGGCAGGATCGCCTCATGCGCGGCCAGGGCCACCAGGGCGATCGGCGCGCCGCCGTTCTGGGCGGTGACCTGCTCGATCGTGGCGAAGGCCCCCTGGGGCGCCACCGAGGCCGGCAGGCGCGCCAGCATCAGGTGCGAAGCATCCAGCTTGCCGCCGTACGGGATGGCGGCGTTGGCCACCACGACCGGCACGGTGGCCTCGGCCGGGGCGGCCGTCTTGGACTGTTGTGACTGTGTCACGCTGGGCAGCCACACCTTGGCTACCACGAGCGCACCGACGCCGAGCACGGCGGACGCCCCCAGACTGATGATGGTTCCTATACGCATGTCGCCCGCCCAAACCCCCTCGCGCCGAAAATGCCGCGATTTCAGGCTGAACTTGCGACTCCGCCCATTTCGTTGTCATTAAAAGATGTCGTAAATTCCCGTTTACTTTGATTGGTGCGACATATAGTCAAAATACGCCAAGCATAAATCAGTCATTTACTATCCGCTCCAGGAAGTATTCACACCACTTATACTTGAATTGACGATGACCGAGTGGACGGCGGCCGCAGTATGCGCGGGTCCTGCCCCGGGTGGCTCAAGTGGCGCTTGACGTCGCGGCCGCGTCGCAATCAATGGGGATATTCATTCGTCACACAAAGCGTGGCGCCAACCGGGAGGGACCCGCCAGAAGGCTCCCGACGGTTTTTCAAGGCGCCGGGAGGAGCATTTGATGCCTGAACTGATCGACAGACTTATTGACTCTTCGGCCAAGGGGATGACCGCCAGCCTGTGGGCCCAGGTCAAGCCGGACGTCATCGCCGTCCACGACCCCATCGGGACCCGCACGTTCCGCCAGATCAACGACAACGCCAATCGCATCGTGCGCCTGCTGCGCGCCAATGGCCTCAAGGAAGGCGACGCCGTCGCCCTGTTGTGCAGCAACCGGGCCGAGTTCGTGGAAGTCTTGAGCGCCTGCCTGCGCGGCGGCTACCGGATCACGCCGGTCAACTGGCACCTCAGCACCGACGAGGTCGAGTACATCATCAACGATTGCGACGCCAAGGCGCTGTTCGCCGAGACCCGCTACAAGTCCAGCCTGGAGGCGTCGACGCCGAACGTGGCCTTGAAGGTCTCCCTGGGCGAAGGCGCCGAGGGCTTCCGCGACTACGACAAGGCGCTCGCCGAGTTCGACCACGCCGACATCACTGACCCCACCCTGGGCAGCCAGATGCTCTACACCTCCGGCACCACCGGCCGACCGAAGGGCGTCTACCGCAAGGCCAGCGCCGCCCTGATGGCGCCGACGCCGGGCGCGCCCGACGATGTGCAGCTCTGCGCCGGCCCGGCCTATCACGCCGCGCCCCTGGCCTTCGACGTGCGCTCGGCCATGAGCCAGGGCAATCCGCTGGTGTTCCTGGACCGCTGGGATTCCGAAGGGGTGCTCAAGACCATCGAGAAGTACAAGGTGACCCGCGCCCACCTGGTGCCGATCATGTTCCAGCGCCTGCTGGCCCTGCCCGAAGAGGTCCGGGCCAAGTACGACATCTCGTCGCTGAACTACATCATCCACGGCGCGGCGCCCTGCCCGCCGGAGGTCAAGAAGGCGATGATCGACTGGGTGGGCCCGATCATAAACGAATACTACGCCGGCTCCGAAGGCGGCGCGGGCTTCGTGGTCACCTCGCAGGAGTGGCTCTCCAAGCCCGGCACCGTCGGCAAGCTGCCGACCGAGGACGCGCTGAGGATCCTCGACGACGAGGGCAATCCGGTCCCCAAGGGCGTCTCCGGCACCCTCTATTTCAAGGTCTCGCCGATCGCCCCGTTCGAATACTACAAGGACCCGGCCAAGACGGCCGCGGCCCACCGCGACGGCTATTTCACCCTGGGCGACGTCGGCTACCTGGACGAGGACAACTACCTGTTCCTCACCGGCCGCAACGCCGAGACCATCATCTCCGGCGGGGTGAACATCTATCCGCAGGAAATCGACAACGAGATCATCAAGCATCCCGCCGTCGAGGACAGCTGCTGCATCGGCGTGCCGAACGAGGAGTGGGGCGAGGAGGTCAAGGCCGTCATCACCCTGAACCCCGGCTTCGAGCCCTCCGACGACCTGGCCAAGGAGATCATCGCCTTCGCCCGCCAGAACCTGGCCGGCTACAAGATCCCCAAGTCCGTGGACTTCGTCGACGAACTGCCCCGCAGCCCCGCCGGCAAGATCCAGCGCGGCAAGGTCCGCAAGCCCTACTGGGCCGGGCGCGCGCGGGAGATCTGAGGCGTACGGGCTCCATCCGGCGCCGTCGCCCGGCTGGAGCCCCCTTCCCCCGCTTCGCGGGTACTTCCCCCAGTGGGGGAAGAGACTCAAAGCTGAAGCGCCCCTTCTCCTCCCCCCTTGGGGAGGGGGACCGCCGTCGGCGGTGGAGGCGGCTCCAGCGAAGCGCCGGCCGGGCGGCTAGGCCCCCAACCCCGCCAGGAACCGCTCGATCGCCGCGTTGGCCACCTCGGGATGGGTCAGGTTGGCCGCGTGGCCGCCGCCGGGGATCACCACCAGCTCGGCGCCGCCGCCGAGGCCCGCCGCCAGCTTGCGCGCCAGGCCAAGGTCGATGGCCGCGTCCTTGTCGCCATGCAGCACCAGGGCCGGGACCTTGATCTCGCCGAGGCGGCCGGTGACGTCGTCGCGCCCGGCCAGGGTCTGCATGCAGCCCAGCAGGTTCGCCGGCGTGATGGTCTTCCACTTGGCCTTCCACGCCGCGGCGCCGGCCCAGCCCTCGCCCAGGATGATGCCCTCGATGATGCTCGCCATCTCGTCCGACAGGCCGTTGGCCGCCCAGGCGTTGGCCAGGGCCATATGGCCTTCCAGGGCGCCGGGGTCTTCCTGCCCGGCCTGGGTGTCGATCAGGATCAGGGCGCGGACGATCTCGGGGTGGGTCAGGGCGCAGCGCAGGGACAGGAAGCCGCCCTGGCTCATCCCCGCCAGCACCGCCCGCTTCACCCCCAAATGCGCCAGCAGCGCCGCCAGGTCGTCGGCGGAGTCGTAGTAGGTGAAGGGCGCCAGGGTTTCCCCGGCGGTGCCCGCATGGCCGCGCTCGTCCCAGGTGATGCAGCGCCAGCGCCCCTTCAGCGCCTCCACCTGCGGCGCGAACATCGCGTGGTCCATGAACAGGCCGTGCGAGAAGACTGCCACCGGCCCGTCGCCGCCGGTGTCCTCGTAATAGATCTTCTGGCCGTTGACCGCCGCGATGGGCATGGGCGCCTCCCTGTTGTGGTTGCTCTCACTGTGCATGACCGCCGCCCCGGCGCCAGGGCCATGGCGCCAAGCGTTGCCAATCGCCATCGCCGGGCGTTCAATGCCGGGGTTCTTCAAGCGTCCGTCAGTTCGCTCTCCTTGGAGGTTCCATGAGAGTCGCATCGGGCTTGGGCAAGGCCATGGCGGCGACCGCGGCGGCGCTGCTGCTCAGCGTTGCCCCGGCCAGGGCGGACGGCCCTGGCCTCGGGACCTACGTGCCCGAGGACGCGCCCCGGGATTATGAACCCGGCATCGACGCGCACGACTTCTACGGCCTGCTCGACAGCGCCCTGCACAAGAACTTCGTCAGCCTGATCATGGTCTTCGGCGGCTGCTTCGCCGGCGACTTCGCCAACCAGCTTGGGTCGTCCGAGGTCGGCAAGGCCGGCAAGCCCGTGGCGGTGATGACGGCGACGGGGCGCGGCAAGGGCCAAGTCTACGAACAGACCCCGGGGACCGTGATCGGCAACCCCTTCATCGAGGGGGTCAACGAAGGCTGGGTCAGCGCCACCGGCGGCCAGTTCACCGAGCCCGAGTCCCAGGCCTTCGCCCAGGGCGAACATGCCGTCGATCGCTCGATCAAGGACTGGAACAACGGCCTGCCGCCCGACGAGAAGACCAAGAAGGCGTTGAAGGACACCCATCCCGCCAACGTCTTCGTCAACGGCGGCGACGGTCTGACCTTGCCCCAGAAGGATGGCGCAAAGCGCTATGCCATCATCTTCGTGGGCGAACCCGAGACGGTCCAGGACTGGCGGGACTATTCCAACGTCTTCATCACCCTCAATGACGCCGGCTACGAGATTCAGGGCTTCTTCGGGTCGGGCAAGCGCAGCGAGACGGACCATACGGCCCTGCTGCCCAACGGCCACTCGATCCTCGAGAACGCCCGCCCCGAGATTCAGAAGGATCCAAAGACCGGCAGGACCTACGGCGGCCAGCTCGGCAACGTGGTCACCAACTACTGGACCGACGTCACGCATCGCGAAAAGGGCGTCACGACCGTCAGGCACGAAGAGGTCACCATCCCCTTCGAGGCCGCCACCACGGCCAACCTGGAGGCGGCCATGGCCAAGTGGCGCGACGCCTCGGGCAAGAGCTGCGCGGTGTTCTACTTCACCGCCTTCGGCCACTTCCTGCCGGTGCTCAAGGACCGGGCGACCCCGCTGAAGGTGGCCGGCGACACCGCGCCGGACTGCGATCGCCATGCCAGCTATCGCCGCGGCGGCGGCCCCGAATACGCCACCGTCAACCAGCCGGGCACGGCCCTTGAGATCGCCGTCCTGGCCCAGATCAACTATGTGCGCACCCATCCCCAGGACTATGCCGACGCCCTGAGGCGCGAGCCGCAGACCGCCGCCACGCGCGAGGCCGTGGCCTTCCTGGAGCGCCAGGCGCCCCTCGCCGCCCTGGACCCCGACGCCGCCCTGACCACCGCCGCCGAACGCCATGCCGCCGACATCGGCCCGCGCGGGATCGTCGGCCACATCGGCTCGGACGGAACCAACGCCACCCAGCGCATGCAGCAGGCCGGCGTCTACGCCACCATCTTCGCCGAGGAGGTCTCCCTGGGCCAGGCCACGGCGTCGGGCGTGGTGCGCCAGCTGGTGCTGGACGAAGGGGCGCCGGGCGCGCCCCACCGCGCCGACCTGTTCGACGGCCTGCTGAAGTTCGGCGGCGTCGGCTGCGGCGTCCACGCCCGCTTCCGGCAGGTCTGCGTCGTCGACCTCACCGCCGCGATGATGAGGCGCTAGGCGGCCCGCCTAGGCCCCGCCTAGGCCCCGGCGTCAGCCCTTGAAGCCGTCCTTGGCCGCGCGCACCGCTCCGAACGCCTCGTAGTCCGGCGCCCCGGCCTTGCCGACGCGGCCGGCCAGGGCGGGCGCGCGCAGGAAGGGGTTGGTGGCCTTCTCCAGGGCGATGGTGGTGGGCACGGTGGGCTCGCCCCGCTCGCGGGCGGCGAAGATCTCGGCCGCGCGGGCCTTCAGCGCCGGGCCGTCGTCCACCGACAGGGCGAAGCGGGCGTTGGAGGCGGTGTATTCGTGGGCGCAGTAGACGCGGGTGTCGTCCGGCAGGGCGGCCAGCTTCTGCAGGCTGGTCCACATCTGCTCGGCCGTCCCCTCGAACAGCCGCCCGCAACCCAGGGCGAACATCGTGTCGCCCACGAAGGCCACATGGTCGGCGGCGTCGAAATAGGAAAGATGGCCCAGGGTGTGGCCGCCGGTCTCCATCACCTTGAACCTCGTCTCGCCCAGCTCGACCACGTCGCCGTCGCTCACCTGGCGGTCCAGGGGCGCGATGCGGGTGACCTCGCCGGGCCCGACGATGGCGCAGCCGGTAGCCGCCTTGATCTCGGCGTTTCCGCCGGCATGGTCGGCGTGCCAGTGGGTGTTGAGGATCAGGTCCAGGCCCCAGCCCAGCTTTTTCAGCTCCGCCAGGATCGCGGCGGCGTCCGGCGTGTCGACCGTGGCGGTCTTGCCCGTCGCCTCGTCGCGGATCAGGAAGCCGTAGTTGTCGGAAAGGCACGGGAACTGGTGGACAGTCAGGGTCATGGGCGGTCTCGGCGCTCTGCGGTCATTCAGACAGGATAGATAGGATCGCCGCCCGCTAGGGACAGGCGCGCGCCGCGACCTTACATTGAAGCCGAATCGAAACGGACCCCCCAATGCGCCAGGGCGTGCTGCAGCTGCGCGAATTCTACGCCTCTCCGCTCGGCCGGGCGGCGCGGACCATGGTGGCGCGCAAGGTCAACGAGGCCTGGGAGACGGCCAACGGCCTCGACGTCCTGGCCCTGGGCTACGCCACCCCGTTCCTCGACAGCGTCAGCCGGGGCGCGCGCCGGGCGGTGGCGGCCATGCCGGCCGCCCAGGGGGTCGAGGCCTGGCCGATGGGCGAGCGCAACCTGGCCTGCCTGACCGACGAGACCGCCCTGCCCTTCCAGCCGTCGCACTTCGACCGGGTCCTGGCCGTCCACGCCCTGGAGGAGGCCGACAATCCCCTGGCCCTGCTGCGCGAGGTCAATCGCGTGCTGGCGCCCTCGGGCCGGGCGATCCTGGTGGTGACCGCGCGCCATGGCCTGTGGGCCGACGCGGAGGCCACGCCCTTCGGCCAGGGCCGCCCCTTCAGCCGCCGCCAGCTCGAGACCCTGGCGCGCGAGGCGGACCTGGAGCCCCTGGGCTGGACCCGCGCCCTCTACGCCCCGCCCTTCGGCTGGGCCGCCCGCTGGGCCGAGGGTTTCGAACAGGCGGGCGCCCTGCTCTGGCCGCCCTTCGCCGGGCTGATCCTGCTGGAGGTGGTCAAGCAGACCTTCGCCGTCCGCCCGCGCGGGGCCAAGGTGCGCGCCAGGGCCCCCGTTCCGGGCGTCCTGCAGCCGGCGACGCGCGGTTCCGTCATTTCAGGCGCCGCTTCTTCAGGCGCCGGTCTATATGCGGGTAGTCCGACGCTTGGACCCAAGCGCCTTTTGGTCCACCCTTGGATGCGTCGGGCTCAGTAAAGGACCGCCCCATGAAGATGATCACCGCCGTAATCAAGCCCAGCCGCCTCGACGCGGTGCTCGAAGCCGTCACCGAGGCAGGCGCCTCGGGCCTGACGGTCACCGAGGTGCGGGGCTATGGCCGCCAGAAGGGCAAGACCGAGGTCTACCGGGGCGCCGAATACGAGGTGAAGCTGCTGCCCAAGGTCAAGCTGGAGATCGCCGTCCCCACCGACATCGTCACCGCCGTGGTCGAGGCCATCAGCGCCGCCGCCAACACCGGCAAGATCGGCGACGGCAAGATCTTCGTCATGGACCTGGAAAACGCCATCCGCATCCGCACCGGCGAACTGGACGCCGCCGCGATCAGCGGGTGAGCGGCCGTCGCGGCGCCTCGACGCTTGGCCGAATACGCCCTATCCGTTCCAGACAGAGGCTACCCCGGCCCCGGAGCGCAAAAATCTTCCAAACCAGGATGAACCGTTCACCGTAAACTACGGTGTTTAACGGGGGTCCAAACCGGGCGAAACTTCGGCGGAGGGGCAGATTTCACCCCCCGAGGTCCGCCAGACGGCGCGCCCCTCGCCCCGCCGGCTTCCCGACCCGCGGTCGCGGCTGGGTCTATTCGAACAGGTCGGACTTCTGCGAGCCGACGCCGGGTCCCGGCGCGCCGTCCCGCCGGCTCAGCAGGAACAGCGCCGCTTCCGAGCGCCAGTTCTCGATCGGCCGCGAGGGATCGATGGGCCGGGCCGGCCGGCCCTCCGACAGGCGCGCGGCCGCGTCGATGCGAAGGCCCAGGTCGTCGCACAGGGCAGTGAAGTCGCGCAGGGTGCAAAGGTGGATGTTCGGCGTCGACCACCAGGGCTCGGGCAGGGATCCGGTCATCGGCATCCGCCCGTGGGCCAGCAGGTCCAGGCGAACCCGCCAGTGGCCGAAGTTCGGCAGCGAGACGATGGCCTGGCCGCCGATCCGCATCAGTTCGCCCAGCACATGGCGCGGATTGAGCACCGCCTGCAGGGTCTGCGACAGGATCACATAGTCGAAGGCCTGGGCCGGGAACGAATCCAGGTCCCGGTCGGCGTCGCCCTGCACCACCGCCAGGCCGCGCGCCAGGCAGGCGGACACCCCTTCGGCGCTGATCTCGATGCCCCGGCCATCGACGCCCTTTTCCCGGGCCAGCAGGTCCAGCAGCTCACCCTCGCCGCAGCCCACGTCCAGCACCCGCGCGCCGGGACGGACCAGCCGCAGGATTTCCCTGAAGTCCTCGCGAACCGGAGCGGCCTTCACGTCAGGCCCCGCGCCTGGGCGGCCGAGTCCAGGAACCCGCGCAAGGCCTCGCGCAGCACCGGCTCCTCCAGGAAGAAGGCGTCGTGGCCCTTGTCGGTCTCGATCTCCACGAAACTGGTCCGCGCCCCCGCCGCGTTCAGCGCCCGCACGATCGCGCGGCTCTCCTCGGTGGGATAGAGCCAGTCCGAGGTGAAGGAAAAGACGCAGAAGCGCACCTCCCGCGCCCGCCGGAACGCCTGCGCCAGCACCCCGCCGTGGGCCGCCGCCAGGTCGAAGTAGTCCAGCGCCCGGGTGATGTAGAGGTACGAGTTGGCGTCGAAGCGGTCGACGAAGGCCGCGCCCTGGTGGCGCAGATAGCTCTCCACCTGGAAGTCCGCGTCGAAGCCCCACGACAGGCCGTCGCGCTGCAGCTCGCGGCCGAACTTGCGCTGCAGGGCGGGCTCCGAGAGATAGGTGATGTGCGCGGCCATGCGCGCCACCGCCAGGCCCTTCTCCGGCCGCACGCCCGTCTCGGCGTAGTCGCCGCCGCGCCAGTCGGGGTCGGCCATGATCGCCTGGCGGCCGACCTCGTGGAAGGCGATGTTCTGGGCCGAGTGGCGCGGCGCCGCGGCGATGCACACCGCCGCGAACAGCTTCTCCGGATAGTCGGCCGCCCATTGCAGCACCTGCATGCCGCCCATGGAGCCGCCCACCGCCGCGAACAGGCGCTCGACGCCCAGGGCTTCGACCAGCATCACCTGGGCGCGCACCATGTCGGCGATGGTGATCACCGGGAAGGCCAGGCCATAGGTCTTGCCCGTGGCCGGGTTGGTCGAGGCCGGGCCGGTCGAGCCCATGCAGCCGCCGATCACGTTCGAGCAGATGATGAAGTAGCGGGCCGGGTCCAGCGGCAGGCCGGGGCCGACCATCTTGTCCCACCAGCCGGGCTTGCCCGTCGTCGGGTGCGGCGAGGCCACGTGCTGGTCGCCGGTCAGGGCGTGGCAGATCAGCACGGCGTTGGACTTGTCGGCGTTGAGCTGGCCGTAGGTCTTGTAGGCGACCTCCAGCCCGTGCACCCGCGCCCCGGATTCCAGGCGCAGAACCGCCTCGGCGGGGAACCGCATGATCCCCCCGCCCTCGGCGGCGCCGCTCGCGGCGCGGTCCTGGACGATGTCTCCGTCGCTCATGCCGCCTTGGATCGCCAAAGCTTCCCCCCTGTCAACTGTCGCGACCGGTTTGAGCCGTCGCGGGGACCGGCTATGACGAGGCGCGGGGAGAGCTTTGTCGATGCGCCGTTTGATTCTGTTCCGTCACGCCAAGGCCGAGCCGCGCGCCAAGGGCCAGGATGACGCCGACCGCCCGCTGGCCCAGCGCGGCCGCGAGGACGCGGCCCTGATCGCCGGCGTCCTGGCGCGCGAGAAGCTGGTTCCCGACCTCGCCCTGGTGTCCAGCGCCAGGCGCACCCTGCAGACGTGGGACTGCGTGAAGCCGACCTTCCCCGGCGCGCGCCTGGAGCCGCTGGACGCGCTCTACAACGCCAGCGCCGAGGAGATCCTGGCCGAGGCCCAGGCCTTCGCCGACGAGGCCGACACGGTGATGGTCATCGGCCACAATCCCGGCCTGCACGAGCTGGCCATCCTCTTGCTGGAAGAGGGCGGCGCGCCCGGCTGGCAGGTTGAGAAGATGGACGCCCGCTTTCCCACCTCCACGGCCGCCGCCTTCCTGATCGACCCGGCCGGCCGCGCCTCGTTCGACGGCCTGTTCCTGGCCTCCGAGCACGGCGGCGAGGGCGAATAGCCGGACGGCCCCATGACCCGCATCTACAAGATCCTGCCCCGCGCCGAATGGGAGGCCGCCCAGGCGGCCGGCGAGTTCCGCGGCTCGGCCGTGGACCTGGCCGACGGCTTCATCCACTTCTCCGCCGCCGACCAGGCGCGCGAGACCGCCCGCCGCTATTTCGCTGGCCAGGCGGATCTCTACGTCCTGGTCGCCGAGGCCGAGGCCCTGGGGCCGGCCCTGAAGTGGGAACCCTCGCGCGGCGGCGCCCTGTTCCCGCATCTCTTCGCGCCCCTGCCCTGCGCCCAGGTGATCGAGGCGCGGCCCGCGCCGCTGGGGGCCGACGGCCTGCCCGACCTGGGCGAGCTGGTCCCGTGAGGGGCGCGGCATGAGCGGCCTGCACGGCCTCGCCACCCACGCCCTGCGCCTTGCCGATCCGGAAGACGCGCACGGCCTCGCCATCACCGGCCTGAAGCTGGGCCTGGGGCCGCGCCGCCCAGCCCACGACCCCGTTCTCGCCACCACCCTGGCGGGTCTCGCCCTGCCCAACGCCGTCGGCCTGGCCCCCGGCTTCGACAAGAACGCCGAGGTGGGCGACGCCATGCTGGCCGCCGGCTTCGGCTGGGTCGAGTGCGGCACGGTCACGCCCCTGCCCCAGGCCGGCAATCCCCGGCCCCGCCTGTTCCGCCTGACCGAGGACCGGGCGGTGATCAACCGCATGGGCTTCAACAATCAGGGGCTCGAGGCCTTCGCCGGCCGCCTGGCCGCCCGCCGCCGGCGCGGAGTCCTGGGCGCCAACATCGGCGCCAACAAGGACGCCGCCGACCGCATCGCCGACTATGTCACGGGCCTGAAGCGCCTCTGGGGCCTCTGCGACTACTTCACCCTCAACATCTCCTCGCCCAACACCCCGGGCCTTCGCGCCCTGCAGACCCGCGCCGCCCTGGACGAGCTGCTGGGCCGCGTCGGCGAGGCGCGCCGCGCCCTGGCGGCCGAAGGGGCGAACACGCCGGTGTTCCTGAAGGTCGCGCCCGACCTGGAGGACGGCGAGGCCGAGGCCATCACCGAGGCGGCCATCGCCCACGGCCTCGACGCCATCATCGTCTCCAACACCACCCTGGCACGGCCGGACAGCCTGCGCTCGGCCCGGCGCGGCGAGGCCGGCGGCCTCTCCGGCGCGCCGCTGATGGCGCCCTCCACCCGGGTGCTGGCGACCTTCCACCAGGCCGCGGCGGGGCGCATCGCCCTGGTCGGGGTCGGCGGGATCGCCAGCGGCGCCGACGCCTACGCCAAGATCCGCGCCGGCGCGGCGGCTGTGCAGCTCTACTCCGCCCTGGTCTTCGAGGGGCCTGGCCTGGTCGCCGACATCCGCCGCGACCTCGCCGCGCGCCTGAAGGCCGACGGCTTTCGCACTCTCGCCGAGGCGGTCGGCGCGCGATGACCCTGGGGACCGCCGTCCGCCGCTATGGCCTGATCGCCCTGGTGCTGGGCCTGCTCGTCGCGGCCATCGCCTCCGGCGCCTGGCGCCATCTCAGCCTTGGCGACCTCGCCGCCCACCGGGTGATGCTGACCCAGATGGTCCGCGCCCACCCGATCCTCAGCCTGCTGGTCTATGTGGGCGTCTACACCGCCGTGGTGGTGGCCTGCATCCCAGGGCCCGGCGCGCTCTCCACCGCCGGCGGCTTCCTGTTCGGGACCCTGCTGGGCGGCTTCGCGGCCCTGGCGGCCTGCACCCTGGGCTCGATCATCGTCTTCCTGGCCTGCCGCACCGCGTTCGGGAGCTGGGCCACCGAAAAGGCCGGCCCTGTCGTGCAACGCATCGAGCAGGGCTTTTCCAGCAACGCCTTTTCCTACCTTCTGACCCTGCGCCTGATCCCGGTGATGCCCTTCTTCGCCACCAACGTCGCCGCCGGCCTTTCGCGCGTGCGCCTGTCGGCCCTGGTGGGCGCGACCCTGCTGGGCACCTCGCCGATCTGCTTCATCCTGGCGGGCCTGGGCTCCGGTCTGGGACGCCTGTTTGACTCGGGCGCCAGCATCGACGCCAGCCTGCTGGAACAGCCGCGGATCATCCTGCCGCTGGCGGGCCTCGCCCTGATGTCCGCCGCCCCGATCGCCTGGCGACTTTGGCGGCGGCGGCGTTGATCGGACTCGCCGCGACGGTGCGCTTCATTGCCCCGGCGCGGCGAGTGAAGTAACGGCATTCCATGGCGGACGACGCGTCCCTGCCCGAGCCCCGATCGCCAGGCGAGCGCCGATTCCTCAGGCTCGGCGGCCTGTCGTCGCGCCTGCTGCTCCTGACGGTGCTGATCGTCGTGGTCGCCAACGTCATGATCCTGCCGCCGAACCTGGCCGCCTATCAGGAACAGTGGCTGCTGGACCGGTTGCGCGCCGCCGAACTGGCCTCCCGCGTCGCCGACGCCGCCCCCAACGGCCAGGTCACCGAGCACCTGTCGCAACAGCTGCTGGAACAGGCCGAGGTGGTCTCCGTGGCCATCCAGGCCGACGGCAACCGCCGCCTGGTCCTGCAGGCGCCCAAGCTGGCGCGCACGCCCTACCTGATTGACCTGCGCGAGAACAACCCGCTGACCTCCCTGGCCGGGCCGATACAGACCCTGCTGGGCGGCGGCCAGCGCATGGTGCGGGTGATCGCCCGGCCGCGCTATGTGCCCGGCGAGTTCGTCGAGATCGTCGCCCCGGACGCGCCCTTGAGGAAGGAGCTGCTGGCCCAGCTCGGCCGCCTGCTGGGCATCGCCGCCTTCACCTCCCTGATGGCGGGGGCGGTGGTGTTCTTTTCGCTGAACTACCTGCTGGTGGCGCCCATGCAGCGGATCACCCGCTCCATGCAGCGCTTTCGCGCCAACCCTGAGGATCCCGAGGCCCACATCCCGCCCTCGGGCCGCAACGACGAGATCGGGGTGGCCGAGGCCGAGCTCGACCGCATGCAGGCCGACCTACGGGCCGCCCTGGCCTCCCGCGCACGCCTGGCCGCCCTTGGCGAGGCGGTGGCCAAGATCAACCACGACCTGCGCAACATGCTGACCAGCGCCCAGATCGCCTCGGAGCGCCTCGCCCAGTCCGGCGACCCCAAGGTCGCCCAGGCCCTGCCGCGCCTGGAGCGGGCCCTGGACCGGGCCATCCTTCTGGCCTCCAACGTGCTGGCCTTCGGCAAGAGCGAGGAGCCCGCCCCCGACAAGCGGGCCACGCCCCTGCGCCCGGCGCTCGAGGCGGCGGCCGAGGACGCGCGCCTGTCGCGGCAGGCCGTCAGGCTGGAGATCGAGGCCCCCACGGGCGCCCAGGTCGACGCCGACCCCGAACAGCTTCACCGCATCCTGGTCAACCTGTTCCGCAACGCCCGCGAGGCCATCGACGGCGTCGAAGGGCGCGGCGGCGTGGGCGCCATCCACGTTTCCCTGACCCAGGCCGAAGGCCAGAGCCTGATCCGCCTTACCGACGACGGCCCGGGCCTGCCCGAACGGGCCCTGGCCAACCTCTTCCAGCCCTTCGCGGGCTCGACCCGGCGCGGTGGCGCGGGGCTGGGCCTGGCCATCGCCAAGGAACTGAGCCAGGGCCACGGCGGCGACCTCACCCTGGTCCAGACCAGCGAGGCCGGCACGACCTTCGAGATTCGCCTGCCCGGCGCCCCCGAGCCCCTCCTGCCCCGCCGCCGCCGGCCCGCCGCGAGCGAGGGCGCGGCCGAAGGCTGAACTGTCGGGACTGAGCCGGCGGCGCCGCCCGGCCCGTCCTCACCGCGAACTGACGGTCCGCAGGATACGCCGGGACGAAGGCCGGCCGGCGATTCCCTGTTTGGGGGCCACCATGATCGTCAGCACCCCGCCCTGCAGGGCCGCGGACGGCCTGGCGCCTTCCACGAACGCGATCTTGCCCACCCGTGAGAGGAACTGGCGGCCATCCGGCTGCGACGACATGGACACGAAGGCCTCGACGGTGATCACGGCGGCGTCGGCGATCAGGGCGTCCGAATAGGCGTCGGCGTCGGGCGCCTCGAACTCCACCAGGTGCTGGGCCGCGCGGGTCGCCCGCACGCTGGCCTGGAACAGGCGCTGATAGAGCACCACCGGCCCCAGGGTCGGCATCCGCAGCGGCGCGGTCGGCCCGATCAGGGCGGCGGCCGAGCCGCCCGGCCGCTTGGCGGTGAACACCGTCATGCCGCCCAGCCGCGTCGCCCGCAGCACCGTCTCGCCCATGTCGTTCTTGTAGATGATGTCGCCGCGCGGCCCGCGCGCCTGGGTCAGGACCCAGATTTCCGGGCTGTCATCGAACTTCAACAGGGGGCGCGAGGTGCTGCGGTCCAGCACGAACACCCCGCCCTCGTCGATCAGGTAGCGCGCGACAAGGGGCGAGGCGCCGGCGCGGCCCTCGTCCATGTGCTCCAGCCCGAGGGCGTTGCGCAGCGTGTCGTGGCCCGCGAAGGCCGGGGACCCGAATCCAAACAGGATCGCCGCGGCGAACGCCACGGCGATGGCAATCCTGCCATTCAGGGCCCAACGTTTCGGCGCCATTACACGGTGCATGCCCTTCGATCAGGGCGGTTTTTGGACGGGTCGTAAACCCTAGCCCGTGATGTATTGACCGCCATTTACCGTCAGTGTGGCGCCGGTGATGAAGCCGGCTTCCTCGGACGACAGGAAGGCCACGCACCGCGCGATCTCCTCGGCCCGGCCCAAACGGCCTACCGGGATCTGGGCGATGATCGAATCCAGCACGTTCTTGGGCACCGCCGCCACCATCTCGGTGTCGATATAGCCGGGGCAGATGGCGTTCACGGTGATGCCCTTCTTGGCGTTCTCCTGGGCCACCGACTTGGTGAAGCCGATCATCCCCGCCTTGGCCGCCGAATAGTTCGACTGGCCCATCTGGCCCTTCTGGCCGTTGATCGACGAGATGTTGACGATGCGGCCGAAGCCGCGCTCGCGCATGCCCTCGATGACGTTGCGGGTCATGTTGAAGATCGAGGCCATGTTGACCTGGATCACCTCGACCCACTGCTCCTCGGTCATCTTGTGCAGCATGGCGTCGCGGGTGATGCCGGCGTTGTTGACCAGGGTGTCGATGGGGCCCAGCTCCTTCTCCACCTCCTTCACCGCCTCGGCGCAGTCGGTGAAGCTGGAGACGTTACCCTTGACGATCATCACCCCCAGCTCCTTGGCGCAGGCCTTGGCCGCCACCTCGTTGCCGGCATAGCCGGCGGCCACCTTGTAGCCGCTGGCCTTGAGCCTTGCCGTGATGGCCTTGCCGATGCCCCGGGTGCCACCGGTGACGAATGCGACCCTAGTCATGCCTTGCGTTCTCCCTGGCCCGCCGCTTCGGCTCTGGCCCTATCGTTGACGACCGCGAGCGTTCACCCCGTGCGGGAGGAGGCTCAGAGCTTCTCCACGCACATGGCCACGCCCATGCCGCCACCCACGCACAGGGTGGCCAGGCCCTTCTTGGCGTCGGTGCGGCCCATCTCGTGCAGCAGGGTGGTCAGGATGCGCGCGCCCGAGGCGCCGATCGGGTGGCCGATGGCGATGGCCCCGCCGTTGACGTTGACCTTGGCCGGGTCGAGGCCCAGCTCGCGCACCACGCTCAGCGACTGGGCGGCGAAGGCCTCGTTGCTCTCGATCAGGTCCAGGTCGGCGATCTTCCAGCCGGCCTTCTCCAGCGCCTTCTTGGAGGCCGGGATCGGGCCGGTGCCCATGATCTCAGGATCGACGCCGGCGTGCGCCCAGGACGCGATGCGGGCCATCGGCTTGAGGCCCCGCTTCTTGGCCTCGTCGGCGGTCATCAGCACCAGGGCGGCCGCGCCGTCATTGAGGCCCGAGGCGTTGGCGGCTGTGACGCTGCCGTCCTTGGTGAAGGCGGGACGCAGGCCCGAGATGGACTCCAGCGTCACGCCATGGCGGATGAACTCGTCCTGGTCGACCACCGTGTCGCCCTTGCGGCCCTTGATGGTCACCGGCGCGATCTCGCCGGCGAAGCGGCCGCTCTTCTGGGCCGCCTCGGCCTTGTTCTGCGAGGCGACGGCGAACTTGTCCTGGTCCTCGCGGGTGATCTGCCAGCGGGCGGCGATGTTCTCGGCGGTCTGACCCATGTGGTAGCCGTGGAAGGCGTCCCACAGCCCGTCCTTGATCATGGTGTCGACGAAGCCCAGGTCGCCCATCTTCTGGCCGTTGCGCAGATTGGCCGCGTGCGGCGACTGGCTCATGCTCTCCTGGCCGCCGGCGACCACGATCTCGGCGTCGCCCTGGGCGATCTGCTGGGCCGCCAGGGCCACGGCGCGCAGGCCCGAGCCGCAGAGCTGGTTCAGGCTCCAGGCCGGGCTCTCCACCGGGATGCCGGCGTTGACCGAGGCCTGGCGGGCGGGGCCCTGGCCGGCGCCGGCCTGCAGCACCTGGCCCATGATCACTTCCTGCACGTCCGAGGGCTGGATGCCCGCCCGTTCGACCGCCGCCTGGATGGCGATCTTGCCCAGCTCATGGGCGGGCAGGCTGGAGAGGGCGCCGTTGAACGAGCCCACGGGGGTGCGGGCGGCGGAGACGATGACGATGTCGCTCATGGTGCGTCTTCCTGACGAGAATGGTTTCCCGGCCCAGAAAGCACATTCCCGCCGCGCTCGTCACGCATAGGATTGATGACAGGGCGGCATGAGCTCCCCGAACCGGCGAATGCCACAAGCCGCACTGGCGCTGCCCATTTGCATCCGCGATACTGCAGTGCGAAATTGCCCCCGAACGGGGGGCCGGGAAACGAAATGGCGAATGAGTCTGAAGCGGGCGCGCCCCACGGCGCAGACCGCGTGGTGATCCAGAAGTACGCGAACCGGCGGCTCTACAACAAGGCCACCAGCACCTACATCACGCTCGACGACCTCTCGACCATGGTCAAGGAGGGCGTCGACTTCGTCGTCTATGACGCCAAGACCGGCGAGGACATCACCCGCAAGGTCCTGACCCAGATCATCTTCGAAGAGGAAAGCCGCGGCCAGAACCTGCTGCCGATCCAGTTCCTGCGCCAGCTGATCCGCTTCTACGGCGACCAGATGCAGGCCTTCCTGCCCAGCTACCTGGAACTCTCGCTCGACAGCTTCATCCGCCAGCAGCAACAGCTGCGCAGCCAGTTCGCCAACATCACCCCGCCGGGCATGGCCGGCTACGAGGAACAGATCCGCCAGAACCTGGCCCTGTTCGACCGGGCCATGAAGATGTTCTCCCCCTTCGCCTATCGGGCCGAGGAGGGCGCGCCCGCGGCCCCGGCTTCGGCGCCGGCCGCCAAGCCGGCCGAGGCCGAACCCGCCAAGGGCGACGCGGAATCCCTGGCCGAGCTGCGCCGCCAGATGGAAGCCATGCAGCAACAGCTCGCCGCCCTGGCGTCGAAGTCCTGACGCCTCAGGCCGTCGGTCGCACCTGCAGCCGCGCGCCGCCCAGCACCGCGGCCACCTCGACCTTGGCGCCGTCCGGCAGGGCGCCGCCGCCCTCCAGCTCGGCCGACCATTCCTTGCCGTCCACGAACACCCGGCCCTCGCCGGATTCGATGGGGCCGCAGCATTCGCCCTTGTGCCCGATCAGGCGGCCGAGCTGGTCGTTGATGTCGGGTGCGGGACTTGGCCCCCTCGGCATGAAGCGGCGCCCCAGATAGGTGGTCACCACCGTGCAGATGGCGAAGAGCGCCGCCTGTCGCCCCGACCCCAGGGCGACGAACAGCGACGTCACCGCCACGATGGCCGCCGACCCGGCGGGCCAGAGCAGCCAGCCCGAGCCGGTGGACAGCTCGATCACCAGGAAGATGGCCCCGATGCCCAGCCAGACCCAGAACGGGTGCGCGAAATAGAAGGCGCTGACGGCGTCCATGGCTTCAGGTCCCCGGCGTGGTGGGCGGCACGATCGGCGGCGGCGCCCGGCGCGGCGGCGCGGCGGGCGGAGTGGCCCCCCCGCCCTGGGCCGCGCGCACCAGCTCGGTGATGCCGGAGATCGATCCGGCGATGCCGCCCAGGTCCGCCGGCACGATCACCGTCCGCTGCTGGGGCGACTCCGCCAGCTTACCGAAGGCCTCGACGTACTTCTGGGCCACGAAGTAGTTCAGCGCGTTGACGCTGCCGCTCTCGATGGCGTCCGACACCACCTTGGTGGCCTGGGCCTCGGCGGCGGCGGAGCGCTCGCGCGCCTCGGCGTCGCGGAAGGCGGCTTCCTTGCGCCCCTCGGCCTGCAGGATGGCGGCCTGCTTGGCGCCCTCGGCCCGGGTCACCTGGGCTGTCCGCTCGCCCTCGGCCTCGGTGATCACCGCGCGCCGCTCGCGTTCGGCCTTCATCTGCCGGGTCATGGCGTTGGTGATGTCGGGCGGCGGCTGCAGGTCCTTGATCTCGATCCGCGCCAGCTTGACGCCCCAGGGGCCGGTGGCCTCGTCGATCACCGTCAGGAGGCGCGAGTTGATGTGGTCGCGCTGCGACAGCACCTCGTCCAGCTCCATGGAGCCGACCACGGTGCGCAGGTTGGTCATCACCAGCTGGGTGATGGCGTTGTTCAGGTTGGCGACCCGATAGGCGGCCGCGGCCGCGTCCATCACCTGGATGAAGACGATGGCGTCCACCTGGACCCCGACGTTGTCCTTGGTGATCACCTCCTGGCGCGGCACGTCCAGGACCTGCTCCATCATGTTCACCCGCCTGCCGATGCTCTCGACGAAGGGGGTCAGGATGGCGATGCCGGGCTTCAGGGTGCGCGTGTAGCGGCCAAAGCTCTGGACCGTGTACTCCCAGCCCTGGGGCACGATCTTGATGACCGACATGGCCAGCCACAGGGCCATGACGACAAGCAGAATAAGGACCACCAAGCCCAGTACGGCCACGTTCTTCGCCTCCCCAGCGTCTCGACGCGGGGCAGACTAGCGCGGCCGAACCGGCTCGGCTACGGCGAGCGGCGTTCTTTGGAACCGATCGCGCTGGCCGGCCTAGGCGCTGACGGCAGCCTTGGCGCCGGCCTGCAGCTTCGCCAGCCGGGTAATGGCCGCTTCGGCGTCGGCCATCATGTTGGCGACGATGGTCGCCACCGGCAGCACCTCGCGCACGCCGCCGGCCGACTGGCCCATGGCGAAGCAGGACTTGTCGGGATCGAGGCCTTCCATCTGCCCGCCGATGCCGCCCATCACCCCGGCCCGCGACGACAGCGCCGCCTGCATCGGGAAGGGCTGGATGTCGCCCGGGCGGCTCTCCCAGTCGTCGACATAGGGGTTCTTGCGCACCCGCATCGGCTTGCCGGAGTAGCAGCGCGTGCGGACGGTGTCCTCGTCCGTGGCCTCGACGATGGTCTGGCGATAGAGGCCGGCCGCGTGCGCCTCTTCCGAGGCGATGAAGCGCGTGCCCATCCACACCCCCTGGGCGCCCAGCGCCAGGGAGGCCGCCAGGCCTCGCCCGTCATAGAGGCCGCCGGCCGCCACCACCGGGATCTTCACCCGCTCCACCGCCTGGGCGACCAGGGGCATGGTGCCGACGAGGCCCGTATGGCCGCCGCCCTCGCCGCCCTGGCAGATCACCGCGTCGCAGCCGGCCTGCTCGGCCTTGACCGCGTGCTTCACGGCCCCGCAGACCACCATCACCTTCAGGCCCGCTGTCTTCAGCCGCTCCATGATCGGCATGGGAATGCCGAGGCCGGCGATGAAGGCCGAGGCGCCCTCCTCGATGATGATCTCCACCGAGGCGGTCAGGCTCTCGGGCGAGGCGGCCAGCAGGTCGACGCCGAACGGCTTGTCGGTCAGCTTTTTGACCCTGCGCATCTCCTCGCGGATGAAGGCCGGCTCGCGCCCGGCCATGCCCAGAACGCCATAGCCGCCGGCGTTCGACATCGCCGCCGCCAGTTCGGCGAACGACACCCCGCCCATGCCCGCCAGCATGATCGGATGCTCGACGCCGAGCAGGTCGCAAAGGGGCGTGTGCAGGCTCATGGCCGATCCTCCCGAAATGTGTTGGCCCAAACTCCCGCCCCGCGACGGACGATGCAAGTATGACCCAGCGTCAGATGTCCAAACGGATGGGCGTAACCCCTCATCCTCCCATCCGCCTTCGCTGCGCTCAGCCGGACGGGCCCCTCCTTCTCCCTTTGGGAGAAGTGAACGGAACAGACGTCCGCACCCTCAATCCACCTCTCCCAGAGGGAGAGGAAGGGGCCCGCGGCCCTTGCGCCAGCAAGGGACGTGGGAAGGTGAGGGGTTACGGCGCCGGCCGCCGCCCGATCAGAAGATCGAGTAGCCGCCGTCGATGATGAAGCTGTCGCCCGAATGGTAGGAGGCCGCGTCCGAGGCCAGGTAGACGGCGATGCCGCCGAAGTCCTCGGGCTGGCCCCAGCGGCGGAACGGCACCCGCGGGATGACCTTCTCGGCGAAGGCCTTGGACTCCTGGGCCCCCGCCGTCATGTCGGTGGCGATCCAGCCCGGCAGGATGACGTTGGCGCGCACGCCATAGCGGGCGTGCTCCACGGCGATGCCCTTGATCATCGAGATCACCGCGCCCTTGGTGGCGGCGTAGGCCTCGTTGCGCGCCGCGCCCGAGATCGCCGACAGCGACGAGGTGACCACGATCGAGCCGCCGGGATCGCCGGACTTGGCCCGCTCGATCATGTGCTTGCACGCCTCGCGGCAGGTGAAGAAGGCGCCTTCCAGGTTCACCGCCATCACCCGCCGCCAGCCGTCGATGGTCATCTCCGCGAAGGACGGCGCGCCGAAGCCGATGCCGGCGTTGGCGATCACCGTGTCCACCCGGCCCATGGCGGCGACGGCCTCGGCCATGGCGTCCACCACCTCGTGCTCGATGGACACGTCGACCTTCTGGGCGAGCACACGCACGCCGTGGGCGTTGAGCTTGCCCTCGGCCTCCAGGTTGCGCTCGGCGTTGGAACCCCAGATGACCACGTCGGCGCCGGCCTGGGCCAGGGCCTCGGCCATGCCGAAGCCGATGCCGCGGTTGCCTCCGGTGATCAGGGCCACCTTGCCCGCAAGATTGAACGGTTGATAGGCCACGGCGTCCTCCCAGGTTTCGGCGAGCAGGAGTACGGCTTCCCCGGGGTCGGTCAAGCCGCGGCAAGGGACTCCGGGCCGAGGCGCGAAAAGGGTGTTGAACAAAACAGGAACATTGTTAGGGTGCGGTGCTCGACAGGGTTTGCCGTCCCGGGCCCTTAAAAGAGTACCGTCAATGTCTCTTCGCGCTACCGCCCTCGGCGCCACGCCCAACCCCGGCGAGGCCTACAGTCGTATCTGGCAGGGCCAGGCGGCGGCCGATCCAGGGCAAGACGCGTCGACGGCGGTATCGTTCGCCGGCGCGGACGGTGCGAATGACGGCGAGCCGTCTGCGCATCTGCAGCTGGCCGGCTTCTCGCCCCTTGACGATATGGCGCGCGCGGGAGCCAAGGCCTATTTCGATACCAATCGTGAGGCTAAGCGCAACGTCCGCATCAATCTGCGCGGCGTTGTTGGACCGGGCTTTACCGATAGCGAGATGGATCAAGTCGCGGACGGGTTCCTGGGGCAGGCAAGCCTCAAGGACATCGGCGTACTGACCGGCGTCACCGCGTCGACGCCGCAGGTGATCTCGCCGACGCAGAAGGCGACCATTGACGGGATCATTGCGCGCCTGCCCAATACGACGCTCAATCAGAGAGCGATTGCGTCCTATCGGAGAGCCCTGGCCAATGGCAGTCTCAGAGTCCGCTGATCGCTCGACAGTCCCATGGTTCGCGCGGGTGGGAACAACGCTCGCCCTGATCTGGCTGGTGACCTTCCTGGAATTCGGCCTGGCCTTCGGCTCTTCCGCGATCGATCGGTGGATCGCGCCAAGCGGGCTGCGGGACGGCGATATCTCGGCCTACGCGGCCGGGACGCCGCCCAACGGCATCATGCTGATCTGGCTGTTTCGCGGCCTGTCCAGCGACCTGCGATATCTCCTCACTGGCGCCCTCGGCGTGATCCTCTACGGCGCCGTGATCCGCTACGTGCCGATACGGACGGCGTCCAGGCGGGGAGCGCTCGTCCTCGCCCTGTTTCTGGCCGGCTCGCTTGGTCTGGCGTTCGTGAACGCCTGGCTGATGTTCCCGCCAGGACGGGACCCGGCGTACAACTAGAGCCTGTCAGGCGAAGGTGTAGGCGGCTTCGCCTGGCAGGCCCTATTCCGCCGTCCAGCCGCCGTCGATGGCCAGGGCGGCGCCGTTGGCCGAGGCGCCCAGGTCGCTCGCCAGGTACAGCATCAGCCCCGCCAGCTGGTCGAACTCGACGAACTTCTTGGTCGGCTGGGCGTCCAGGATGACGTCGCGCATCACCTGCTCGGGGGTCATGCCCCGGGCCTTGGCCTGGTCGGCGATCTGCGCCTCCACCAGGGGGGTCTTCACATAGCCCGGGCAGATGGCGTTGCAGGTGACGCCATGCTCGGCGGTCTCCAGGGCCACCGTCTTGGTCAGGCCGACGATGCCGTGCTTGGCGGCCACATAGGCGCTCTTGAAGGGCGAGGCGACCAGGCCGTGGGCCGAGGCGATGTTGATGATCCGCCCGCGCCCCTGGGCCTTCATGATCGGCACGGCCGCGCGGATGGCATGGAAGGCGCTGGTCAGGTTGATGGCGATGATCTGGTCCCACTTGGCGATGGGGAAGTCCTCGATCGGCGAGACGAACTGGACGCCGGCGTTGTTGACCAGGATGTCCAGCCGCCCGAACTCGGCCCTGGCGAAGGCCACCATGGCGGCGATCTCGTCCGGCTTGGTCATGTCGGCGCCATGGTAGCGGACCTTGACCCCCGCCTTGGCTTCCAGGGCGGCGCGGTCGGCCTCGATCTGGGCGGCGTCGCCGAAGCCGTTGAGGACGATGTTCACGCCCTCGGCGGCCAGGGCGTGGGCCAGGGCCTGGCCGATGCCGCTGGTCGAGCCGGTGACGACGGCTGCCTGGCCGGCCAGGTTGTACGGGGAAGCCATGGGGTCGAGCTCTCCTTGCTATTGCACTGCAGCATAGGGCGGACAACGCCCCGGGGCCATATCTCGGACCCCTTTCGCTGGCCTTTGTCTTGCGCCGCACCATCGCTGTCTTGCACCGAAGCGGCGCGGGAACCGCGGCATGGACGCCGCCGTGGGCCTCTGGCACCTTGCCGCCAATTGTTGGGGAGTCCGCCGTGAGTCGCCTGACCGTCCTTCCTGCTCTCCTCGCCCTCGCCCTCGCCCTCGGCGCCTGCAGCCTGCCCGCCGCCGACAAGGAGAGCGACGCCGACGCGCGCCAGCTCTACGAGGAGATCCGGACCGGCGCGGACCTGTCGCAGGACCCGCACCTGGCCGACTTCCTGAAGACGCCGGACCACCTGGCCGAGCTGGCGGCCTGGAAGTCGATGCTGCCCCCGGGCGAGCCCGACAAGGTCGAGAACCGGTCGTGGAACTACAACGCCACCAACGAGGGCTCGGTGGCCACCCTGACCCACGCCTATGTCTACAAGTCCAACACGGTCTTCGCCGAGACCGTGCTGCGCAAGGGCCCGGGCGAGAAGGCCTGGACCATCGCCGGCTTCCACATCAGCCTCGACCACCCCAACCTGCCCGAGGGCGGCACGAGCGAGACGCCCGGCGAGAAGACCTAGAACAGCACCCGCGGGTTCATGATGCGGCCCGGGTCCAGGGCCGCGCGCACCGCCCGCGCCGTCGCCAGTTCCACGGCGCTCTTGTAGCCGGCCGCCTCGGCGGTCTTCATCGTGCCCAGGCCGTGCTCGGCGCTGATCGAGCCGCCCAGCGACATGACAAGATCGTGGACGATGTGGGCGCCGGTGTCGCGCAGGTCGTCGTGCAGGCGCGCGTCGCCGCCGGCGGGGCCCAGAACGTCATAGTGGATGTTGCCGTCGCCGACGTGGCCGAAGGCGTCGATGCGCACGCCCGGAAAGCGCTCTTCCAGGGTCCGGCTGGCCGCGTCGATGAAGTCGGCGATGCGCGAAACCGGCACCGAAACATCATGCTTCCAGGCCGGCCCCTCGCGCTTCTGGGCGGCCGACTGGCCTTCGCGCAGGGCCCAGAAGGCCTTTGCCTGCGCCTCGCTCTGGGCCACCGCCGCGTCGCTGATCAGGCCTTCCTCCAGGGCGGCGCCCAGCAGCCGTTCCAGCGAGGCCTCCGCCGCCCCGGGCTCGCCGCTGGCGATTTCGATCAGCACATGCCACGGCGGGCGCGTCTCCAGCGGTTCGCGAAGGCCCGGCAGGTTCTTCACCGCCAGCTCCATGCCCAGCCGGCTGACGAGCTCGAACGCCTCCACCGCCCCGCCGGTCTCCTCCTTGGCGCGCGCCAGCAGGCGGATCGCGTCGTGCGGGCTCTCCACGCCCAGGATCGCCACCGCGCGCGAGGCCAGGATCGGAAACAGCTTCAAGGCCGCCGCCGTGACCACGCCCAGGGTGCCTTCGGCCCCGATCAGCAGCTGCTTGAGGTCGTAGCCGGTGTTGTCCTTGCGCAGGCGCTTGAGCCCGTTCCACACCTCGCCGCTGGGCAGCACCGCCTCGATCCCCAGCACCAGGTCGCGCATGGTCCCATAGCGCAGCACCGCCGTGCCGCCGGCGTTGGTGGAGATCAGCCCGCCCACGGTCGCCGAGCCCTCCGACGCCAGGCTGAGCGGGAACCGCCGCCCCGCCGCCAGCGCCGCCTCGTGCGCCGCCGCCAGGGTCACGCCCGCCTCGACCACCATCACATCGTCCAGCGTCGCCACGTCGCGCACGTGGTTCATCCGTTCCAGCGACAGCAGGATCTCGCCCTGGGGGATCTGCCCGCCGACCAGGCCGGTGTTGCCGCCCTGGGGCGTCACGGCGGTTCCGGTCTCGGCGCAGAGGCCGATCACCGCCGCCACATCGCGCGTGGTGCGCGGCAGGGCGAGCAGCGGCGTCGTCCCGCTCCAGCGGTCGCGCCACTCCACCAGCTTGGGGGCCAGGCGCTCCGGATCCTGGCTCCAGCCGCCCTCGCCCAGCAGGGCCTTCAGGCGCGCGACGACATCCTGGGGGACCGGAGGTGAAACAGGCTCGGGCATGGCCGCGGACCCTAGTCCCAAACGGCTCCGCCGTCAGCCGACGTGTCCAGCCGCCCGGCGCAGGCGGTCGTTGATCGCCTCGCCCAGGCCCGCCTCGGGGATCGGCGCCACCGCGATGGCCGTGGGGTTCAGGGCGTCGGCGGCGCGCAGCATGGCGAAGAGGTTGGCGGCCGCCTCACGCAGGTCCCCGGCCGGGCTGAGGTTCAGCACCAGCGGCCCCGCCGACGCCGGCCCGAAGGCCAGGAAGGCCTCGCCCGTCCTCGGCCCCGCCGCCTCCAGCCGCACCGGCGCGGCGGGGGCGTAGTGGCGCGTCAGCCGCCCGGGCGAGCGCCGGGCGTCCGCCTCGGCCTCGGCCAGGGGGCCGATCAGGGCCTCGATCTCGCCGCGCGTCACCGCGCCCGGCCGCAGCAGCCGGGCCGGTCCGTCCAGCAGCGAGACTACCGTCGACTCCAGTCCCACCGCGCACGGGCCGCCGTCCAGCGCCGCGGCGGCCGCGAAGCCGGTCTCCGCCACGGCGTCGGCGCAGGTGGTGGGGCTCGGCCGGCCCGACCGGTTGGCGGACGGCGCGGCCACCGCCCCACCGAAAGCCGCCAGCACCGCATGGGCGATCGGATGGGCCGGCGCGCGCACGGCCACGGTGTCGAGCCCCGCCCGCGCCAGGTCGCTGACCGCCCCGGCGTCGCGAACCGGCAGCACCAGGGTCAGGGGCCCCGGCCAGAACGCCGCCATCAGCCGGCGCGCGCGCTCGTCGAGCACGGCGATCCGCGCCGCGGCCGCCGCGTCGGCCACGTGGGCGATCAGGGGGTTGAAGCTCGGCCGGCCCTTGGCCTCGTAGAGCCGCGCCACGGCGGCGGGATTGGCGGCGTCAGCGGCCAGGCCGTAGACCGTCTCGGTGGGCAGGATGACAAGGTCGCCGGCCCTCAGCGCGGCGACGGCGGCATCGATGCTGGCCCCTAGGGCGCCTGGCGCGCGGTCAGGTCGATGGTGACGTTGACCGCCGCCGGTATCGCCTCCGTCGCCTTCCATTCGCCCTGTCCCACGCCGAACGCCAGGCGGTTGACGGCGAGGCTCGCCGTCATGTGCGCCTGCTTGCCGGTGATGGCGAGGCTGAAGGGCAGAGTCAAAGGCTTCGCCACGCCGCGCAGGGTCAGGGTCCCGTCCGCCGCATAGCGCCCGCCGCCCAGGGCGCGGAACCGCGTGGCCGTGAAGGTGGCGCGCGGGAACTTCGCCACGGCGAAGAAGCTGTCGCTCGGCAAGGCCTGGTCGCGGTCCTTGTCGCCGGTCGCCGCCGAGGCCGCATCGATGGTCGCGGTGACGCTGGAGCCCGCGAGGTTCCTGGGATCGAAGCGGATCGTCGCGTCCCAGCGCCGGAAGGCGCCCGAGAACGGCGCGCCCCCGAAGCTCGAGGCGAATCCCAGCTTCGAGGCGCTCTTGTCGACGCTCCAGGCGGGCGCCGGAGCGGCAAACGCCAGCACGGGCGCGGCGACCAGGGCGGCGGCGATCAGGATCAGGGTCTTCATGCGCGCCTCAGGAACGGGATCATCCGCGAGACGATAACGTCGCGCCGCACGAACTGATGCATCAGCGCCGCCCCCACGTGCAGCACGATGAGGACATAGGTCAGCTTTCCGAGCAGCTCGTGGCTCTCCGTCAGCGCCTTGTGGGCGCTCTTCATCTGATCGTGCGGCAGGCTGGTCAGCGGCCCGATCGCCGGCCAGGGCACGACGTCGAACAGCTTGATCGGGAAGACATGGATCAGGGGGCTGGCCGAGACCATGGCCCAGCCGGTCAGCGGCAGACCCAGCATGACGACATAGAAGAGCCCATGCACCGCACCCGCCAGCAGCCGCTCCCAGGGCGCGGTCCCGGCCGGCAGGGGCGGCGCCGGCGAGACAAGCCGCCAGGCCAGGCGCAGCACGCTGAGCAGCAGCACGGTGATGCCGATCGACTTGTGCAGCTGGGTCGGGGCGACCCGCGCCAGGCCCGTCAGGTCGTCGAAGTACCAGGCCAGGCCGATGTTGGTCAGGATCAGGGCCGCGATCAGCCAATGCAGGGCGATCGCCACGGCGGAATAGCGGTCGCGCCCCGGCGCGGTCGTCTGCGTCATTTGCGGTCGAACTCCGCCTCGATGGTCAGGCTGACGTCGTCGCCGACGATGCCGTTGTTGAGAAAGTCGGAGCCGAAGTCCGAGCGCTTGATGGTGGTGGTGGCCGTGAAGCCGGCGGCGACCTTGAACGGCGGCAACGGGCTGCGGCCGGTCCCCACGAAGGTGACGTTGAA
>JAFEEA010000170.1 GCA_018241335.1 Pseudomonadota bacterium
CGTGCGCCAGGGCGGCAACCGTCCGCTGTTCGAGTTCTATCGCCCGATCGCCGATCGGCTGGCCCCGGCGCGACTGGCCGAGAACGTCGTGCTGGACGACCTCGACGATGAGCTCATCCTGTTGCGGACTGTGGGCGAGGCCGACGTTGCGACGGCTGCAGCCCGCATCCGAAGTTTCCACAAGCGCCGCCTGCGCGTCGTTCAAGAGATCGTTCGAGTCATTCGCAGTCGAAGAGATCGCGAATATAGTACAAATATAGATTGAATAGCTAGTTCATCTGGAGTTGTATTTCGATGTTGCGATTGTCGCGACGTTCCAGAAGAAGGAGTTGGTTATGACCAAGAAGATCGTGCGCACGCCGCTGCTGCGTGTCGGCAGCGCCAAGCGGCTGACCCGTGGCCTCAGCGTCGGGCTCATTCCGGAAGAGGCCGCCAAGCCCTACAACGGCGGCTGACCCGTGGGGTTTGCAGGCGCCGGGACGACGCCGGCGCCTGCGAGCTCGTCCAACCCGTCTTGTGCGAGGGACGTCGATGCGCCTGCATCCGAATACCTACGTCGCCGCGGTGGGCGACGATCTGGTCTTCCTCGATGTCGCCCAGGACGAATACTTCTGCCTTCCCGCGGCGGCGGCGCTGATCGCCCTCGACGAAGACGGCGTCACCGTTCGCAAGTGCGATGGCGAGCTCCTTGATCAATTGCTTGGCGCTGGACTGGTCCTGAGGCAGTCCGACGTCGTCACGCCGGCCGACCGGACCCCGTTGGCGACACCGGGCAGGACCGACCTGCTTGGCGACCGACAGGTGAAGATCCGTCCGGCCGACGTGGCGCGAATGGCGCTGGCCGCGATGCGCCTCTACTGGCACGCACCGCGCGGGACCTTGTTATCGTTGGTCAAAGCGGCAAGGCCTGTTCGTGTCGCTGGCCCAGGACCGTGCCGGGAGGACCCGCTCGACCTGGCCCGGCGGTGCGAGCACTTGTTGCCGTGGATACCCTTCCAGGGGGAATGCCTGTTCCGATCGTTCCTGACGGTGACCGCGCTTCGGCGCGCCGGCGTCGCCGTGTCCTGGGTCTTCGGCGTTCAGACCTGGCCCTTTCGCGCGCACTGCTGGCTCCAGATCGGCGACGTCGTCGTGAACGACGCCGCCGAGCGTGTCAGCGGCTATGTCCCCATCATGGTGGCCTGACATGCGCGGTGATTTCCTGGCGCTCGTGAACCGGGATCTTGAGTCGACCGCGTTCGCCTCGGCGCTTCGGACCTGGACACCGGCCCTGGAAGCGTCGGGCTGGCGTCCGGCCTGGTCTACCCCAGCCGCAATCGTGATGATCCGGGGGCCGCGCGATCTGCCGCTGCGACCGATCACCACGCGATGCGGCCTGGTGATCGGAGACATCTTCGCCAGGGCGCCCGGTGTCGAACCCATCCAGATGGGGTTCGACGAAGCAGCCTTCCTACGACAGTGCCGCCGGTTGTCCGGCGACTATTGGGGCCGGTACGTCGCGTTTCGGTGGCCGACGGAAAACCGGTCCTTCGCGGTCTACCGCGATCCATCCGGTGCTCTGGATTGCCTGACCTGGCGCGTCGCCGGCGCGACGGTGATCACGTCCAGCGGCCAGCTCGATCTGCCCGCGCCGTTGCAACCGAAGCTGAGTCTCGACTGGGATCGTGTGGCCGGTTTCCTGGACGACCCTTCCCGGATCGCCGGCGCGCTGGCCCTGCAGGGCGTTCGCGCCATAGCGCCAGGTGAGATCTGGTACGACGAAGGACAGGGGCGCTACATCCAGGTCTGGACCCCCGGGCAGTTCGCGGAGCCCCAGCAGCGCGACGAGATCGAGGTGAAGGCCGAGTTGGTCCGCCGTGTCGATCAATGTGTCGCGACGTGCATCGGCTCTGCGTCCCGCACCCTGGTGGAGGTTTCCGGCGGTCTCGACTCCTCGATCGTTTCCACAAGCGCCGCAGGCCTAGCCCCGTCGGGCGTCGGAGCCTGGCTCAACTACCGAGCCTCCAATGCGCGAAGCGACGAGCGCATCTACGCAAGGGCGGTCGCCGCTCAGGCGGGCTTTGTCCTGACGGAGGCGGCGAGGCCGCTTGCGCCCTTTGATGTCGCCGCCTGGGAACAACTGTCCAGCGGCGTGCGACCGCCGCTCAACGCCCTGGACACCCGCCGCGACGCCGACCTCGCGAGGCGATGCGCCGACCTTCAGTGCGACCAGGTGCTGACCGGGCAGGGTGGCGACGTCGTGTTTTTCCAGGAGCCGACGGCCCTCGTCGTCGCCGATCTGGTCGGGGCTGGCGCCAGGCCTGGCGCGATCTTCGCCGCGGCGCGAAGCGTGGCGGCCTGGACGCGGCAGTCGGTGTGGTCAGTCCTGCGTCAGGCGAGGGCCGCGGGATGCAAGTCCGTGTCCGGTGCGCGGTGGGCGCCGATCAGGCAGCGGCGCCTCGACGCCACGCCATGCAAGGCGCACCCGTGGCTTGCGGGACTGGAGAAGGTTCCGCCGGCCAAGCGCCTGCAGATCGAAGCCGTCACCGCCTGCCAATCCTTCTACGGCGACAGCCATACGATGCGGAGGGCGGCTGTCGTTCACCCCCTGCTGGCGCAGCCGGTCATTGAGCTCTGTCTCGGACTTCCGACGCCGCAGCTGACCCGTTGTCGCCGCGATCGCGCCTTCGCCCGCGAAGCGTTCGCCGAGCGATTGCCGCCGGTCGTCGCCACGCGGCAGGCCAAAGGCGAGCTGGCGAGTCACTACGGCCAAGCCGTGGCCGCGACCTTGGGTGATCTTCGTCCCAGGCTGCTGGATGGGGAACTGGTGCGCCACGGCCTCCTTGATCGCGAAGCGCTCGACGAGGCCCTGACGGCGGAGGACATGATCCTGAACGGCAATGCCTATGCGGTCCTCTCCGTCGCCCTGGTCGAGGTCTGGGCGGCGCGCTGGGCGCGGGGCGCCTAGGCGGGACGTAGCGCGCCGGGGCCGCTGTCCGGATCGTCCGGCGCCATATAGGTCCTTGGCCCTAAAGTGGTGAGGCCATAGGAAGCGGTAGGGCCTAGGGTCGTCCGCGCGCGGCAGCCGGCGAAGTGGCTTTCGGACGCAGCGCCGGATTTTCGCGTGGGGACGCCGGGTTCGTGAGCACTTGCGGAGATTGGATGTCTCATTCTCCGCATAAGCTGCGGAGTTGCTTTTCCGATAGTCTCCGGCTCCAGGAGGGCTGAGATTCCAGTGGGGGCCGCGAGAAGGCGACTGCGAAACCTATTGCCGTGAACCATCGCTAGGCTGCTTGGCGCAGGTGGTTGTGGAGCCAGGCGAAGTGGGCATGAGGCTCTTAAAGATGAACGGTACGACCGAGCGCGCAATCGTCGCTCCAGCGTTGAACCTCGACGCTGTCAGCTAGGACTTGGACGATTTCGATCAGGCTCGGCGCGACCATCCACGCGGTGATGCGACCGCGTTGTCTCTCACTGAGTAGCAACTACGCACGTTGTCGATCATGAATTTTGAATTGTGATCGACAACGTTCGTTGGCGCGAATGGGTGAGCATCAACCGGCCTAGCGACCGTCCGCGATATCGAGCAATTCGCCAAAGGCGAGCACTGCCGCCCTACGCCCTGCGCCAGGGCGGATTTCCTGAAGCATACCTTCGTCTCTGACCACCCTCAGAATACGGGACGCGGTTGGCGCAGGGATCTCGACTGAGGCCGCAAAGTCGGACGTCTTGAAAATCGGCCTCACGAACATCCAGTCGAGTGCCCTCACGGCATACTGGGATCGTGTGACGTCGACGATCCAATCCTTGCGAGCCTGAAAGAGCGCCAGAATCGCGCTCGCCTTAGCCTGGTTGGCTTGCGCCTGCGCGATGATCGCCCCCAGGAAGAACTCGCACCACCCCGTCCAGTCACCGTCGCGCGATACGGCCAAAAGGCGCTCGTAATACTCCTCCCGATGGCTCTCGAGGAACTCGCTGAGATAGAAGTTCGGCCTCGACAGCAGGCCCTGGCTGTAGAGGTACAGCGGCACGATCAGCCTTCCCAGTCGCCCGTTGCCGTCGAGAAAGGGGTGGATGGCTTCGAATTCCGCATGTGTGACAGCGAGCTGCACCAACTTGTCCGGCGTCTCGGCGTGGACGTACTTCTCCCACTCGCTCATCGCGTCGGGCAGCCGGTCGGCGCCCACGGGCACGAACCGTGCCTGTTCGATCGTGCAACCTTCCGGCCCGATCCAGTTCGGAATCTTCCGGTACTCGCCAGGCGACTTATTCCGTCCGCGTACACCCTGCATGAGCACCGCATGGACTTCCTTCACCAGCCGCTGTGAAAGCGGGAGATCAGGGAGAAGCCGCGTGGCCTCGTTCAGCGCCATCCGATAGTTCAGGACCTCCTGGATGTCGGCCTTCTTGGGCGTGCTCTCGTCGTTTGGATCGCCCTCTGCCTCGAATTCCAGGACTTCGCCTAACGTGGCTTGCGTGCCTTCGATGCGGCTAGAGAGCACGGCTTCCTGAGACGTCAGCGGCGACAGCAGGACGTTGGGGTTCGGGACGCCGTGCAGGACGCCCTCATATCTCGCGATGGCCGCATTGGCTGGGCCGATCAGAGGGATGAGCCTCTTCCAATCTAGGCCTTCGGGCGGAAATCCGCCCTGATGGTAGTGAACAGGCATCGCTCTCCATTCCGTCACAGCGCGCCATTCCGAGCATCCCGCCGTTCGAGTCGGCGCCGAATGTAGCACCTCGGTTCACTCCCGGGTTGGAGACGCTCGGAAGAGCGGGGGAAGAGATATGAGAAAGCCGCCATGACTGTAGGCGAAGACCAATGTTGGCCTAAGCGCACGAGGCCAATGGACTTTAACGGGCCGAAGCCCCGGGCATGCTCCTGCGATCGCCAGCGAAGTTCAAGGGCCTCGATCCGCTTGCCAGAACTATCTCAATGAGTGACATCCTTAGCCTTTGCTGGGCCTTCGGGCGGTACAGGACGGGCGCCGCCCCATCGCAAGGCGGCGTCGCGCCAGCGCCGGGACTGGTCGGATTTTTCCGGCGACGGATCCGCCGCGTCTCGAAGCCAGAAATCGAACCAGTCGAGGCTGCGGGTCATGGCCGAAAGCTGCGAGACCGGCCGGTGGAATCCGTGCGTCTCGCCCACATAGGCGACCAGTTCGGTCGGCACGCCGGCGACGCGCAGTGCGGTGTCGAGCTCCAGCCCCGCCGGAGCCACGTCCCCGGTGAAGAGCTGCATGAGGGGGCCGCTGAAATGGTCGGCGCGGAGCGAGGGCGAGAGCGCCCGATAGGCGGCGATGGCCTTGGGGTCGAACGGCGAGCCGCCATAGAGACGGTCGTATAGCTTGCGCACCTGGTCGCCCCGCCAATAGCCGCTGGCGTTGTAGAACCCGGTGTCGGCGCTGATCCCCGCGCGAAAGAGGGTCGATTGGCTCAGGGTCAGGGTGGTGACGATGCCGCCCCGGCTGTAGCCGGCGATGCCGAGACGATCTTGATCGGCGACGCCGCGGTCGATCCAGACCTTCGCCGCCGCTTCCATGTTCGCGACAGCTTCAAGCGCCGCCGAATCCTGCATCCGTCGCACCGACACGGTGTTCGCCACTCCCGCCATGGCCTCGAGGGCGGGCGTGTCGATCGTCCGCTCGTTCACCGAAAGGACCAGATAACCGCGCTCGGCGAAGAGCTGCACCGGGAACGCCCATTGAAAGGCAGGATCCGCGAAGGCGTTGCGGGCGTCGGCCGCATGGCTGATGACGAGCGTCGGATAGCGTTGGCCGGGACGATAGTCGCGGGGATAGGCCACGTAGCCCCATCCCGGATGCCCCCGACGATTGGTCCAGGTGAAGGTTTCGACGCGAAGCGGTCGGATCGCCCCATATCGCGCGTTGGGCGTGGCCAGGGGGCGGGTCTCGCCCGACGATGGCTGAACCACGACGAGGGCGGGCGCCTCGGTCTGGGTCTCGCGGGCGCACACGCCAACGCTCAGGCGCCGGTCGAAGCTGCAGTGCGAAAGGCTGGCCGGATCGGCCGCCAACCGGCGGCCAGCCGCATAGGATGGGTAGGCGAAGAGGCCGAAGCGGTCGCGGTACACGGCGCCGAACAGGGCGTGGCCATGACCGTCACGCCACGCGCCGAAAGGACCACCGAGGGCGCCGAAGTCCACAGGCCCAAGGTCCTCGACGCGTCGGCCCGTTGCGTCCAGCCGCGCCAGCGACCAGGCGCCTTCGGGGCCGCGGAGCGGCGTCAGCCCCCCCTCGGCCAGAGGCGCCGCGAAACGTCCAGGCGTCCCCTCCGGCGCGATGTCGGATTGATCCCTGGCCAGGTCGTAGGTCGCTGTCCGCTCGACGAGGCCCTGGGGTTCCAGAAACGGCATCGTGTAGGTGAGCCTCCCGTCATCCGCCCACGCGACACGTCCCGGCTGGACGATCTGCTGGACGAGACCGCGGCGTCCGGGCCAGCTGCCGACCCGAAGGTCGGCGCCGGTCCGGGCGTTCACCACATGGAGCTCGATGGCGTCCGCGCGGACGTCCGAATAGAAGTCCGCGGCGATCGCCAGGGACGGGTCGTAGACCAGGCCAAAGGCGTTCGCGTCGGCGTCTCCGCCCGGCGTCACCGGCACGGCCGTGAGATACCAGAAGGCCGACCCGGCATCGTTCCAGCCATAGGCGATGACGCCGGTATCGCGCCGCGCTTCGCTCACGCTGAGCGCAAGACCGTCGGCGCCGCCGAACGGGACGGTGGGACGGACGACCAGCGGCCGGGCATGGCCGGTAGCATCGATCGCGTAGAGCTGAACGCCCGCGCCGAAATCGACACGCGCCGTCCATCCGTCGTCGCCCTGGCGCTGCAGGTCTCCGATGAACCGCGCCTCGAAGAGTTTGTGAACGCCGCCGCCGTCCAGAGCCGCCGCGTAAAGGGCATAGCGGACCGTGTCGTCGGCCAGCGACGGCTGCTCGACCACGAAGGCGGCGGTGCGTCCGGCGCTGTCGATCGCCGTGCTCACGATCCGGGTGACTTCGACGATGTCGGCCAGCGACCACGGGCGCGATGGCGCTTCGCTGGCCGTGGACGGGAGGCGTTCGGGGAAGTCGACGGCCTGGGCGACGTCGGCCGACAGGGCAAGCGCGAGGCTCGCCCCAAGAGCCAGCCCTCGACGAGGGCCGCCATGGCGTTTCTGCATGGCCCGTCCCTACCAGCGCTTCGTCAGTTGCAGCGAGGCGAAGCGGCCGATCGCATCGGCATTGGCCGCGTCGTAGCCCACCGCCTGAGGCGCCGGCGCATTGTAGAAGGGCGGGTCGCTGTCCAGAAGGTTGCGGACGCTGGCGGTGACCGTCACGCCGTGTAGCGCGCCGGCGGTCGCGGGCGAGCGCCACTGGAGCTGCAGGTCGAGCGTCGTCCACGGTTCGATCGGCTTGCCTGTCGTGTCGTGGTAGCCGGCGACGTAGTTGAGCGCGCCGGTCAGGGAGAAGGCGTCGCGTGTCCAGGTCGCCGTGCCCCGCGCGCGGAGGTCAGTGGGATTGCCTGGCGTATCGAGGATGCTGAGCGCGGGGGACAGCGGCGTCGTCTGGCGCTCGTACCGGTAGAGGTGCGAGGCGCTGGCGTCGAGGTCGAAGCGGTTGTCGCCGGCGACGAAGTCGTAGTGCGCCGAGATGTCGACCCCCGAAACCCGCAGGCCCGCCGAATTGACGAACCCGGCGTCGACGATCGCCCCGAAGGCGTTGGCGGGGTAGGCGCCGGGCGAGGTGTAGCGCGGGTCGTTCAGAAGCGCCTGCACCAGGGCCACGTCCGACGCCTTGGTGGGATCGATGTGCGTGACGAAGCTGGAGAACTGCGGGTCGGTCAGCGCCGTGCCCAGGTTCAGCAGGACCGGCTGTTCGATACGGTTGGTGAAGTTGGTGTCGAACCAGGTGGCCGACAGCTTGAGCCCCGGCAGCCGTCGCGGCGTGTAGTCGAGGCCCGCGGTCAGCGTACGGGCGCGCTCGGGCTTCAGGTTCGGGTTGCCGCCAACGGTGTAGAGCGACAACACAGTCCCGTTGGCTCCAGACAGGAAGGTCGCCCCGATCTGGCTGGCGGTGAACTCCTCCGCCAGCGCGGGCGCCCGAAAGGCGCGGCCGTAGGTGAATCGGACGTTGAGGTCGTCGACGGGCGACCAGATGAGGCCGAACTTCGGATTCACCGTCGTACCGACATCGTCATATCGCTCCGCGCGCACCGCCGCAGAGATCTCCAGGCGGCGGATGCCCGGCACGGCGTTGGCCTCGCCGACCAGCGGGGCCCGCAGCTCAGCGAAGCCCGCGGCTAAGTTGCGCTGGTAGGGGCCGGTCAGGGTGCTGGTGGGCACATCCAGGGCATGCAGGACGTAAAGCGCCTGCCGGTAGCCCTCCCGGCGGAACGAGACCCCGGCCGCGAGCTTCACGGCGCCGCCCGGCAGGGCGAACAGCGTGCCGTCCGCCTGGGCGTTCACGCTGGTGACGGACGTCCGGAAGTAGGACCTCGAATATCCGCTGTTGATGAAATCCAGCACCGTCTTGCT
>JAFEEA010000171.1 GCA_018241335.1 Pseudomonadota bacterium
GCCAAGGCGCTCGACAAGCTGTCGAAGTTCGGGGTCAAGATCGCCTACCCCGACAAGTGGCGCGACTATTCGGCCCTGACCCTGCGCGCCGACGACCTGGTGGGCGACGTGCGCCGGGCCTCGGCATTCGAGTGGAACCGGCAGGTCAAGCGGCTCCATGATCCCGTGGACCGGACCGAGTGGGGCATGACGCCCCAGACGGTGAACGCCTACTATTCGCCGACCGAGAACGAGATCGTCTTCCCGGCCGCCATCCTGCAGCCGCCGTTCTTCGATCCGGGGGCGGACATGGCGGTCAACTACGGCGCCATCGGCGGGGTGATCGGTCACGAGATGACCCACGGCTTCGACGACCAGGGCCGCCAGTTCGCCGGCGACGGCAGCCTGACCGACTGGTGGACGGCCGAGGACGCCGCCAAGTTCCAGGTCCAGGCCGACCGCCTGGGCGCGCAGTATTCGGCCTTCGAGCCGCTGCCGGGCGCGCACGTCAACGGCCAGCTGACCATGGGCGAGAACATCGCCGACCTGGGCGGGGTGCTGCTGGCGCTGGACGCCTATCACGCCTCGCTGAAGGGCCAGCCGGCCCCTGTGATCGACGGCCTGACGGGCGACCAGCGGGTCTTCCTGGGTTGGGCCCAGGTGTGGCGCGGCGCCTCGCGCGACGAGGCCCTGAAGCGCCAGCTTGTCACCGACCCCCACTCGCCGCCCCGCGAGCGGGTGGATGGGCCGATGCGCAATGTCGACGCCTGGTACGAAGCCTGGGGCGTCAAGCCGGGTGACCCGCTCTACATCCCGCCAGAGCAGCGCGTCCGCATCTGGTAGGAGCCGCCCGCCCGGCCGCCGCCCGACGCCTTAACCTCGACTTCAGCGCTGGCGAGGTAAACGGTTACGGCGATGGGAGGCGCCGGGATGAACGAAGAGGCGAGCAGTCCGCCGTTCGGGATGAGCCCGGCGCTGCCCGCGTTCCATCGCGCGACGCGGATCGCCGAGGCCCTGCTGCCCGGCGCCCAGGCCAGCGTCGTGCTGGTGGACGGCGACCGCGTGTGGCGCAGCGGCGGCAACCTGGTCGGCACCCGGATGCCCGCCAAGGGCGTGCACGCCGTGATCGAACGGGGCAAGGCGATCTGGGTCGCCGACCGCGATCCCGACCCCGACTTCGTGCTGCCCGAGGGATATGAACACAGCCGGTTCTGGGCCGGCGCGCCGGTGCGTCTGGCCGATGGGACGACGATCGGGGTGCTGACGGCCAAGGGGCCGGACGCGCGGCCCTATGACAAGACGCTGGCGGGGCGGCTGCAGGACCTGGCCGACAGCATCGCCGACGAGTGCGAACGCGCCCGCGCCACCGAGACCGCCGCCCAGCGCGGCCGCGAATTGCGGGCCGCCCGCGAGGTGATGGCTGCCTTCGTGGCATCGGTGCCGATCGAGTCGGTGATGACCGACAGGGAATTCCGCCTGCTGACGGCCACGCCGCGCTGGCTGCAGACCTTGGGCGTCACCGACGTCGCCGCGGCGACCGGCCGGCCGCTCGAGGAAATCTCGGCCGACGCCTTCGCCTTCTTCAAGGATCACTTCCAGCGCTGCATCGCCGGCGAGCTCGTCCGGGAGCTGCATGTGCGCGTGGTCTCCGCCGACGGGACCTTGCGGTGGATGAACCTGGAGATGACGCCCTGGCGCGACGCCAGCGGCGAGATCGCCGGCGTGGTCAGCGCCGCGCACGACGTCACCGAGCAGGTTGAGGCCATGCGCAGCCTGGAGCGCACCCAGCAGCGCCTGCAGCTGGCCACCGAGATGACCGACCTGCAGGTCTACGACGTCGACTTCAAGCGCCGCACCATCGTCACCGCCGGCAAGGCCCTGTTCGGGCACCAGGAGGCGGAAGAGAAGTCGGTGGCCCAGGCGGTGTTCGCCGGCGACACCCTGCGCTTTGTCGATCCGCGCGACCGGGAGCGCGTGACCGAGGCGTCACAGCGATTCCACTCGGGCGCGGCCCCCTACGACATCGAGTACAGGGTGCTGCGCGACAGCGGCGAGGATTTCTGGGTCGCCGAGGTGATGCAGGCGATCCGGGGCGACGATGGCAAGACGCGCCGGGTGATCGGCGCGATGCAGGACGTGACGGCGCGCAAACGGGCCGAACAGGCGCTGATCGCCGCCAAGGAGGAGGCCGAGGCCGCCACCCGCGCCAAGAGCGCCTTCCTGGCCACTATGAGCCACGAGATTCGCACCCCGCTGAACGGGGTGCTGGGCATGGCCCAGGCCATGGCGGCCGGGCCCATGGAGCCGGCCCAGCGCGAGCGCCTTGACGTGATCCGCCAGTCGGGCGAGGCCCTGCTTACGGTGCTGAACGACGTGCTGGACCTGTCCAAGATCGAGGCGGGGCGCCTGGAGCTCGAGGAGGCGGACTTCGACGTCTCCGCCGTGGCCATGCGCGCCCATGCGGCCTTCACGGCCATCGCCGCCCAGAAAGGCGTCGCCTTCGGGCTGACCGTCAGCCGCGCCGCGCGCGGACTCTATCGCGGGGACGCCACCCGGGTCGGCCAATTGCTGACCAACCTGATCTCCAACGCCCTGAAGTTCACCGAGGCGGGCCGCGTGGACGTGCGCGTCGGCCGCCGGCGCGGGAACCTGACCTTGAGCGTCACCGACAGCGGCATCGGCATGTCGCCGGCGCAGCTGGCCGCCCTGTTCCAGAAGTTCGCCCAGGCCGACGCCTCGACCACCCGGCGGTTCGGCGGCACGGGCCTGGGGCTGGCCATCTGCCGCGAGCTGGCCGAGCTGATGGGCGGGCGGATCGAGGCGGTCAGCACCGAGGGCGAGGGCTCGACCTTCGTCGCCACCCTGCCGCTGCCCCGCCGCGACCGGCCCCAGGCCGCCGCCGCCGGCGCGCCGCACCTGCCCGCCGCCGCCGAACCGACCAGCGTGCGGGTGCTGGCGGCCGAGGACAATCCGGTCAACCAGCTGGTCCTGAAGACCCTGCTGTCGCAGTTCGGCGTCGAGGTCGAGGTAGTAGGCGACGGGGTCGACGCCGTGGCCGCCTGGGAGGCCGGGACCTGGGACGTGATCCTGATGGACGTGCAGATGCCGCGCATGGATGGGCCGACCGCCGTGCGCTTCATCCGCGAGCGCGAACTGGCCCAGGGTCGCCCGCGGATCCCCATCGTGGCCCTGACCGCCAACGCCATGACCCACCAGGTGAACGAGTACCTGGCCGCCGGCATGGACGACTTCGTGCCCAAGCCCATCGAGGTGCGCCGACTGTTGGCCGCCCTGGAGGACGTCCTGGCGGGCGCGGCCGAGCGGGCGGCGCTGAAGGGCCGGCGCGCCGCGCGCTAGGTCTTTTCCCGTGGCTGAGCGGGACGAATTATCAATTCTTGCGAACGAATGGGGCTCTTGCGGACCCGCGGCCTGAGCTAGGGTTTTCGCCATCGGAAGCGACAGACTTCCCCGGTGGGAGACGCTCATGGCCGACGGCGCACAGGTGTGCAAGGCGTGGGGCAGGCAGGAGATCCTGTCCCTGTTCGATCCGGATACGGGGTTGCTGGATAGAAGGGTCCACTCCGACGAGGCCCTGTACCAGCTTGAGCTCGAGCGCATCTTCGCGCGCGGCTGGAACTTCATGTGCCACGACAGCCAGATCCCGGAGCCGGGCGACTATTTCATCAACTACATCGGCGAGGACCAGGTCATCGTGGTCCGCGACCAGGAGGGCCAGGTCAATGTCCTGGTCAATTCCTGCCGCCACCGGGGCAACGCCCTGTGCCGGGCCGAGCAGGGCCGGGCCAAGTCGTTCGTGTGCAGCTACCACGGCTGGAACTATGGCCTGGACGGAACGCTGATCGGGGTTCCGGGCCAGAGCACCTACTACCATGGCGCCCTCGATAAGAGCCGGCTCGGCCTGCACAAGGCCGCCAAGGTGGAGAGCCATCTGGGCTTCTGGTTCGCCACCATGGATCCGCAGGCGCCCTCCCTGCACGACTACCTGGGGCATGTGGGCCGCACGGGCCTGGGCATGATCTGCGCCCACGGTGACGTGGAGGTGGTGGACGGCATTCAGAAGAACGTCATCGACTGCAACTGGAAGATCGCCGTCGACAACCTCTTCGACTGGTACCACGTGATGTACAGCCACGCCTCGGCGGGCAGCTCGGGCTACATCGACCTGGCCGGCATCCTGCATCCCAAGGAACAACTGGTGATGCTGGACAACTATGGCCATGCCATCAGCGGCCCTGGCGTCCCGGCTGCCGCCCAGGCCGGCATCGACCAGATGAGCGACGAGGCGCGGGCCGCCCTGTCGCGCGAGACGGAAGGCCTGCAACTGCGGCCCCGGGCGGCGACCGAGCTGATGGGGCCGGTGGGCGTGCGCAGCCACGGCCACCCCAACCTGTTCCCGAACCTCTGGATCACCATCAGCGGGCTGCAGGTCTGCCTGCGCCTGCCGCGCGGCCCGTCGAAGACCGAGCTCTGGTGGTTCACCATCGTGCCCAAGGGCGCGCCGCCGCCGCTGCGCGCGGCCATGGTCCGCACCGCCACCCACCTGTTCGGGCCCGCGGGCCTCCTGGAACAGGACGACGGCGAGAACTGGAGCCAGACCACCCGCGCCGCCCGCGGCGTGACCGGGCGTACGCTCGGCCAATTCCTGGAGATGGGGCTGGGCCAGGACGAGGCGCGCCGCAGCGAAGCGGGCGAGCACTACATCGACACCCAGATCAACGAGCACGGCCAGCGCTGGTTCTACCGCGGCTGGCGGGACTGGATGGCGGCGGAGAGCTGGGCCGAGCTGACGGCCAGCTTGCCGCCCCTGCCGGAGGGCCGCCTCTGATGGACACTCTGGATCGCGGCCGCGCCGCCGCGCCCTGGGCCGGGCGCCCCGCCGCCGAGCGCGCCCTCGTGCAGTTCGAGATCGAGCAGTTCCTCTACGCCGAGGCGGCCCTGCTGGACGCGCGACGATACCGCGACTGGCTGGGGCTGCTGGCCGACGACATCCACTACTGGATGCCGATCCGGCGCACGGTGACCAACAGCGACCTGGAGCGGGAGTTCACCAGGCCTGGAGACATGGCCTTCTTCGACGACGACCGCACGGTGCTCGAGATGCGGGTCAAGAAGCTGGAGGCCGGCTCGGCCTGGTCGGAGGACCCGCCCTCGCGCTCGCGCCACTTCGTCTCGAACGTACGGATCCTGGACGTCGAGGGCGACGACATCAGCGTGGAGGTCGCCTTCCACCTCTATCGCACGCGCCTCGACACCGAGGTCGACAGCTGGGTCGGCCGCCGCGTCGATGTGGTGCGGCGGACGGGCGAGGGCCTGCGCCTGGCCCGGCGGCATATCTTCCTGGACCAGACGCTGATCCTGTCGACCAACATGAGCACGATTTTCTAGGGCGGGGCGGGCGCGATGGGAGCCCTTGAAGGCGAAAGCATCCTGATCACCGGCGGCGCCGCGGGGCTTGGCCGGGCGGTGGTGATGCGCCTGCTGGAGGAAGGCGCGCGCGTGACGGTGCTGGACCGCACGCCCGAACGGCTGGCCGATCTCGCCGGCGAAGCTCTGGCGGTGGTGGGCGGCGACGTCCGGGCCCTGGCTGACAACGCCCGCGCCGTGGCGGCGGCGGTGGCGCGCTTCGGCAAGCTGGACTGCGCCATCGGCAACGCCGGCATCTGGGACTACTCGCTGTCGCTCGACGATCTCGACCCCGAGCGGCTCGACGCGGCCTTCGACGAGATGTTCCACGTCAATGTGAAGGGCTACCTGAACCTCGCCAAGGCGGCGCTGCCGGACCTGGTGCGCTCGGCTGGATCGCTGGTGTTCACGGTCTCCAACGCCGGCTTCGACCCGGGCGGCGGCGGGCCGCTCTATACGGCCGCCAAGCACGCAGTGGTGGGGCTGATCCGCCAGCTCGCTTTCGAGTTCGCGCCGGCGGTGCGGGTGAACGGCGTCGCGCCAGGGCCGATCGAGACGGATCTGCGCGGGCCGGGGTCTCTGGGCATGGCGGATCGGTCGATCGGCGACATCGGCCTGGCCGCCACCGCGGGGCCGGCCGTGCCGCTTGGCCGGGTGCCGGCGCCGGAGGAATATGCCGGCGGCTATGTCTTCCTGGCCTCGCGCCGCGACAGCCGGCCCGCGACGGGCGGGGTGCTGAAGCTGGACGCCGGCATCGCCGTGCGCGGCGTCGGCCGCACCGCCGCCGGCGGGGGCCTGGCCAAGAAGTACGGCGTGGCGGATCGCTGAGCCGTGGCCCCAGCGCGCGCGCCCCCTCAAGTCCTGCCGCCGGCGTCGCCCAACGACGTGCGCATGGACGGCGTGGCCTTCTTCCGGGCCGGCGCCGGCGGCACCTTCCAGCGGCGGCTGCCGGCCGGGAACTTCTCCTACTGCGTGGCGGTGCGGGCCGGGCGGCTGCGCCTTGAGATCGATTTCCCAGCCCCGGTCAGGATCTCGCTGGAGCCTGGTGACGTCGTCGCGCTCAGCGGCCTGGCCCCACACATCTTCCAGGGCCTCTCCGGGCCGCCGTCGGCGGCGGCGGTGTTCGACCTCCTGCCCATGGCGAGCGAGGGCCCGGTCGGTGAGGTCGCGCTGATCGTGGGGGCCGTGCCCAATGAGGGCCTCGCCCTCGGAAGCCTCAGCGCCGGCCCGATCCACGTGCGGCCGGCGGACTTTCCCGACCTGTCGCGCCGGCTCTGGCAGGCCGTCGCGATGCTCGAGGACGAATACGCCGACGTCGCCTCGATCGACCAGGACCTGGTGATCCGGCGGCTGGCCGAGATCATGCTGGTCAATCTTACCCGCCGCCTGCTGCTGGATCGGCCGCCGGAGGGCGACGCGGCCGGGCGCGTGGCGGAGAGCCGGCGGCTGATGCAGGCCATCAACGCCGTCTTCGAGGCGCCGGAGCGACCGTGGACCCTGGTCGAACTGGCGCGGGCCGCCGGCATGTCGCGCACCCGCTTCGCCGAAGCATTCAAACGGGCCACGGGCCAGACGCCGGGCCGCATCGTCTCGCGGCTGCGCCTGACCGCCATCGCGCGCCGCCTCGCCGACGAGCCGCTGAGCATCGAGGCGGCGGCGGAGGAAGCGGGCTACAGCTCATCCGCGGCCTTCGTGCGCGCCTTCCAGCGCGAGTTCGGCCAGACCCCGGCGCGCTGGCGCCGGCAGCGCCGCGGCCCCTCGGCCCGGCTCCGGCCGGCGCGGCCCGACAATCGGCGCCTCTCTCGCAGCAGCCCTTGAAGGAAGAGCCCATGAGCATCCAGTCCCTCGGCTATGTCGGCTTCGCGGTGAAGGACCCGGCGGCCTTCGACGCCTTCGCCACCGGCGTCCTGGGCCTGATGGCCGGCGAGGGGGGCGGGGGAGAACACCGCTACCGCCTGGACGACCTGGCCTGGCGCATCGCCGTCGAAGCGGGCGAGACGGACGATCTGGCCTATGCGGGTTTCGAGGTCGCCGGCCCGGCCGAGCTGGAGGCCCTGCGCGCGCGCCTGGCGGCCGGCGGCGTAGCAGTGGCGGACGGTGGGGCCGAGCTGGCGGCCCGGCGCGGCGTCCTGGGCCTGGTCACCTGCCGCGACCCCGACGGCCTGGCGGTGGAGATCTTCTATGGCCCGACCCTGCGCACCGAAACGCCATTCGCCTCGCCCGTGGGCGTGCCGGCCTTCCTGACCGGGGACCAGGGCCTGGGCCACATCGTGCTCTCGACCCGGGACATGGCGGCGTCGCGAGGCTTCTACGAGGACCTGCTGGGCTTTCGCCTCTCCGACATCATCAGTATGCGGATGGGGCCGCAGTTCAGCATGGAGATGGCGTTCTTCCACTGCAATCCGCGCCACCACACCCTGGCGCTGATGCCCGCGCCCCTGCCCAAGCGGCTGCACCATTTCATGATCCAGGTCCCCACCCTGGACGCCGTCGGCTTCGCCCTGGAGCGGGCCGAGGCGGCGGGCGCGCCGATCACGGCCAGCCTGGGGCGGCACACCAACGACCACATGGTCTCGTTCTACGCCCGCACGCCGGGCGGCTTCGAGGTCGAGTTCGGCTTCGGCGCCCTGGAGGTCGACGAGGCGACGTGGCGCGTCGGCCGTCACGACAAGCCCAGCAGCTGGGGCCACAAGCGCGGCGCGCACTGAAAGGACTTCGACATGGATCTGGGCATCAAGGGCCGCACGGCGATCGTGTGCGGCGCCAGCGCGGGGCTGGGCCGCGCCACGGCGACGGCCCTGGCGCGCGAGGGGGTGACGCTCTACGTCGCCGCGCGGACCGCCGACCGCCTGGAGCAGGCGGCGCGCGAGATCGCCGCCGAGACCGGGGCGACGGTGACGCCCGTCGCCTGCGACGTGACCACGGACGACGGCCGCGCCGCCCTGCTGGACGCCTGCCCGGCGCCGGACATCCTGGTCAACAACGCCGGCGGCCCCCCGCCGGGCGACTTCCGGACCTGGTCGCGCGAAGACTGGATCAAGGCCCTCGACGCCAACATGCTGTCGGCCATCTTCCTGATCCGGGCGACCCTGGACGGCATGATCGCGCGC
>JAFEEA010000172.1 GCA_018241335.1 Pseudomonadota bacterium
CCCACCGCTGCGCGGCGGGCCCCTCCCTCTCCCTCTGGGAGAGGTGTTCCCAGCCTGACACATCGAGGCTCCTTTCCCTTCTCCCATTGGGAGAAGGAGGGGCCCGCGCCGAAGGCGTGGGAGGATGAGGGGTTCAGGCCCCTCCGCGCATCTCCGCGGCGAGCCGCAGGGCCGCCTCGCGCGGGTCGGCGGCGGCGGTGACCGGGCGGCCGATCACCAGGTGGCTGGCGCCATTGGCCAGGGCCTCCGCGGGCGTCGCGGCGCGGGCCTGGTCGTCCTTGCCGGCCCATTCGGGCCGCACGCCCGGCGTCACCACCAGGAAGTCCGGGCCGCCGATGCGCCGCGCCATCGCCGCCTCGTGCGGGCTGGCCACCACCCCGTCGGCGCCGGCGTCCTGGACCTGGCGGATGCGGCGCTCGACCAGGGCCTCGACGCCCATGCCATAGCCCATCTCGGCCAGGTCCTGGCCGTTGAGGCTGGTCAGCACGGTGACGCCCAGGATCTTGGCCTGGCGGTCGCCGCCCCGGCCCTTGACCGCCGCCTTGAGCACCTGGGGATGGGCGTGGACGGTCAACAAGTCGCAGGCGCCCGTGCCGACGATGGCGGCGGCGGCCTTCTCCACCGTCGCGCCGATGTCGTGCAGCTTCCAGTCCAGGAACAGGCTGCGGCCCCGCGCGCGCAGGTCGCGGGCCATGGCCATGCCGTCGGTGGCGAAGAGCTGCAGGCCGATCTTGTAGAAGCTGACCGCGTCGCCCAGGGCCTCGACCACGTCCTCCGCCTCGGCGCGGGTGGGCAGATCGAGGGCGACGATCAGGCGCGGATCGGCCAGGTCGGCCTGTTGCGTGGGCGCGGCGTGGCGCAGGGTGGCGGGCATGGGCTCTCCCCGAGTGCGAAGCGTGACGATTTGGGCTAAGCCGCAAGGATGAACGCAGCCGAGTTCGCGGTCAATTTCTTCGTCGCCCTGTTCGCCCTCATCGACCCGGTGGGCAACGTGCCCCTGTTCGCCGCCGCCACCCACGGCGCGCCACCGGCCGCGCGGCGACTGACGACGGTCTACATCGCCCTCTTCGCGATGGTGTTCCTCAGCTTCTTCTTCCTGACCGGCCTGTCGCTGCTGAAGTTCTTCGGCATCTCCCTGCCGGCCTTCCGCATCGCCGGCGGCATCCTGCTGCTGCTGATGGGCCTGGACATGGCGCGCGGCGACACCGCCGAGGTGATGGCCGAGGCCAACGAGGAGGTCGAGCAGCTCTCCACCCGCGCCTATGCCCGCAAGCGCTTCGAGGGGCTGATCGTGCCCTTCGCCATGCCTCTGCTGATCGGGCCGGGGGCGATCTCCACGGCGGTGATCTACGCTGGCGAGGCCAAGGCCCTGGGCTGGCTCGGCCTGGGGGTCGGGCTGGGGGTCATCGCGGCCGTCGCCCTGACCGTGCTGCTGTCCTTCTGGTCCACCGGCTGGATCACCCGGGCGCTCGGCCGTATCGGCATGGTCATCGTGATCCGGGTGCTGGGCCTGATCCTGTGCGCCATGGCGGTGCAGTTCCTGCTGCTGGGCCTGGCCGACGCCACCGGCCTCGTGCGGCGCGGGGTCGCGACGCCCTACCAGTAGGGCTCAGAGCTTGCGGAAGCGGCCGGACTGGCTGGCCATCAGGGCCATGGCCCAATCGTCCGGCACGATCTTGCCCAGCGCCGCGAGGGCCTTGTTTGGCGCGCCGGTGACGCAGACCGGCCGGTTGGCCTCCACCGCCTCGAAGCCCTGGGCGGCCACCTCATCCGCGCCCATCCACAGCCAGTCGGGCACGGTTCCCGTGATCTGGGCCCGGGTCTGGTTGGCGTCGTGGAACTCCGAATAGGTGAAGCCGGGGCAGAGGGCGCTGACGTGCACGCCCGATCCCGCCACCTCCTGGTGCAGGCTCTGGGAGAAGCGGACCAGGAAGGCCTTGGACGCGCCGTAGAGGGTGGCGCCGGGACCGCCGGGCGCGAGGCCCGCCAGGGAGGCGACGTTGACGATGCGCCCGAAGCGCCGCTCGACCATGCCCGGCAGCGCCTTGTGGGCCAGTTCGCAGGGGGCGGCGACCATCACCTGAAGGAATTGGGCGTGCTCCTCCCAGGGCGAGCCGGCGAAGGCGCCCGGCATGCCGTAGCCGGCGTTGTTGACCAGGGCGTCGACGCTTCGCCCGTTGGCGGCGATCTCGGCCAGGATGGCGTCGGGCGCGGCCGGGTCGGCGAGGTCGGCTGGGATCACCAGCACCTCGACCCCGTGGCTCAGGCGGATGTCGTCCGACAGTTCGCGCAGCCGGTTCTCGCGCCGGGCCGTGATGGCGAGGTCGTAGCCGTGACGGGCGTAGAGGCGGGCGAAGGCGGCGCCGATCCCGGCCGAGGCGCCGGTGATCAGGGCCAGGCGCGCGCTCACGCCCGGACCTTGGCCGGTTCCGGCGCGGCGATGTCGGCCGGTTCGCCGTGCAGCAGATCGTCCACCGAGATCTGGGCCAGGCGGGCGGCGGCGGCGCTGTCGGCGGCCACGATGGCGGCGCGGACGGCGTCGGGGATGCGCGCGCCCACCGGGCAGCCTTCCACGCCCGCGGGTGCCACCCCCAGCTTGGCGCAGCCGTTGACGGCGCGCAGCACGTCGCTGAGCGATATGTCGGCGGCCGGCCGCAGCAGCCAGGCGCCGCCGTTGGCGCCCGTGCGGGTGGCGATCAGCCCGGCCTTTGAGAGCAGTGCGGTGACGCGTCGCACCACCACCGGATTGGTCGGCACCGAGGCCGCCAGCTCGGCGCTGGACACCGCCGATTCCGGTCCCGACGCCTCCTTGTGGGCGAGATAGGCCAGGGTATGGGCCGCAACGGGGAATTTCTGGCTGTCGGACATGACCGATAGATGGGGATCAAGGCGCCGGAAGGAAGTTCGGGCGTTGGAACCCTAGAGTGGGTTGCTTCAAGGTAGAAAAGGAAATGTTCGGCGCCCGTGGCGCAAGGCCGCGATTGAACGGGCCTGGGTTTGGGTGTATCGCCCGCCGCCGTCGCCATGGGTCGGCCGCGTGGCTCGTCGAGTCGCCGCAGCGTCCCCGGAGAGATTCCATTGGCTGTTGAAGCCCCCGCCGCGCCCTCCAAGGACGACACGGCCCCTTCCGAAGCATCGACGGATCACGCGGGTCATGGGGCCAAGCCCCACGGCTTCTTCGCCATGGCCCTGGGGTCGGTGGGCGTGGTGTTCGGCGACATCGGCACCAGCCCGCTCTACGCCATGCGCGAGGCGCTCTCGCACTCCAGCGCCCGGTCGCTGGACACCGCCGTCCTGGGGGTCGTCTCCCTGGTGATCTGGGCCATGACCCTGATCGTGACGGTGAAGTACGTCATCTTCCTGATGCGAGCCGACAACAAGGGCGAGGGCGGCACCCTGGCCCTGATGGCCCTGGCCCAGCGCGCCATCGGCCGGCGGGCCCTGCCGATCTTCCTGCTCGGCATCATCGGCGCCTCGCTGTTCTACGGCGACGGGATCATCACCCCGGCGATCTCGGTGCTGTCGGCCGCGGAAGGCCTGAAGGACGCGCCGCACCTGGGCCACCTCTTCGCGCCCTATGTGCTGCCCATGGCGGCGGTGATCCTGGTGCTGCTGTTCCTGGTGCAGTCCAAGGGCACGCACCGGATGGCCGCCTTCTTCGGCCCTATCACGGCCATTTGGTTCCTGGTGCTGGGCGGCCTGGGCCTTTTCCACCTGAAGGAGGACCTCAGCATCTTCCGCGCCTTCTGGCCGGGCTATGGCGTCACCTTCCTGGTCGAGAACGGCTTCGTCGGCTTCGTGATCCTGGGCAGCGTGTTCCTGGCCGTCACCGGGGCGGAGGCGCTCTACGCCGACATGGGCCACTTCGGCCGCAACCCGATCCGCGCCGCCTGGCTGGTGCTGGTGTTCCCGTGCCTGGCGCTGAACTACCTGGGCCAGGGCGCCCACGTGCTGCACGCCATCGAGATGCATCATCCGCACGCGGCCCTGAACCCGTTCTGGAGCATGATCCCGGACTTCGCCTACTGGCCGGTGCTGATCCTGGCCACCATGGCCACCGTCATCGCCAGCCAGGCGGTGATCACCGGCGCCTTCTCCATGACCCAGCAGGCGGTCCAGCTGGGCCTGCTGCCGCGCCTGGACATCAAGCGCACCTCCGAGACCCAGGCCGGCCAGATCTTCGTGCCGGCGGTGAACAGCCTCCTGATGACCGGGGTGCTGGTGCTGCTGGTGGTGTTCCAGGACTCGCACCGCCTGGCCTCGGCCTACGGCATCGCGGTGACCGGCGCGATGTTCGTCGACACCCTGCTGGCCTATGTGATCGCCAAGCGGATCTGGAAGTGGAACAACCTGCAGACCGCCGCCCTGCTGGTTCCCCTGGCGGCGGTGGACATGGTGTTCATCTCCTCGAACCTGCTCAAGATTCCCGACGGCGCGTGGCTGCCCCTGGCCTTCGGCGCGGCCATGGTGACCCTGATGTGGACCTGGTCGCGCGGCGTTCAGATCCTGGCCGACAAGACCCGCCGCGACAGCGTGCCCCTGAAGGAGCTGATCGAGATCCTGGCGGTGCGTCCGCCGCACCGCGCCGCCGGCACGGCCATCTTCCTGACCTCCGAGCCGGACGTCGCGCCCGTCGCCCTGATGCACAACCTCAAGCACAACAAGGTGCTTCACGAGAAGAACGTGATCCTGACGGTCTCGACCGCGGAGACCCCCCGCGTGCGCGAAGAGGACCGGATCAAGATCTCGCCGTTCAGCAGCGACTTCACCAAGGTGACCTTGAGCTACGGGTTCATGGAGAGCCCGAACATCCCCAAGGCCCTGGCCCAGTGCCGCAAGCAGGGGCTGAAGTTCGACATCATGGCCACCAGCTTCTTCCTGGGCAGACGCTCCGTGGTGCCGTCGTCCAACTCGGGCATGCCGATGTGGCAGGACAAGCTGTTCATCTTCCTGATGAAGAACGCCGCCAACCCCACCGACTTCTTCAAGATCCCGCCCGGCCGCGTGGTCGAGCTGGGGACCCAGGTCTCGGTCTAGCCGGGTCTGGGCGGGAGAGGGCGGAACCCGAAAGACCCTTGGGCGTCAATCGGCGTCCAGAGCCGCCTCCGCCACCGGGTCGGGAGCCGGCGCCGGCTCCAGCCCCGCCTTGATGGCGTCGTCGACCCGTTCCAGCCAGACGAACTCCAGCTTGTCTCGGACCTCCTGCGGGATGTCGTCGTAGTCGCGGCGGTTGCGGGCCGGCAGCATGACCCGGGTGATCCCCGAGGCGGCGGCGGCCACCACCTTTTCCTTGATGCCGCCCACCGGCAGGACCAGGCCGCGCAGGCTGATCTCGCCGGTCATGGCGGTGTCGCTGCGCACCGGACGGCCGGTCAGCAGGGAGGTCAGGGCGGTGAACATGGCGACCCCGGCGCTGGGGCCGTCCTTGGGCGTGGCGCCGGCCGGGACGTGGACGTGGATGTCCGACTTCTCGAAGGCGGACGGGTCGATCATCAGGGTCGCCGCCTCGGTCTTCACCAGGCTGAGGGCCGCCTGCACGCTCTCGCGCATCACCTCGCCGAGCTGGCCGGTGAGGATCAGCCGCCCGCCGCCGGGGGTGCGGGCGGCCTCGATGAACAGGATGTCGCCGCCGACCGGGGTCCAGGCGAGGCCCGTGGCCACCCCCGGAACGGCCGTCCGCATCGCCACTTCGTTCTCGAAGCGCACCGGCCCGAGGATCGGCTCGACGTCGGCCTCGCCGATCTCGACCTTGGTCGCCTTGCCCTCGGCGATCCGCATGGCGGCGTGGCGAAGGGCGCGGCCCACCTCGCGCTCCAGCCAGCGCACCCCGGCCTCGCGGGTGTAGGCCTCGATGATGCGGGTCAGGGCCGCATCGTCGATGGAGGCCTGCTCGGGCTTCAGGCCATTCGCCTCGAGCTGACGCTTGACCAGGTAGCGCTTGGCGATCTGCAGCTTCTCGCCGGCGGTGTAGCCGGCCAGGCTGATCACCTCCATGCGGTCGCGCAGGGGTCCAGGCACGCTTTCCAGCATGTTGGCGGTGGCGATGAACACCACCCGCGACAGGTCGAAGGGCACGCCCAGGTAGTTGTCGCGGAAGGTTCCGTTCTGCTCGGGGTCCAGCACCTCCAGCATGGCGGCCGAGGGATCGCCCTGGACGCCGGCGCCCATCTTGTCGATCTCGTCCAGCATCATCACGCAGTCGCGCGCGCCGGTCTTGCGGATCGACTGGATGATGTTGCCCGGCAGGGCGCCGACATAGGTGCGCCGGTGGCCGCGGATTTCGGCCTCGTCGTGGACGCCGCCCAGCGAGACGCGCACGAACTTGCGGCCCATGGCCTTGGCGATCGATTGGCCGAGCGAGGTCTTGCCCACGCCGGGCGGGCCGGCGAAGCAGAGGATCGGGGCCTTGCCCTCCGGCGCCAGCTTGCGCACGGCCAGGAACTCCAGGATCCGGGTCTTGATCTTCTCCAGGCCATAGTGGTCGGCGTCGAGGATCGCCCGCGCCTCGGCGATGTCGATGGCCTTTGGCTCGGGCGCCGCCCAGGGCAGCTCGATCATCCAGTCCAGGTAGGTGCGGATCATGCCGTATTCGGCGCTGGCGTCGGGCATCCGCTGCAGGCGCTTGAGCTCCTTGCGGGCCTGGGCCTCGACCTCCTCCGGCATGCCGGCCTTGTCGATGGCCGCCGACAGGTCGGCCATTTCCTGGCTGTTGCCCTCGTCCTCGCCCAGCTCATGCTGGATGGTGGCCAGCTGCTCGCGCAGCAGGGCCTCGCGCTGGCGCTTGGTGAGAGACGCCTGGGTCTGGGCGCCGATGTCGCGCGACAGCTTCAGCACCTCCAGCCGATGGCCGAGGATCCTGGAAACCTTGTCCAGCCTGGGCACGAGGTCCAGCGTCTCCAGCACCTCCTGCTTCTCGGGCGCGGGGATGTCGGTGTAGGCGGCCGCCATGTCGGCGAGAACGCCGGGGGCGGTGATCTGCTCGACCGTCTGGCGCAGCTCCGGCGGCGTCTGGGGCAGGATGTCGAGGATATCCATGGCCTGCTGGCGCAGGTTCAGGAACCGCGCCTCGATCTCGGGACCGGTGGTGGTCGGCTCGGCCAGGTGCAGGCCGCGCGCGACGATATAGGGCCAGCCTTCAAGGGTCTCGGTGATGCGGAAGCGCTGGACGCCCTGGCAGATCACGTGGCTCTCGCCGTTGGGGCCGGTGATGTAGCGCAGGATGTTGGCCACCACGCCGACGGGGTGCAGGTCGGCCGGGCCGGGGGTCTCCACGGCCGGGTCGCGCTGCAGGACCACCACCACCTGGCGCTGCTCGCGCACCGCCTGCTGAGCGGCGGCGATGGAGGCCGGGCGGCCGATGGTGAGCGGGGTGACGATCTCGGGGAACAGCACCGCCCCGCGCACGGGCAGGACGATGAAGGCGTCGGAGGGCGGCGGGGCGACCGGCGTTTCGCTGCGGGTCTTGGCTTCGACGGTTTCGGGATTGGCTGAATCGGCCATGGGGAACCTCAAACGCTCTTGCGCAGGCTGACCTGCAGGCAGCCGTCGACCGCCCGGTGGCGGATCTGGTCGTAGCGCCCCGGCGGCAGGGGCACGCGGCGCTCGAAGCGGCCCTGGGGCAGCTCCAGGCGGTGGATGCCGGCGGTGCGCAGTTCCGGCGGCAGGACCCGGGCGCCGGCGATGACCAGGCACGACCCGTCCAGCGCCAGGGACACGGCGTCCTCGCTGACCCCGGGCAGGGCGGCGATGATCAGCACCTCGCGGTCGGTCTCCAGCACGTCCACGGGCGGCGCCCAGGTGGGCTGGGCGGCGGGGCCGCGCACCGGCTGGAACATCTGCTGGTGCAGGCGCTCGGCCCGGGCCAGCATGTCCAGGGCGTCGCCCCACATCCAGTTCCGCGGCCAGTTCTTGGGGTCGTCGTTGGCCATGCGCGAGCGCCTCCCGGTTCATCAAGGGTCGGGGCGCGGCCTGGAAACGCCAGGGTCCAGCCTCGACTTCCGCCCCTAGGTGGGAACGCGGGGCGTCCAAGCCTAGTGCCTGCTAGACCATGCGCCGGCGTTGCGCTTGATCAAGAGCGGCGCGGCGAGGGTTGAATTGTCGTCGTCATGGGCCTTAAAGGCGCCCTGTCTTCCGCTCCGGTTCCAGGAACCCCGATGCCCGCCGATACGTCCGTCAAGAAAGTCGTCCTCGCCTATTCCGGCGGCCTGGACACCTCGATCATCCTGAAGTGGCTGCAGGACACCTACAATTGCGAGGTGGTGACCTTCACCGCCGACCTGGGCCAGGGCGAGGAGCTGGAGCCGGCGCGCGAAAAGGCCCTGATGCTGGGCATCAAGCCCGAGAACATCTTCATCGACGACCTGCGCGAAGAGTTCGTGCGCGACTTCGTGTTCCCGATGTTCCGGGCCAACACCGTCTATGAGGGCCAGTACCTGCTGGGCACCTCCATCGCCCGGCCGCTGATCGCCAAGCGCCAGATCGAGATCGCCCGCCAGGTGGGCGCCGACGCCGT
>JAFEEA010000173.1 GCA_018241335.1 Pseudomonadota bacterium
GGCGAGATCCTGGTCCTGCTGGGACCCTCCGGTTCGGGCAAGTCGACGTTGCTCAACATCCTGGGCGGCCTCGACCGGCCGACCGCCGGCGAGGTGACCTTCGAAGGGCAGGACCTGGCCAAGGCCACCGACGGCCAGCTCACCCGCTATCGGCGCCACGCCGTCGGCTTCATCTTCCAGTTCTTCAACCTGACTCCCAGCCTGACCGCGCGCGAGAACGTGGAGCTGATCACCGAGATCGCCGCCGATCCGATGCGTCCGGAGGAGGCCCTGGGCCTGGTCGGCCTCGGCGACCGCATGGACCACTTTCCGGCCGAGCTCTCCGGCGGCCAGCAGCAGCGGGTGGCCGTCGCGCGCGCCATCGCCAAGCGCCCCGAGGTCCTCTTCTGCGACGAGCCCACCGGCTCGCTCGACAGCGCCAGCGGGGTCCAGGTGCTGGAGGCCATCGTCAAGGTCGCCGCCGAGACCGGGGCCACGGTGATGATGGTCACGCACAACGCCGCCATCGGCGACATCGCCGACCGGGTGATCCGCTTCCGGGACGGCAAGGTGGCCGAGATCACCGTCAATCCCAGCCGCAAGGCCCCGTCCGAGGTGGCCTGGTGAGGCCCCTCGACCGCAAGCTGCTGCGCGACCTGGTCCGCCTGTGGCCTCAGGCGGCCGCCATCGCTTTGCTGGCCGCCATCGGGGTCGCCGTGGCGGTGATGGCCTACGGCGCCTTGAAGGCCATCGGCGTCGCCGAGGACCGCTTCTATCGCCAGACCCGCTTCGCCGACGTCTTCGCCAGCGCCGAGCGCGCGCCGCTCAGCCTCGTCCCCCGCATTCGCGAGATCCCCGGCGTGGCCGTGGTCGACGCCAGGGCGACCGGCGGCGGCCTGGCCGACGTTCCGGGCCAGGTCCGACCGGCGATCGTCCGCATCATCGGCCTGCCGGATGAACCGGCCCAGGGCCTGAACGCCCTGGTGGTCCAGGGCGGCCGCCTGCCGGACCCGTCCCGGCCGGACGAGGCCGTGGCGCTCAAGAGCTTCCTGGACGCCGCCAAGGTGCGGCTGGGCGACCGCCTGACGGCGACCGTCAATGGCCGCCAGATCACCCTGACGATCGTCGGCGCGGTGCTGTCGCCGGAGTACGTCTACGCGCCGGGGTCCCTGTCGACCCTGCCCGACGATGCGCACCAGGCGGTGCTGTGGACGTCGCGGGCGACGGCCGAGCGCTCCGCCGGACTGGTCGGAGCCTTCAGCGACATCTCCATCGCCCTAGTCCCTGGCGCGCCGGCCAAGGCGGTCACCGAACGCCTGACGGCGCTGCTCGAGCCCTATGGCGGGACGGTGGCCTATGGGCGCGAGGACCAGATTTCCCACGCTTTCCTGACCGCCGAACTGAAGGAGCTGCGGACGTCCGCCAGCGTCCTGCCGCCGATCTTCCTGGTGGTGGCCGCCGTCCTGACCCACCTGGTGATGAGCCGCCTGGTCGCCACCGAACGCGAGCAGATCGGGCTTCTCAAGGCGTTCGGCTTCACCGACCTCGAGGTGGCCGTTCCCTATGTCGAGATGGCCGCCGTCATCGGCCTCGCGGGGGCCTTGGCCGGCGGCGTTCTGGGCGCCGTGCTGTCGGTGATGATGACGCGCCTCTACGCCGAATACTTCCGCTTCCCGGTGTTCACGCCGGAGTTCAACGTCACTGTCTTCGCGATCACCGCCGTGATCGCCATGGGGGCTTCGGTGGCCGGCTCGCTGGTTTCGGTCAGGCGGGTCGCGGCCCTGCGGCCCGCGGTGGCGCTGCAGCCCGCGCCGCCGACGGCCTATCGGCGCGGCCCTCTGGACAGGCTTGGAATCGCCCGGGTGCTCGACCAGCCGACCCGCATGATCCTGCGCCGCCTGGAAAGGTTCCCGGTCAAGACCGGGCTGACCATCGCCGGCCTGGCCGCCAGCCTGGCCCTGCTGGTCGGCACGCAGTTCCTGCATGACAGCCTCAACCAGGTGATCGACCACGCCTACTACCGGGCCCAGCGCTGGAGCGCCCAGATCGGGTTCTTCCATCCGCGTGAAGCGCGGTCGGCGCTGGAGGCGGCGCGGCTGCCGGGCGTGGCGGCGGCCGAGCCCGTGCGGGTCACGGCCGCCTGGGCCAGGGGGCCGACGGGCCTGGCGAAGAAGGTGCCCGTGATGGGGCTGGAACCCGGCGCCCAGCTCGCCCATCCCCTGGATCGCAAGGGACGCGTGATCCCGTTCGAGGGCGGCGGCGTGGTTCTGAGCGAGGCGCTGGGGCGAAGGATTGGGGTCAAGGCGGGCCAATCGGTGGAGCTGGAGTTCCTGGAAGGCCAGCGGGGGCGGTTTCTCCTGCCGGTGACGGCCCTCGCCGACGACTACAGCGGCCTCAACGTCTTCATGGCCCGCGCCGTCCTCAACCGCCTGCTGCGGGAGGGCGACCTCGCCAGCGGCGCCGACCTGGTCACCGCCGCAGACCAGTCCGGACCCTTCTACCGCGCCCTGGAGGCCCGGCCCCAGGTCATCAGCGCCGCCTCGCGCGACGACACAGTGCAGCTCTGGCGCCGGACGATGGCCCGCACCTTCTCGATCAGCATCGTCTTCTACCTCGGATTCGCCGGCGCCATCGCCTTCGGCGTCGCCTACAACATGGGCCGGATCACCCTGGCGGAGCGTTCGCGCGACCTGGCGACCCTGCAGGTCCTGGGCTTCACCCGGGCCGAATGCGCTTACATTCTGTTCGGGGAGCTTGCCCTCGCCGGCCTGATCGCCGCGCCGGTCGGGCTGCTGGGGGGACAGGCCTTCGCCCATGGCCTGGTGGCCGCCTATTCGAGGGAGGAGCTCCGGTTGCCGATCCTGATCACGGCGCGGACGCTCGGCCTGTCGCTGACGGCCTACGCCGCGGCGATCGTGCTGGCGGCCCTGCTGCTGGTACGCCGGCTCTGGTCGCTGGACCTGGTGTCCGTCCTGAAGACGAGGGAATGACGATGGCGGCCAAGTCCCGCACGCGCTGGATCCTGATCGCCGCCGTCGCCGTGGTGGCGGTGGGCGGCGTGGCCGTGATGTTCCTGCCGAGGCCCGTCGCCGTCGACGTGGCGACCGCGGGGCGCAGCGAGATCGCCGAGACGGTGCAGGACCAGGGCCAGGCCCGCGTGCGCGAGGCCTATGTCGTCGCCGCGCCGGTGGCCGGCCGGCTGGAGCGGACGCCCCTGAAGGTCGGCGACACGGTCAGGGCCGGCGCCACGGTCGTGGCCCGGCTGCGGCCGGCGGCGGCGGGCCTGCTGGATCCTTCGGTGCGAGCCCAGCGCGAGGCGGCCGTCGGCGCGGCCAAGGCGGACCTCGCGCGGCTGCAGGCCGAGCGGGTGCGCACGGCCGCGGAACTGGCCCGGGTCCGGCCCCTGGCCGAGGCCGGCTACGCCTCGCGCCAGAGCCTGGACGACGCCCAGGCCGCCGCCGTTGCCGCCCAGAACGCCGAAGCCGCGGCGCGGTCCCAGGTGGCGGCCGCCCAGGCGGCGCTGCTCGGGCCCCAGGCGACGGGGCAGGGCCTGGTGGTCCTGACCGCCCCGGCCAGCGGCTATGTCACCCGGGTGATCGAGCCGTCGGAGCGGACCGTCCAGATGGGTGCGCCACTGATCGAGATCAGCGACGGCCACAGCCTGGAGGCGGCCATCGAGTTCCTGTCGCAGGACGCGGTGCGCATCCGCGAGGGGATGGCGGCCGAGATCTACGACTGGGGCGGTCCCGGCGTCATTGCGGCCAAGGTCCGCCGGATCGAGCCGCAGGGCTTCACCAAGACCTCGGCCCTCGGGGTCGAAGAGCAGCGGGCGATCGTGCTGCTGCAGTTCGAGGCGCCGCCGGCGGCCTGGAGCCGCCTGGCCCCCGGCTATCGGGTCTGGGGCCGGGTCTTCCTGCGCCGCGAGCCCGCCGCCCTGACCGTGCCGCTGGGCGCCCTGGCGCGCCAGGCGGGCGGCTGGGCGGTCTGGCGCATCGAGGCCGGGCGCGCGCGCCTGCGGCCGGTGCGCGTCGGGACCATGAACGACCGCCAGGCGGAAATCCTGGGCGGCCTGGCGGCGGGCGACCGGGTGGTGGTCTTTCCGCCGGACACGGTCCACGACGGCGTGGCGGTCAAGGCGCGTTAGGGCGGCTCAGTTCGCCTTGCTGGTCTCCTTCATCAGCCGGTAGGTGAATTCGACGCTCTCGTAGAAGGCCTGCACGCCCACGCGTTCGTCGCGGCCGTGCATGCGGCTGTCGCGCGGGTCTTCGAAGACGCCGTTGATCTCATAGGTCGGGATGCCGGCGGCGCGCAGGTAGAGGCTGTCGCTGGCGCCGGCTTCCATGTGCGGGATCACCGGCACGCCGGGCCACATGCTGGAGGTGACCTTCTGCATCCGGTCCAGGATGCGGGCGTCGGGCGGCGATTCCGGACCGGAGACGACCTTGTCCGGGATGGTCACCTTGATCTCCGGGTCGGCCAGGACGCCGACGAGGGTGGCGCGGGTCTGCTCGGGCGTCTCGTCGGGCATGATGCGGCACTGGACGGTGGCCGTGGCGCGCTGGGGCAGGGCGTTCTCCTGGTGGCCGCCGGACAGCATGGTGGCGACGCAGGTGGTGTGCAGCACGGCGTTGAAGCTGGGGTCGCGGGCGATGCGGGCGGCGGCGGCCTGGTCGAGGGTCGGGCCGGCGACGGCCAGCATGTCGGCCTTGATCGCCGGCGGCTGCAGTTCGGCCTCGCGCTGGAAGTAGAGGCGGCTGGTGGCGTTGAGCTTGTAGGGGAACTGGAAGGCGGCCAGGCGCGTCAGCCCCGACGCCAGGGTGTAGATGGCGTTGTCCGGCCGGGGCTCGGAGGAGTGGCCGCCCTTGTTGGTCACTTCCAGCAGCAGGGTGACGTAGGTCTTCTCGCTGGTGTTGAGCTTCATCGAGACGCGGCGGCCGTCCTGCAGCTCGCCATTCGCGCCGTCGGTGTCGATGGCGTACTCGGCGTCCACCAGGTCGCGGTGCTGGCGCACCAGGTAGTCGGCGCCGTCCTGCTCCAGGCCGACTTCCTCGTCGGCGGTGAAGGCGATGATGATGTCGCGGTCGGGGACGAAGCGTTCCTGCTTCAGCCGGATAATGGCGGCCATCATCGCCGCGTCGTCCTGCTTCATGTCCGACGAGCCGCGGCCGTAGAAGAAGCCGTCCTTCTCGGTCATCTGGAAGGGCGGCAAGGTCCAGTCCTCCGGCTTGGCCTCGACCACGTCGAGGTGGCCGTTCCAGAGGATGGGCTTGCCCTTGCCCTTGCCCTTCAGGCGGACGACGACGTTGGCCTGGGTCGGGTACTTCGGGTCCGTCACCACCTGGACTTCGCTGTCGGTGAAGCCGCCGGCCTTGAGATGCTTGACCAGGATGGCGGCGACTTCGGCCGTGCCGACGTCGTGCACCGAGCGGACCGCGATCATCTCGGCCAGGGCCTCGCGGGCCAGGGCCTGGTTGGCCGCCGGCGGCAGGGGCGGCGCGCTGGGCGGGGGAGCGGCGGCGATCAACAGCGGCGACAACGCCAGCGGCAGCAACTTCACGACAGACTTCAAGGACGGCCCCTTTCACTCGAAAAGCAAACAGGGCCGCACAAAGGCGCCGTTCCCCCGCCGGGGCAAGCCGGCCGGCAAGGCCGGACGCCGTGACCGGTTGACAATGTCGTAAGTCGTGACTTACGGTAAGTCATGGCTTACAACTCTGTCGCCTTCGCCGCCCTGGCCGACCCTACCCGTCGGGCGGTGTTCGAGCGCCTCGCGGACGGCCCGAGGGCGGTGGGCGACCTGGCCGAGGGCCTGCCGGTCAGCCGCCCGGCTGTGTCGCAGCACCTGAAGGTGCTGAAGGACGCCGGCCTGGTCACCGACCGGGCAGAGGGCGCGCGGCGCGTCTACCAGATCGACCCCCAGGGGCTGGGCGCCATGCGCGCCTGGCTGGACCGGTTCTGGACCACCGCGCTCGACGACTTCGCCGCCGAGGTCGAGCGCCAAGCCCGCGAACAGAAACCGGATGATGGCAAGGATTCGCACAAATGACTGAGACGATCCGCCCGGCCCCGGTCCGAAAGTCGGTGACCGTGGCTGCCGATCCGGCCCTGGCCTTCAAGGTGTTCACCGCCGACATCGGCCGCTGGTGGCCGGCCAGCCATACGATCGGCTCGACGCCGGCCAGGTCGACGGTGATCGAGCCGGGCGTCGGCGGGCGCTGCTACGGGATCGGCCAGGATAACGTCGAGGCGCACTGGGGCGACGTGCTGATCTGGTCGCCGCCCGATCGCATCGTCATCGCCTGGCGGGTCACGACCCAGTGGACCTATGACCCCAATCTGACCACCGAGGTCGACGTCACCTTCACCGCCGTGGAAGGCGGGCGGACCCGCGTCGACCTCGAGCATCGCCACCTGGAGCGTCTGGGCGAGGGCGCCGAGGGCGCGCGGGCCACCTTCGAAAGCCCCAATGGCTGGGGCCTGATCCTGGAACTCTACAAGGCCGTCGTCGAAGCGTCCTGAACCCCGAGGGAGGAGAACCCCATGCCCAAGACCGCCGTCTCTCCGATCGTCATCCACGGCGTGCCGGGTAGCCCCTACGTCCGCAAGGCGCTGCTGGCCTGCGCGGAGAAGGGCGCGCCGCACCGGCTGCAGCCCATCGCCTTCGGCGGCGCCAAGGGGCCAGACCACCTGGCGAACCAGCCGTTCGGGCGAATCCCCTGGGCGACGCACGACGACTTCGTCCTCTACGAGACCGACGCCATCATCCGCTATGTCGACGAGGCGTTCGAGGGCCCCGCGCTGCAGCCGCAGGAGCCCAGGTCGCGGGCGCGGATGAACCAGGTGATGGGGATCGTCGACGCCTATGTGATGCCCTCCATGACCTCCGGCATCGGCTGGAACCGGATCATCTGCCCGATGATGGGCCTGCCGGTGGACGAGGCGGCCGTGGCCGCGGCGATCGAGCCCAGCCGGGTTTGCCTCAAGGCGCTGGACGCCATCCTGGGCGACCAGCCGTTCATGGCCGGCGCGGCGCTCAGCCTGGCGGACCTGATGCTGCTGGCGCACCTCGACTTCCTGCCGCAGTCGCCGGAGGGTGGCGCGCTCTTGGCCGAGACGCCCAGGTTGGGCGCGTGGCTGGCGCGGATGCAGGCGCGGCCGGCGGCCCAGGCGACCGAGACCGCGAAGCTGATGGCGGCCGCGGCCTGATTACCGGGCAGGTAATCGTCCAGCGCCCGCCGGCGCGGTAGGACAGGGACGTCCCGACAGGAGCGTTCCCGATGCACAGCCCCGCCGCCGCCCAGGCCGAGCCCCGCGCCTTCGGCTCCCTGATCAAGGCCTGGCGGGCCCGGCGGCGGGTCAGCCAGCTCGACCTGGCGCTGGACGCGGAACTGTCGCAACGGCACGTCTCGTTCCTGGAGAGCGGTCGGTCCAAGCCGACCCGCGCCTCGATCGAGAAGCTGGCCGACGCCCTGGCGGTGCCGCGCGGCGAGCGCGACCGGCTGTACGCGGCGGCGGGCTTCGCGGCGCCGGCGGCGATGAACCCCTGGACGCCGGAGGCGCGCTCGGCCATCGACGAGGCGCTGCAGTTCATCATCGACCGGCACGATCCCTATCCGGCCATGGTGGTGGACCGGCTTTGGGGCGTCCAGAAGATCAACGCCGCCGGGCAGGCCTTCTTCGCCCGGTTCGGGCCGCTCTCCAGCGCCAATGTCGTCGCCGCCCTGCTGGACCCGGCCGGACCGCGGCGCTGCCTGGTCAACTGGCAGGAGGCGGCCGCGCGCCTGGTGGGCCTGATCGAGATCGAGGTGGCCCGCCGGCTGGACGACGGCGAGGGCCGCGCCCTGCTGGCGGAGATCTTCGCCCTGCCCGGCGTGGCCGACGCCTGCGCCCGGGCGCCCGACCTGGGGCCTGGCGCGCCGGTGATCAGCCTGCACTTCCGCATCGACGGGCGGGACCTGAGGCTCTTCTCCCTGGTCGCCACCGTCGGCATGAGCGTCGATCCGGGGCTGGAGGACCTGAAGCTGGAGACCCTGCTGCCGGCCGACGCCCAGACCCGGGACTGGTTCCTGAACTAGCCGCCGCCGGCGGCGGGGCAGGGCCCCAGGTACTTGAAGGTCGAGCGGGTTGTGGTGGTGACCGGCGGGCCGTGGGGGCTGAGCAGGGTCTGGCTGCGCACGGTGGCGTAGTTGCTGGTGAAGTCGCCCTCGGCGCTGAGGCGCAGGCGCACGGGCACTCCGTCGTCCACGCACTCGGCGTCGACCGAGACGCCACCGGTGGCGGTGCGCCGGCGGTCGGCCTTGCTGCAGGAGAGGCTGATCGCCAGCGGGTCCATCGGCTGGCCGGCGAGGCACCGGCGCTCCACCACCGGGGGCTTGGCGTCGACGCGCAGGCTGCGCTCCCAGAGGCCGGCCCTGGGCGCGGGCATCTGGTCGGGGCTGATGGGCGTGGTCGCCGCGGCCGTGGCGGCGGCCAGGGCGGCCGAGA
>JAFEEA010000174.1 GCA_018241335.1 Pseudomonadota bacterium
CTCCTCAAGGCGGACCGTCCCGACCTGCAGCTGATCGTCCCGGCGGCCGAGACGGTGGCCGATCTCGTCAAGAGCCGCGTGGCCGGCTGGCCGCATCGGGCCCATGTCATCGAAGGCGAGGCGGCACGCCTGGCCGCCATGCGCGCCGCCACGGTCGCCTTGGCCTGCAGCGGCACGGTGACCACGGAGCTCGCCCTGGCCGGCTGCCCCATGGTGGTGGGCTATCGCCTTGGCCACGTGACCCATTTCCTGGCCCGCTTCATCATCCGGACCCCCTACATCACCCTGGTCAACATCGCCGCCAAGGCGCTGGTGGCGCCCGAGCTGATCCAGGACGCCTGCAACGGTCCAGCCCTGGCGGCCGAGCTTGCCCGGCGGCTGGACGATCCGGCCCTCGCCGCGCGGCAGGTGGCGGCCCAGAACGCGGCGCTGGATCTGATGGGACGGGGCATGGGCGATCCCGCCGAGCGGGCCGCCGAGGTCGTGGCGGGATTCCTGTCACGCAAATGAAAACGGCCGCTCCTGGTGGGAACGGCCGTTTCCGAGTCCTTGAACTGTCGCTGTCGCGGCGGTCGCCCGGGGCGCCGCCGCCACCCGGTCAGCGCTTTTCGAGCGGAACGTAGTCGCGCGCCAGCGGGCCCGTGTAGAGCTGGCGCGGGCGGCCGATCTTGCGCTGCGGGTCCTCGAACATTTCCTTCCACTGGCTGATCCAGCCGACCGTGCGGGCCAGGGCGAACAGCACCGTGAACATGGTGGTCGGGAAGCCCATCGCCTTGAGGGTGATGCCCGAATAGAAGTCGATGTTCGGGTACAGCTTGCGGTCCACGAAGTAGGGGTCGTTCAGGGCGACCTTTTCGAGCTCCATGGCCACCTTCAGCAGCGGATCGTCGCTGTCGCCCACCTCGGCCAGGACCTCGTGGCAGGTCTTCTGCATGACCTTCGCGCGCGGGTCGAAGTTCTTGTAGACCCGGTGTCCGAAGCCCATCAGCCGGTACTTGCGGTCCTTCACGCCCTGGACGTAGTCGGGGATGTTCTCCACCGAGCCGATTTCCTTGAGCATCATCAGGGCCTCTTCGTTGGCCCCGCCGTGGCTGGGGCCCCAGAGGCAGGCGATGCCGGCCGCGATGCAGGCGAAGGGGTTGGCGCCCGAGGAACCCGCCAGGCGCACCGTCGAGGTGGACGCGTTCTGCTCGTGGTCGGCGTGCAGGATGAAGATGCGGTCCATGGCGCGGGTCAGGACCGGGTTCGGCTTCCAGTCCTCGGCCGGGACCGAGAAGGCCATGCGCAGGAAGTTCTCGGCGTAGGAGAGGTCGTTGCGCGGCGTCACGAAGGGCTGGCCGACGGAGTACTTGAAGGCGCGCGCCGCGATGGTCGGCATCTTGGCGATCAGGCGGTGGGCCGAGATCTTGCGCTGCTCGGGATCATCGACGTTGATGCTGTCGTGGTAGAAGGCCGACAGGGCGCCGACCGCGCCGGTCATGATCGCCATCGGGTGGGCGTCGGAGCGGAAGCCCGAGAAGAACCGGTCGAACTGCGCGTGCAGCATCGTGTGGTAGGTGATCGTCTTCTCGAAGTCGGCGAATTCCTTGGCGCTCGGCAGTTCGCCGTTCAGCAGCAGGTAGCAGACTTCCAGGAAGCTGGAGCTCTCCGCCAGCTGCTCGATGGGATAGCCGCGGTGCAGCAGCACGCCGGCGTCGCCGTCGATGTAGGTGATCTTGCTCTCGCAGCTGGCCGTCGAGGTGAAGCCGGGATCATAGGTGAAGACGTCGGCGTCGCCGTACAGCTTGCGCACGTCGACGACGTCCGGGCCGGTGGTGCCCTTGATCACCTGCAGATCGTAGCTCTTCCCGCCGATCGACAACGAGGCGTAATCAGCCATGCCAGTCCCCTTCAAATTCATGCTGTGCAAACGCGTGTTCGACGAGCCCTATAGCACCTTACCGCAAGTGCGAAAGGGCGTCTTGAATGCGGCCGATGCTCTCGTCGCGCCCCAGCGAGGCGAGGGCGCTGCCGAGGTCGGGCGCCTGCACGCCGCCGGAGAGGACGCCACGTAAGGCTGGACCGATTTTGCCGAGGCCCACGCCCTCGGATTCGGCGAACGCCTTGAGCAGGTCCTGCAGGCCCTGGGGGGTCCAGTCGTTGGCGCCGCGCAGGGCCTCGACCAGGCGCGCGAGCCGGCCGCGGGTCTCGTCCGTCAGGTTGCCGATCGTCTTGTCGTCCAGCGCCAGGGGGCGGACCTTGATGGCGTAGAGGCTGAGGTCGGCCAGTTCCTGCAGGGTCTTGGCGCCCTCCTTGACCAGGGGGATCGCCGCCTCCAGCCGCGCCAGGGCGTCGTCCGGCAGGGCCAGGTGGCGCTCGTCGCGCAGGATCGGCAGCACCAGCTCGGCCAGGCGCGTGTCGTCGGCGCGGCGGATGTGCCAGTTGTTGACGTGGTTCAGCTTGTCGAAGTCGAGCCGCGCCCCGGCCTTGACCACGTCCACCACATCGAACCAGGCGATCGCCTCTTCGTCCGTGAACAGCTCATCGTCGCCATGGCCCCAGCCCAGCTTGGCCAGGTAGTTGCGCACGCCCTCGGGCAGGTAGCCCATCTCGCGGAAGTCGCCGACGGACTGGGCGCCGTGCCGCTTGGAGAGCTTGCCGCCGTCCTTGCCCAGGATCAGGGGCAGGTGGGCGAACACCGGCACGTCCCAGCCCAGCGCCTTGTAGAGCAGGGTCTGGCGCCCGCCGTTGCTCAGGTGCTCCTCGCCGCGGATCACGTGGGTGACCCCCATGTCGTGGTCGTCCACCGTAACGGCCAGGTTGTAGATCACCGTGCCGTCCGTCCGCATAAGGACGAAGTCCTCGATGTCCTTGTTGGGGAAGCGCACCGTGCCGCGCACCTTGTCCTCCACCACGGTGTCGCCCTCGTCGGGCGTGCGGAAGCGGATGACGTGCGGCTTGCCCTCCTCGGTGGGGCCGGGCTTGCGGTCGCGCCAGGGGGAACGCAGGGCGTGGCCGGCGGCGCGGGACTCTTCCTTCAGGGCGTCCGCCTCGGCCACCGTCAGGTAGTCGTGATAGGCGTGGCCGGCGTCCAGCAGGCGCTGCACCGCCGCCTTGTGGATCGGCGCGCGGGCGAACTGGAACACCGGCTCGCCATCCCACATCAGGCCCAGCCAGGTCAGGCTGTCGAAGATCACCTGCACCGAGGCCTCGGTGGAACGCTCGCGGTCGGTGTCCTCCACCCGCAGCAGGAACTTGCCGCCGGTGTGTTTTGCGTACAACCAGTTGAAAAGCGCCGATCTCGCGTTGCCAATGTGCATGGAGCCGGTGGGCGACGGGGCGATACGGGTGACGACGGGGGAGGACATAGGCGATCCGCTTGCGGGAGGACTGGCCAGGCCGGGCGCGACGGCGCCCTGGCCAGGGGCGCGGCCTCTTAGCACGCGCGGCGCGCGCCTTCCTAGTATCGGCGCCCTGTGGCGGGCCTTGCGGGTCGAGGCGGCCGCCCAGGTCGGCCGCTGGATGCTGGGCGCGCCAATTGCGTTCGGCGGCGGGGCGTCGGTCTACTTCAGCCTGAAGGACGAGCCCGCGCTGGGGCCGCTGATCTTCGCCGTGGCTTGCGCGGCGGCGCTGACCGTGGCCGCCGCGCGCTGGAGCCGCAGCCGGGCCCTGATCATACTCTGCCTCTACGTCGCGCTCTTCGCGGGGGGCGTGGCGGCCGGGCGGATCCGGACCCTGCGGGTGGCCGCGCCCGTCGCGCCCTTGTCGCAGAGCACCGTCGTCGAGGGTTGGGTGACGGACGTGGCGAGCGCGGCGTCGGGGCGCGGGCGGCTTGTCATAGCGCCTGTGCGGATCGGCCGCCTCAGCGCCGGCCAGCTTCCCAACCGCATCCGTGTCACCGTGCCTGCGGACTTCGCCACGGGGCCGGGCAGGGCGGTGCGCCTGGCCGGCTTCATCAGCCCGCCGCCGGCGCCGGCCAGTCCGGGCGCCTACGACTTCGCCCGCGACGAATACTTCCAGGGGATCGGAGGCGTCGGTTTCTCGCGCGCCTCGCCCGAATACATCACCCTGCCGGCGCCGCCGCTGGCGCTGAGGATCGAGCTGGCGATCAACGCCGCGCGCTGGGAGCTCGGTCGCCGCATCGCGGCGGACATGGATGGCGCCTCGGCCGGGCTCGGGGTGGCGATGATCACCGGCTACCAGGCGTGGCTCAGCGAAGACGCCCAGGCCTCGCTGCGCAATTCGGGCCTGGCGCACATCATCTCGATCAGCGGCGTGCACATGGCCATCGTCGGCGGCTTCACCTTCCTGCTGGTGCGCCTGCTTGTGGCCGCCTGGCCGTGGCTGGCCCTGCGCGTGCCGGGCAAGAAGGTCGCCGCGGCGGTCGGCCTGACCGCGATCGGGCTCTATTTGCTGGTCTCCGGCGCGCCGCCGCCGGCCCAACGCTCGGCGATCACCGCCGGCCTGGTGTTCGGGGCCATCCTCGCGGATCGGCGCGCGATCAGCCTGCATGTCCTCGCCATCGCCGCCCTGGTCATCCTGGTCATGCAGCCCGAGGCGATCGTCCAGCCCGGCTTCCAGATGTCCTTCGCCGCCACCACCGCCCTGGTGGCCCTGGCGGAGGCGTGGCCGAAGGCCGTGCGCCCGATCAACACGCCCTGGCCGCTGCGCCTGCTGCAGGACGCCTGGTCCTGGCTTTGGATCAGCCTCGGCGTCAGCTTCGTTGCGGGCTTGGCCACCGGCCCCTTCGCCATGCAGGACTTCAACCGCGTCGCCCTCTACGGCCTGGGCGCGAACCTGGTCACCGAGCCCCTGGCGACCTTCGTCATCATGCCGGCCCTGGCGCTGGGCTCCCTGCTGGAGGTCGTCCACCTGGGCGGGCCGCTGCTCAAGGTGGCGGGCTGGGGGATCGACGCCCTCTACGCCGTCTCCGACGGATGCGCTCGACTGCCGTTCGCCGTGTGGAATGTTCCCAGCGCGCCGGACGCGGCCCTGCCGATCGCCTTCATGGGCTTGCTCTTCCTGTGCCTCTGGCGCGGCCCCCTGCGCTGGCTGGGCCTGCCCTTGGCCCTGGCGGTAAGCCTCTGGCCGCGCCCGCCGGCTCCCGAGGCCTGGGTATCGTCCGACGCGGCCGCCGCCGCGGTCCATGATGGGCGAACCGCATGGCTGGTGCGGCCCAAGGTCAAGCTGTTCGGGGCCGACATCTGGTCACGACGCAGGGGTTTCGATCTGGAGGACGATGATCCGGCCAGGGCGCGACCGTTCGACTGCGACCGGCGCATGTGCGGCGCGCGGACGGCCAGCGGCGCGCGCCTGGTGCTCTGGTGGATCCATCGCACGCCCGCCGGCGCCGAGCTGGACGAGGTCTGCCGCAATGCCGACATCGTCGTGATTCGCGCGACAGCGGTCGTCCCGACCGCCGCCTGCGCGGGCAAGTTCATCCTGACCGGCGAGCAGTTCGCCAGGGGCGGCTCGGCCGAGATCTATCGCCAGCCACAAGGATGGCGGGTCGCCTGGGCTCAGGACAGTCGCGGCGAGCGGCCGTGGAGCGGGCCGAGCGGGGGCGACTAGGCGGTCACCCCCCCTGGCCGCCACGACCTCAGTGGTAGCGGCGGATCAGGCCGACCAGCTTGCCCTGCACCTGCACCTGGTCGGGGCCGAAGATGCGGGTCTCGTAGGCGGGGTTGGCGGCCTCCAGGGCGATCGAGGCGCCCTTCTTGCGCAGACGCTTCAGCGTGGCTTCCTCGCCCATCACCAGGGCGACGACGATTTCGCCCGAGTTGGCGGCGTTGGCCTTGCGGATCACCACATAGTCGCCGTCCAGGATGCCGGCGTGGATCATGGAGTCGCCCTGCACCTCGAGCACATAGTGCTCGCCGGCGCCCAGGATGCTTTCGGGCACCTGCAGGCGGTCGCGCTCATGCTGGATCGCCTCGATGGGCGTGCCGGCGGCGATCTTGCCGAGCACCGGAAGTTCGCGGCTGTCGTTGGCCGGGGCGGGGCCCCCGCCGGCGTTCTCGATCACCTGCGGGCGGAAGGCCGAGCGGCCACGCGGCGGCGCGGCCGCCGTGGCCTGCTCGGGCAGCTTGGTCACCTCCAGCGCGCGCGCCCGGTGCGGCAGGCGGCGCAGGAAGCCGCGCTCCTCAAGCGCAGTGATGAGGCGGTGGATGCCGGACTTGGACGCCAGATCCAGCGCCTCCTTCATCTCGTCGAAGGAGGGGGAGACGCCGGTCTCCTTGATCCGCTCGTGGATATACATGAGCAGTTCATGCTGTTTGCGCGTGAGCATCGTCGCTTCGCCCTTCACTTCGCCAGACCCGGCGGGAACAAACCAAAAACGTTATGGATGTTCTCTAGGTGTTCTTTCTTAAAGTCAAGTGAACGCCAAAGCAACGGTTTTTCAAGGAGATAGTCTCTTTGTCGCGGACCGCGGCGGGCCGATGCGCGCCGCCTGCAGAATCACTTGTCCACAGGTTGTCCCCCGGCGACGCTGGATTGGCGGCGTGCGTTCAGGCGGTCCCGAGCAGGGCGCGGGTCGCCGCCTCCACGTCGGGCTGCCGCATGAGGCTCTCGCCCACCAGCATGGCGCGGGCCCCGGCGGCCTCGAGGCGCGCCGCGTCCTGGGGCGTGAAGACGCCGCTTTCGGTGACCAGCAGGGCGCCCGTCGGAACCCGCGTCGCCAGGCGCTCGGTGACGCCCAGGTCGGTGACGAAGGTGCGCAGGTCGCGATTGTTCACCCCGATCAGGCCCGCGCCCAAGGCGACGGCGCGGTCCAGTTCGGCCTCGTCGTGGGTCTCCACCAGGGCGTCCATGCCCAGGCGCGCGGCCTCGGCCATCAGTTCGCGCGCCAGGCCGTCATCGACCATGGCCATGATCACCAGGATGGCGTCGGCCCCCAGCGCGCGGGATTCGGCCACCTGCCAGGGGTCGACCAGGAACTCCTTGCGAAGGGCGGGGATGGCGACGGCGTCGCGCGCCGCCGCGAGATAGGCGTCCGCCCCCTGGAAACTCGGCGTATCGGTCAGGACCGACAGGCAGGCCGCGCCGCCGGCCTCATAGGCGCGGGCGAGGGCGGGGGGATCGAAGTCGGCCCGGATCAGGCCCTTGGAGGGCGACGCCTTCTTGATCTCGGCGATCAGGGCCAGTCGGCCGGGGGCGTGGGCCCGTTCCAGGGCGGCGCGAAAGCCGCGCGGGGCGCTGGCCAGGGCCGCGCGGGCCTCGACCTGGCCCTGGGTCTCCCGCGCGCGCCGCTCGGCGACCTCGCCGCGCTTGTAGTCGGCGATGTGGGCCAGGATGTCGCTCATGCGGTCGCTGGCGTCCGGTTGGTGATCTCGACCAGCGTGTCGAGCGCCTTCGACGCCGCGCCGGAGTCGATGGCGTGGGCGGCCATGTCGATGCCTTCCCGCAAGGTCTCGACGCGGTCGGCGACCAGCAGGCCCGCCGCGGCGTTCAGCAGCACGATGTCGCGATAGGGGCCGGCCGCCCCGGACAGCAGCGCCCGCATCGCCTGCGCGTTCGCCGCGCCGTCGCCGCCGGTCAGATCGGCCAAGGTGGCTCGCGGCAGCCCGACGGCCTCCGGCGTGACATTGAACAGCCGCACGCCCGACCCGGCCCGCCACTCGGCGACCTGGGTGACGCCCGTGGTGGTCATCTCGTCCAGGCCTTCGCCGTGCACGACCCAGGCCCGCTCGGCGCCCAGGGCGCCCAGCACCCGCGCCAGCGGCTCGACCCAGCTCGGCGAGAAGGCGCCCAGCACCTGGCGCTGCGCGCCGGCCGGATTGGAGAGGGCTCCCACCGTGTTGAAGATGGTCCGAAAGCCCAGCTCCTGGCGGACCGGCAGGACGTGCCGCATGGCGCCGTGGTGGGCGGGGGCGAACAGGAAGCAGACGTTGGCGCGGTCCAGCGCGTCGCGCTGCTGATCGAGGCTGGCCTGCAGGTTGACGCCCAGCGCCGTCAGCACGTCCGCGCTGCCGGAGCCGCGGCTCATGGTGCGGTTGCCGTGCTTGGCCACCTTCACCCCGGCGCCCGCCAGCACGAAGGTGACGGCGGTCGAGATGTTGTAGGTCGAGATGCCGGTTCCGCCGGTGCCGCACACGTCGATGACCTGGAACGGGTGCTCCAGCGTCGTGGCGGCCCGTCGCATGGCCCGCGCGCAGGCCACGATCTCGCCCACGGTCTCGCCGCGCATGCGCATGGCGGTGACGGCGGCGGCGACCTGGGCGGGCGTCGGCTCGCCGCGCAGGCAGGCGGAGAAGAAGACCTCGGCGTCGGTCTCGGTCAGGGTCGCGCCGTCGGCGAGCTTGGCCAGCAGCGGCTTGAAGGCGTCTGACATGGAGCGTGCGGCTCTAGGCCTCGACCAGGCGCTGTACGCCGGCCAGGTCCATGAAGTTCA
>JAFEEA010000175.1 GCA_018241335.1 Pseudomonadota bacterium
ATCAGGCCCCTCTGCTCTACGCCGCCTCGGCCACGGACTCCGGCGCCGGCGCTGCAACCTTCGTCGAGCTCGCCTTGGAGAACCGCATCACCCCGTCCTCCAGCCGCCCATAGCGGAAGGCCAGGACGTCGAGGGCGTAGTTCTGGTGCACCTTCCAGGGCGCCTTGTCCCCCTGCTTGGGGAAGCGCTGCATGGCGCGCTGCACATAGCCCGAGCTGAAGTCCAGCCAGGGCGAGGCCTTCAGCGTCGGATCATCGTTCACCGGCCGGCACTCGGCGTAGCCGTGGCGGTCCATGTGGTTCAGGAGCCGGCACAGGTACTCGGCCGTCAGGTCCGCCTTCAGCGTCCAGGAGGCGTTGGTGTAGCCGAAGGTGGAGCTCAGGTTTGGCACGCCCGAGTACATCATCCCCTTGTAGGAGAACGTCTCGGCGAAATTCACCGGCGCGCCGTCGACGCTGACCTCCAGCCCGCTCAGCAAGAGCATGTCGAGCCCGGTGGCCGAGACGATGATGTCGGCCGGCAGGGTCTGGCCGGACTTCAGCACGATGCCGTCGGCGGTGAAGTGGTCGATGTGGTCGGTGACCACCGAGGTGCGGCCGGCCTTGATGGAGTCGAAGAGGTCCGCATCCGGCACCAGGCACAGGCGCTGGTCCCAGGGATTGTAGCGGGGCGTGAAGTGGGTCTCGACGTCGTAGTCGGGGCCGAGCTGCTCGCGCACCATCTTCAGGATGCCGTCGCGGGTCTTCTCCGGGTTCTTGCGCGCCATGCGGAAGAAAACGAGGCCCAGCAAGACGTTCCGCCAGCGCACGATGTCATAGGCCAGCTGCGCCGGCAGACGCTTGCGCAGCTTGTTGGCGAAGTCATCCTCCGCGGGGCGCGAGACCACATAGGTCGGCGAACGCTGCAGCATGGTCACGTGCGCGGCCTTGTCCGACATCGCCGGCACCAGCGTCATGGCTGTGGCGCCCGAGCCGATCACCACCACCCGCTTGCCGGTGTAGTCCAGGTCCTCGGGCCAGAACTGCGGCTCGATGATCGGGCCCTTGAAAGACTCCTCGCCCTCGAAGTGGGGGCGATAGCCGCGGGCGTAGCTATAGTAGCCGGTGCACATGTGCAGGAAGTTGCAGGTGACCTGGCGGGGGGCCTTCTCCGGCCCGACCTCGTAGTCGACGGTCCAGCGCGCGGCGGCGCTATCCCAGGCGGCGCGCTTCACCTTGTGTTCGTAGCGGATGAGCTTGTCGATGCCGTACTGGGCCGCCGTCTCGTTGACGTACTTGCGGATCGACGGGCCGTCGGCGATGGCCTTGGCCTCGGTCCACGGCTTGAAGGCGTAGCCCAGGGTGTACATGTCGCTGTCCGAGCGGATTCCGGGATAGCGGAAAAGGTCCCAGGTGCCGCCCATGGCCGCGCGCGCCTCGAAGACCGCGAAGCTGCGGTTCGGGCAGCGGGTCTTCAGGTAATAGCTGGCGCCGATCCCCGACAGGCCAGCGCCCACCACCAGTACGTCGAAATGCTCCAAGGCCATGCTCGCCGAATTCCCCCTTCGCCCGGCCAGAAGAACCGGTACGTGCAGGTGAACATAGATTACCTGTCGCCGGGAGTCTCGTTTGGCGTCGCCTCGCGCCACGGCGCGCGCTAAAGGCGAACGCAAAGGGGAAACACCATGCCGGCGACCACCAACCGCACCTCCGTCGAAGACCTCAACCGCGCCAACGAAGGCAAGCTGCCGGGCCATCTGGGCCTGCGCGTGACCGAGGTCGCCGAGGGCCGGGTCGTCGGCCGCTTCGCCGTGCGGCCGGACCTCGTGGCCCACACCGGCTACCTGCTGGCTGGGTGCCTGCTTTCGGTGGCGGACATCCTCTGCGCCTACGGCGTCTCCACCGTCTGGAACGAGGGCTCCAACGGCTTCACCACCGTCGAGGTGAAGTGCAATTTCATGGGCACCCTGCTGGAGGGCGAGGTCGAGTGCGCGGCCGAGCTGCTACACGGCGGGCGCAGCACCCAGATATGGGACGCCACCCTGACCAACGCCGCCACGGGCAAGAAACTGGCCGTGTTCCGCTGCACCCAGATGATCCTCTATCCGAGAGGGTGAGGTGAAACGCCGGTCGGGGCCTTGCCGGAACCTCCGCCAGGGCGGACCATTGAGAGCAGGGACCGGTCCTGGAGCCGCCTCATGAAACGCGCCTTGATGATCGCCGCCGGTTGCCTCTTGTTGGGCGCCTGCGAGACGGCCACGACCTACCAGCCGGCGGCCTCGCCCAGCGCCGTCGGCTACACCGAACAGCGCATCGAGCCCGGCCGCTACCGGGTGACCTTCCAGGGCGGCGATGGCCCGCCGCAGCAGGTGCAGGACTATGTCCTGCTGCGCGCGGCCGAGATCACCGTCCGCGATGGCTACGACTGGTTCCGGGTGGTCAGCCGCTATGAGGACGCCCGGCCGCCGCGCTCCGGCGCGACCGTCTCCTTCGGCACGGGCAGCTTCGGCCGCCACGGCGGCTTTGGGGTCGGATCCAGCTACGATCTCAGCGGCGGGCCGGTCACCCGGGCGTCCATGGAGATCACGATGGGCAAGGGCGCCAGGCCCGACGGTCCGTCCGCCTATGACGCGCGCGGCGTCATCGCCACCGTCGGGCCGCGCGCCGCGCCGCCCCCGCGTCCCTGACCGGCGCCGTGCGCCGGCTCGCCACCATCGGCTACGAGGCCGCGACCCAGGAGGCCGTGATCGCCCGGCTCGAGGCGGCGGGGGTCAAGGTGCTTATCGACGTGCGCGCCGTGGCCGCCTCCCGCCGCGCGGGCTTCTCCAAGACCGTGCTCGCCAATTCCCTCAACGCCCGCGGGATCGCCTACACGCACCTCCGCCAGCTCGGCACGCCCAAGCCCGGCCGCGACGCGGCCCGCCACGGCCGCATCGACGAGATGCGCCAGATCTATCACGCCCACCTGGCCGAGCCAGCCGCCCAAAAGGAACTCGCCCAGGCTATCGCCATCGCCCGCGACGAGCCCGCCGCCCTGCTGTGCTTCGAGGCCGACGCCGCGCGTTGCCATCGTCGCATAGTCGCCGACCTGATCCGCGACGAACTGGGCTGCGAGGAGGTGGATCTGTGAGGCCCGCCGCTTGCCGTTCGGACGCGACCCGCTAGTCTCGCCTCCATGGTGACCTGCGAACGACTGAAGAGCTGACGAGCTGCGCGGCGGGGGCCAGCCCCTCGCATCGCCGCGCCGTTCCGCGCCGGCCGCCGCCGCGGCCGGGGTCTTCGTCACGCCGGTTCGCGAACCGGCCAGCCCGGAATCGCCCGTCATGAAACGTCCCGATCGCCGCACGGCGGCCGTCGCCCTGGTCCTAGTCGTCGTCTTCCTCGACAGCCTCGCCCAATCCATTTCCTTTCCGATCCTGCCGCGCCTGGCCCAACGCCTGCTCGGCGGCGACATGGCCGAGGCGGCCCGCTGGACGGGCTACCTCGAGGTCGCCTGGGCCGCCCCCCAGTTCATCGCCGCCGGCGTTCTCGGCCGCTTGTCGGATCGCTTCGGCCGGCGGCCGGTGATCGTGGTCTCCATGCTGTTCGTCGGCGTCGAGCTGGTCATGGGCGCGCTGGCGCCCAACATCGGCTGGCTGATGGCGGGGCGGGTGCTCTGCGGCGTGACCTGCGGCGGCCAGGCGGCGGCGATGGCCTATGTGGCGGACGTCACCGCGCCCCAGGACCGCGCCCGGCGGTTCGGCTGGGTCAGCGCGGCGATCTGGAGCGCCGTCACCATCGGCCCGGCGCTGGGCGGGGTGACGGCGGCCTTGAACCTGCGCGCGCCCTTCTGGCTGGCGGCGGGCATGTCGTTCGTCGCCGGGCTGTGGGGCCTGGTGGCGCTGCCGGAATCCCTGCCGCCGGAGCGCCGCGCGGCGGCCGACTGGCGGGGCCTGGTCCCGCTCAGCGGCCTCGCGATCCTCGGCCGGCGCGGCGTCGCCCCCCTGGCCGCCGCCCTGTTCTTCACCTGGCTGGCGTTCCAGGCCAAGGACAACATGCTCGTCCTCTACACCGCCCGACGCTACGGCTGGTCGGCCCTGGACTTCGGCCTCTTCTGCGCGGTCCTGGGGCCCGCCAGCATCTTCATCCAGGCCGTGGGCGCCGGTTGGGCGGCCAGGCGCTTCGGCGAGCGGCGCGCGGCGCTTGGCGGCCTGGCGCTTCAGGTCGCCGGCCTCGTCGCCATGGGGCTGGCGACCCTCAGCCCCTGGTTCTGGGTCGCCAACCTGCCGATCGTGCTCGGCGGCGTCGCCGGCCCGGCGGTGCAGGCGCTGCTGTCGGCCAGGGTGGACGAGGACGAGCAGGGACGGCTTCAGGGCGCCGTCGCCTCCATCGCCAGCCTGACCAGCGTCATCGCCCCGGTCGCGCTCACCCAGCTCTTCGCCTGGTCGATCGCCGGCGGGCGCGCGCCGGCCTGGTCGGGGCTGACGATGTTCCTGGCGGCCGGATTCACGCTGGCGGCGTTAGGCTTGGCGGCGATCAATTCGTCCAAACCGCCTCTGCGCCCGAGCTGAACGCGAGGTCGCGAGCGAATGTCTCGGCGTCCTTTGGCGCGAGCAAGAATTTCCGCCCGTCACGAAGCTTGACGAGGACATGTCGGGCGAAGGTTCGCGAGACATAGACGTTAAGGAGAGACCCGCCCCAAGGGCGCATCTTCTTGCGCCGGGTGACTTCGATATGAGTGATGTGGTCCAAGTCGATTTCACGATCTGGAAGCAACAATGTGTAGATCACCAGCTGATGATCGCGAATGCGATACAACGAGCCCCATTCTTGCATCGCGAAGATTAGAAACGCGAAGAAGGGCGCCAAGATAAGTGGCGGCCACCAGTCGCTCACGGTTTCGCCGGCAGGCTCTTCAGCCAGTCGATGACCCGCGTCTCCAAGGCGATGCGGTGGTCGGACCAGCCATGGTCGGTGGGTTCGTGGCCGGTTGCGATCATGGTCCCGCCGGCGGCCTTCACGCCGGCGGCGAGGGCCTCGGAGTGGCCCTTCACGAAGTCGTCGCTGTAGAGCACCAGCAGGCGCCGGTCCTTCAGCCTGGGCGCCAGGGCGGCGAAGGTCCATTCCTCGGCGTGCAGGGCCAGTTCGTCGGCCATCTGCTCGGCGGTGGCGTTCAGGGACTCGCGGTTCTCGGCCATGGACTTGACGATCGCCGCGCGGTCCTTGCGCGCGCCCTGGCCCAGGAGGCCCATGTCGCCGGCCGAGATGGTCACCCCGCCCAGAAGGCCCGGGTCGGCCGCCAGGGTCTCGGCCGCCACCCAGCCGCCCATGCTGTGGCCGCCGATGGCGACGTGTCCGACATCGATCTGCAGCGGCCCGGCGTTGGCTGGATCGCGCACGAAGGCCAGCACGGCGCGGGCGTCCTCCAGGTTCTGGGCGAAGCTGAAGGCGCCGGGACTGCCCCATGAGCCGCGATAGTTGATCGCCACCACGTTCCAGCCGGCCCGCCGAACCGCCTGCGCCAGATCCAGGTTGCGTTCGTTTCCGGGCAGGCCGTGGAAAAGGACGAACGTCGGATGGGGGCCGGGCCCGGCGGCCACATAGACGATCCCGTTCACCTTCACGCCGCCGGTGGGCACATGGATCACCTCCATGCGCGCCGGATGGGCGGCGTCCGCCGGCGGGTCCTGGGCGATGGCCTGGGCGGTGGATATCGCCTGGGCCTGGGCCGCGGAACCCGCGAAGAGGGCGATGACAAGGGCGGCGGCGAGGGCGCTGCGCATGCGGACTCCTTTGGCGGTTGCGGCGGAGCTTAGGCCGCCGGAACCGGTCCCGGAAGACGTTCGCGCGCCCTGCGCTCGCCGGAGCCCGAGGTCAGGGCTTGGCGGGCGCGGCCTGTTCGGCCGGCGGCGCCACCGCGGCGGCCTGGGCGGCCGGCGCCGCGGCGGCCGTCTCGCCCTGCTTGACCAGGTCCACATGCAGCGGATTGGGCGACAGCTCGTTGGTCGCGCCGCTCATGGCGTCGACGCCGGCGCCGATCGGTCCCCCGATCAGGAAGTTGCCGGCGGTCATCTCCGCCACTCCCGCGCTCGCGGCCTTGGACCGCACGTGCACCGTCTGGGTCACATAGCCCGGCTTGGAGATGGTGACATCGAAGGCGTCCTTGCGCGACAGGCGGAAGGTGCACGGCGTCGACTTGCAGGATGACCCGTTGTTTGCGCTGACCTCGGCGCCCGGCGGCGTCGACGAGACTTGGAACCGCGTGGTTGTGCCCCGAACAACCGTGGCGCAGGCGGCAAGGTTCGCGCCCAGCGCGGCGAGCGCCAGGATCGGTAACAGTTTCTTTGGAAAAGACCCCCCATAGGCGCATGCAAGCGCCAGTTGAAGCTCGCCGACGCTGTCGGGGGGTGTCAAGTCTGCTTAAGCTTGTTGTCCGGAAAAATTCACACGGTCCGTGTCACGACCCGGCCCGGGCTGGCACAGCGGCGCCGGGCCCTGGCTCGACGACCACATCACGGGCCTTCAGGGGCTCGCGACATTCCGAGCAGACCATCACCGGATCGCACAGGCAGCCGCAGGCCCGGTGCCGATGCAGCAGGGGCCGTCCCGCCGTCCCGGCCATGTGCATGTCGCCCCAGTGGACGATGCCCATGATCACCGGATGCAGGTCGAGGCCCTTGTCGGTCAGCACATACTCGTGGCGCGTCGGCCGCTGCTGATAGGCGACCTTCTTCAGGACCCCAGCCTCGGTCAGCTTCTTCAGCCGCGCCGCCAGCAGATGGCGCGTAATGCCCAGCCGGGCCTGGAACGCCTCGAAGCGCCGCACCTTCAGGAAGCAGTCGCGCAGGATCAGCAGGGTCCAGCGGTCGCCAATCACCGACACGGTTCGGGCCACCGAACAGGGCTCGTCCTCCAGCGTGTCCCACTTCATCGCGATGCGCTCCTCGTCATGGCAGGACCATAACACCGTTGACAGTTCCAAAAAAGAACTGACTTATCGCGGCAGGGCCGCCCTGAAAGGCAGGAGACGTTCATTGGAACCGCGAAACGCTACGGCCGCCATCGTCGGCGCCGGCGACTACATCGGCTCGGCCATCGCCCGGAAGTTCGCCGCCGAGGGCTTCCAGGTCGTCGCCGGCCGCCGCAACGGCGACCAGCTCGCGCCGCTCAAGGCCGAGATCGAGGCGGCGGGCGGGGTCTGCCACGCCCGCTCTCTCGACGCCCGCAAGGAGGACGACATCGCCGCCTTCCTGGCCGACGCGAACGCCATCGCGCCGCTGGAGGTCTGCGTGTTCAACGTCGGCGCCAACGTCAATTTCCCGATCCTTGAGACCACCGAGCGGGTGTTCCGCAAGGTCTGGGAAATGGCCTGCTACGGCGGCTTCCTGACCGGGCGCGAGGCGGCCCGGCACATGGTCGAACACGGCCGCGGCTCGATCTTCTTCACCGGAGCGACCGCCTCGATGCGCGGCGGCTCGGGATACGCCGCCTTCGCCAGCGCCAAGTTCGGCCTGCGCGCCGTCGCCCAGGCCATGGCGCGCGAGCTGGGGCCCAGGAACATCCACGTCGCCCACCTGGTCATCGACTCGGGCGTCGACACCGCCTGGGTGCGCGAGCGGCGCCGGGCGGCCGGCGGCGGAGAGATCACCGATCCGGATCAGCTCATGAACCCCAGCTCCATCGCCGACGCCTACTGGGCCCTGCACAGCCAGCACCGCGACGGCTGGACCTTCGAGCTCGACCTTCGCCCCTATGGAGAACGCTGGTGACCGTCCCCACCGTGGAATTCCACTTCGACTTCGGCAGCCCCAACGCCTATCTCAGCCACCTCGTTATCCCCGCCATCGAGGCGCACACGGGCGTGCGGTTCCGCTATGTGCCGGTGCTGCTGGGCGGCGTCTTCAAGGCCACCGGCAACCGCTCGCCCGGCGAGAGCCTGGCCGGCATCCGGAACAAGCCGGAGTTCCAGGCGCTGGAGACCCGCCGCTTCCTGGCCCGGCACGGGATCACCCGCTACCGCTTCAACCCGTTCTTTCCGGTCAACACCCTGATGTTGATGCGCATCGCCGCCGGCTGCGAGATCGACGGGACGCTGGCGCCCTTCGTCGAGGCCGCTTTCCACCACATGTGGGAGGATCCCAAGAAAATGGACGACCCGGCCATCGCCAAGGCCGCCCTCGACGCCTCCGGGTTCGACGGCGAACGCCTTCTGGCGCGGGCCCAGGAGCCCGACGCCAAGGCGCGCCTGCTGGCCAACACCGAGGCGTCCGTGGCGCGCGGAACCTTCGGTTCGCCCACCTTCTTCGTCGGCGACGAGATGTTCTTCGGCAAGGACCAGTTGCGCGACGTGGAAGAAGAGATCGCGCGGCAGGCCGCGTAA
>JAFEEA010000176.1 GCA_018241335.1 Pseudomonadota bacterium
ATCGACGCCAGGTCGCCCGCGCCCGCGCCGGAGATGGCGCACTGATAGAGCCCGTTGGGCCGGATCGCGGCCGCCAGGGCCGCATAGCCGCCGTAGGAATAGCCGAACATCGCCACCCGCGCGGGATCGGCGATCTTCTGGGCGACCAGCCATTTGACGCCGTCGTCCTTGTCGTCCTGCATGGTCTGGCCCCACTGGCCGTCGCCGGCGCGCCAGAGCTTCTGCCCCCAGCCCTCGGAGCCGCGGAACTGCGGTTGCAGCACCGCATAGCCATGGCTGGCGAAGTACTGGACCCAGCCGATGTCATCCCAGCCCATGTTGTCGCGCGCCCACGGGCCGCCGTGCGGTTCGACAAGGGTCGGATAGGGGCCGGGGCCGAACCGCGCCGCCGGGGGCGTGGTCAGGAAGGCGGGGATCATCAGGCCGTCGCGAGCCGGATATTCCACCAGGCGGGTGTCACCGAGGCTGGCGGGATCGATCCAGGGGCGCGAGCGCCCCAGTGACATCAGCTTGCCGTCGCGCAGCAGAAAATATTCCGGCGAAAGCTTGGGGCCCGACTTGGCGACGACTACGGAGGAGAAATCGTCGGACCAGCTGCGAATACCGGCGCCGACGCCGTCCATGACGCCGATGCGGGCGGTCTTGCCCGTGCCCGGATCGGTCCAGGCGACGGAGACCGGGGTCACCCCCAGCGCCGAGCCAAGGCCCTTGTCGAGAGCGGCCAGCTTGTCGTCGACCCAATAGACCCGGGTCTTTTCGGCGTCATAGGTGAATCCGAGCACCCGGCCGAAGTCCCCAGGCGCCGTCGACTGGAGGACGCCGCCGCCGGCCTCGAACAGGGCGTGGGCGAAGACTGGCTCGCCGAACGTCTTCTTGCGTATGTCGTATTCGTAGAGGGCGGCCTTGTCTGAGCCGCCGCGCACGCTGGACACGTAGACGATGTTCGGATCCGTGGTGAAAGCCACCACCTGGCTCAAGGTTCGGTCGCGCGCATACGAGCGGAAGTGCTCCTCCCAGGCGCCCGTGTCGGGGTTCTTGATCCACTGGGCGATGTACATCTTGCCGTTGTCGAAGCCGAGTTCCTGCTTGGCGCGGATCTCGCCTTTCAAGTCGGCCTGGTAGTTGTCGAACTTCTCGGAGCCGCGTTCCCGCCGCTCGGCGGAGCCGGTGTAGACGTCGACCCGATAGATGTCGCCGTTGCCGTTGACCCGGTTGTCGCGCACGAGCACGGCGCGGGGATCGTTGGCGAGGGGGTCAATCAGCGTGGCCTCGGAGAAGCGGTCGTAGAACTCCTCGATGTCGCTTGATTTCACGCCAGTGTCGGGGAGCAGCGGCCGGAAGTCCTTGCCTTCCAGATCCGTGACGTAGGCCTTGATCAGGTGGCCGCGGGTCGGGCCAACGGTGAGGGTCTGGATCGTCGTGACGATCAGCCGGTCGTTCTTGAGAAAGCTCACGTCCAGGAAGCGGATGCGCGTCGCGGCGATGACCGTGGGGGGCTTGGAGAAATCGTCTGTGCGCCACACGGAGATGTTGACCTTGTCGCCATCGGGCGAAGTCAGGGCCACGATGTGCTTGCCATCCCTCGAAATCGAGACTTCCGAGATAGCTGGCGCGCGGGTGAAGTCCCTTGGCGTCGGCGGCGCGTGCGCGGCGGCGGCCGCTGTCGGCTGTCCGGCAAGAGCGGAGGCCGCGCCGGCCAAGCCGGCGAAGAGGAAGGCCGCGACCAGCGTCAGCCTGAGGGCGATACGCATACAATTTCCTTCGAAGCGGGGCGTAGAGGCCGACGGATTCGCGACCATATTGCAATCCAAAGCCGCAAAGATGGAAGGGCGTCGCCGACGCAAGCCCTTGGGCGGACCGGAAAGTTGAGCTTACGAGAGAGGCTCGGACCGCATTTCCACCGTAAGGCGTGATCAAGGCGGCCGGGCGCCGAATTGCGGCCAATCGGCAACATTCGGAAGAAAGAACCCGGTTTTGCGACAAAAAACGCACGGCCGTGTGGAAACCCACCTTGAGGGGTTGCGACGTTTCAGCAACGGTTACCACAATGTCATTTGGTCGCATGCGGAGGTCGTCCGCCGGCGGCGTCTGAAGGGGGTTACTGAATGTACCTGAACCGCAAGCACTTGCTCTGCACGACGGTGATCGCGGGGCTGGCCGGCGTCGCTTGGTCGAGCGCCGCCTTCGCGCAGGACAAGGGCGGGACACCGCCGGCATCGCCTTCCGCGTCGTCGCCCGCCCCGGCCACCCAACCGGCGCCCCAGGACAATACCGACGTTTCGGAGCTGGTGGTCACCGGTTCGCGCATCAAGCGATCCGAGTTCAACACCGCCTCGCCGATCCAGGTCGTCAGCCCCGAGGCCGCGGTGGCCCGCGGCGTGACGGACACGGTTGACCTGCTGCAGTCTTCGCCCCTGGCCAGCGGCTCGCCGCAGGTGAACTCGACGATCTCCACGGCCTTCGTGACCGACGGCGGGCCGGGCGCGGCCACCATCTCCCTGCGGGGCCTGGGCGCCAACCGGACCCTGGTGCTGCTGAACGGCCGCCGCGCCGGCCCGGCCGGCACGCGCGGCTCGGTTTCCGCCTTCGACCTGAACGTGTTGCCGGAATCGGCCATCGACCACATCGAGATCCTCAAGGACGGCGCCTCGTCGGTCTACGGCTCCGACGCCATCGCCGGCGTCGTCAACATCATCACCAAGAAGAACAACGACGGCTTCGACTTCCACGCCTTTGGCAGCAATCCGCAGCACTCCGGCGGCGCCGAGTACGAGGTCAACGGCTCCTGGGGCAAGACCTTCGACAAGGGTTATTTCAACGTCTCGGTCGACTACTTCGAGCAGATGGAGCTGCGTGTCGGCGACCGCAACTTCACGAACTGCGCCGAGCAATACATCTTCAATTCAAGCGGCGGCCGCGCCGACGCCATCGACGCGCGCACCGGCAAGCCGGCCTGCCTCAGCACCACCTGGGGCCAGATCTATGTCTACGGCTTCAACGGCGCGCCCCAGAGCTATCGCCTGCAGTACGACGCTTCGGGCCAGCTCGGCGTCCTGGTGCCCGGCACCCTGATCAATGGGCCCGGCGGCAACGCCTACGGCAATGCGAACCCGAGCCTCGGCCCGCTCGGCGTGCCCAACAACTGGTTCCGCGTCGGCGGTCCCGCGACGTCCGCCACCGCCGGCGTGAGCAACGCGGAATCGCCGCAGGAACTCGCCTCGTCCGTGATCCCCGACACCAAGCGCCTGACGGTCTACAGCCAGTTCGGCTACGACCTGACGCCGCATACGGACGTCTACGCCGAAGTGCTGCTGAACCGCCGCACGACCAAGGACCACGGCTTCCGCCAGTTCTGGACCTACACCTATGGCGAAGACGCCGGCGACCCCTTCAGCGCCGGCTTCACGGGCAACTATTTCTATAGCCCGACGGCGATCACCGACCACTTCTCGCACAAGACCGAAGTCAACTACGCCCGTGTCGTCGCCGGCCTGAAGGGCGACTTCAGCGGCTTCGACGCCCTGCACGGCTGGACCTGGGACCTGTTCGCCCAGTACAGCCACTCGGACGGCGCCTATACGCAGGACGTGATCCTCAAGGACGCCGTCTATGCCTCCGACGGGCGCAGCGATTTCGGCAGCTTCGGCCTCTTCAACGCCAACTCGATCCCGCGTCCGACAGCCTCCTGCGTCGGCTACACCACGCCGGTCAGCCACCGGGCCTGCATCGACATTCCGTGGATGGATCCGAACTTCCTGGCCGGCAACCTCACGCCCGAACAGAAGGCGTTCCTCTACGACACCGAGACCGGGCGGACGATCTACACCCAGACCTACGTCGAAGGGACGATGACAGGCGATCTGTTCCACCTGCCCGCCGGCCCGGTGGGCGCGGCCATTGGCTTCCACATCCGCCACGACTCCATCAACGACGTTCCCGGCGCGATCACCCTGGCCCATAACAGCTGGGGCCTGACAGGGGCCGGCATCACCAAGGGAACGGACAACACCCGCGAGGTGTTCGGCGAATTCCAGGTGCCGCTGCTGAAGGGCTACCCCCTGATCGAGCAGCTCTCGGCCTCGATCTCGGGCCGCTACACCCATGTGGACAGCTACGGCGGCAACGGCACCTACAAGGTCGGCCTGAACTGGCAGACCACACCCTGGCTGCGCCTGCGGGCCAGCTACGGCACCTCGTTCCGTGCGCCGGGCCTCTTCGAGCTTTACCTGGCCGACCAGACCAGCTTCCTCGGCCAACGCAGCGTCGACCCCTGCATCAACTACGCCGCCGGGCTCGCCGCCGGGACGACGCCGCAGCGCGTGGCGACTAACTGCGCCGCGGCGGGCGTGGCGCCGGACTTCGGCGGGGCGCAATCTTCTGCGGAAGTCGTGTCCGGCGGCGGCAAGGGCTTCGTTAAGGCCGAGACCTCCAAGGCCCTGACGGCGGGCGTCATCCTGACGCCCAGCTTCGCCGACCTGAGCATCGCGCTGGACTACTTCGACATCGACATCAGCAACGAGATCACCCAGCTCGGTGCGAACAACATTCCGTTCCTCTGTTACAACTCCCTGACCTTCCCGACCGACCCCCTGTGCACCCTCTTCACGCGGCCGACCGCCACGTCGGGGATCACGGTGGTGCACGACAACTACCTGAACATCGCCACCCAGAAGAACCGCGGCCTGGACCTGACGGTTCGCTATCGCCGCGACATCCCCTGGGGCGCCAAGCTGACCCTGGACGGCCAGTTCACCTGGCAGCTCGAGGACAAGCAGGCGCTGTTCGCCAACAACGTCGTCGATTCCAATGGCCAGGTCGGCGACCCTGACTTCACCGGCCTGGCCAACGTCCGGATCGACAAGGGCGACTGGTCGGCGACCTGGAGCGTCGACATGATCGGCAAGGCTTCGAGCGCCGAGCAGCTCGGCTTCGACACCAACGCCTCGGGCACCATCCACTACAAGGTGCACACCGAGTTCGTGGCCTTCCACTCGATCTCGGTGAAGAAGAAGTTCGACACCTGGAGCATGACGCTCGGGATTTCGAACCTGTTCGACCGCGACCCGCCTTCGGTGACGACCCTGAACCTCGGCGCGTTCAATACCGTCGGCCGGTCGGTCCTGGCCTCCCAATACCAGGAGGGTTACTACGGTCGCCGGTTCTTCATCGACGTGAGCAAGAAGTTCTAGGTTCGGCGAAAGCCGCGAAAGGCGTCCCGGCCGGCTCCGTCGGCCGGGACTTTTCGTTTACGCCATATGCAGGCGCGCAGGCCCGGCGACGATCGGCTAGGATCGTCGTCGCGGGTTCGGTCCGCGTCACGGAGGTCGAAACGTCATGGCCGACAACGGCGTCATCCCGTCATTCATAAAGGGGGGTGAGACCGACACCCTGGTGGACGTGGGCGCCACCTTCGACCGCGCGCCCCTGCGTCAGCCCCTCTTTCTGAACAGCGTCCCCAAGAGCGGCACGCACCTGATCCGCAACATCATGCGGATGTTCGTGCCCGAGGCGCAGCAGTACCACGGCGACTACATCCAGGCGCCGAATCTGCGGCTGCACATGGCCGCCTTCCGCGCCCAGCCTCCCTTCGTCAGCTGGGGCCATCTGTTGTTCGACGACTACTCGGTGTTGGCCCTGCAGCAGGTTCGCCACATCCTGCTGGTTCGCGATCCCTACGACTGGGTCTTGGCGCGAGCCAGGTTCTTCCTGTCAGACGAATTCAACGGCAACCTCAACAACATCAAGGGCGGCGCAGTCTCCATGGAAGAGGCGCTGAACATGATGATCCTGGGTGTTCACCAGAAACAGCCTTCTCTGCTGGACGTCTACACTCACAACGCCGTCGCTTGGAGCGGGACCAAGGCGATCATCATCCGCTACGAGGACCTGGCGGCGGCGGCGAACGATCTGCAGAGCCGAGCCGCCGAGCGCTTCTTCACCCAATTGCTGGACAATTGCGGCGTCGAGACGCCCCCAGACTGGCGCGCCCGGGTGGAAGCCGGCGCAGACCGGCGCCTGAGCCGCACGGCGCGTGAGAACCTCAACATCGGGGTGGAGATCCCCGACGTGTTGCCAGACGCCCAGAAGCGGCTGGTGGACTTCTGCGCCCCTGGCCTCAGGACGTTGCTCGGCTACAGCTGACCCCCCCTACTTCACCAGCCGCGGCGCCAGCACCGTGGCGCCCTGTTGGCGAAGTTCCGCGTCGCGGACTTCGCCGGCGATGGCCTGGGCGTTCGGATCGCGGGCCAGCCAGCTGACGGCCGCCAGGATGCGGGTGGCGTCGGCGCCGCCGCCGAACATGTGGCTGAGGGCCTCGAACGGCGACACCTGGGCGTCGAAGGGCTTCAGCCGCGCCTCGCCGTCGATGTGGGCCAGGGCCTTGGCCCGGTCCACGGCCAGGTAGAACCCGCCGATCTGGTCCACCAGCCCCAGGTCCTTGGCCTGGACGCCCGTCCACACGCGGCCCTTGGCGATCTCGCGCACCCGGTCGGGCGACAGCCGCCGGCCCTCGGCCACGCGGGCGACGAAACCGTTGTAGATGGCGTCCATCCAGGCCGAGAACGCGGCGCGCTGCTTGTCGGTCATCGGCGCGCCGGACCCGAAGGCGCCGGCGTAGTCGCCCCCGACGTTCAGGCCCCGCACGTCGACGCCGAACCGCGACAGGGCCGGGCCGATCGCGAACTTGCCCCCGAAGACGCCGATCGAACCGGTCAGGGTGGACGGCTGGGCGACGATCTCGGACGCCTGGGACGAGATCCAGTAACCGCCCGAGGCCGCATAGGTCCCCATGCTGACCACCACGGGCTTGCCGGCCGCCTTGGCGGCCCGCACGGCGCTGAGGATCTGTTCGGACGCCGTGTCGGAGCCGCCGGGCGAGGAGACGCGGAAGACGATGGCCTTCACGCTCTTGTCGGCGATGGCCTTGTAGAAGGCCTTGGCCACGTCGTCGGAATAGATGTTGCCGCCGCCGCCGAACGGGCTGGCGTGCTGGCCGGTGCCGGTGACGATGGCCCCCTCGGCCGCGATCACGGCCACGACGGGCTTGCCCGCGCCGGCCAGGGCCGAGGCCTGGCGCGTCGCGCTGGCGTAGGACGCGAAATCCAGCATCCGGGAGTCATCGCCGGCCTGCTTGAGGATGGCGTCCTCGGCCTCCTTCTCCTGGCCGATATGGTCGACCAGCCCGCCCGCCACCGCCTGCTCTGCCGAATAGGGCCCGGCCTCGATCTGTGCGCGCAACGCCGCCGGCGACTTGGACCGGTCCTGCGCCGCCGCCGTCAGGCCCGTGCCGTAGACGGACCCCAGCCACGACAGCTCCGACTCCCGGTGCGCCGGCGTGTAGTCGCTGTAGAGGTAGGGATTGACCGCGTTCTTGTACTCGTAGCGCTGCTGGTAGTCCGGCTGCACGCCGTACTTGTCGAAGAATCGCTTGAAGAAGATGTCCTCGGCGGCCACCCCGGTCACCTGGAATGAGGATGAAGGCTGCATCCACACATTGCCGGTCGCCGCCGCCAGCTCGTAGGTCGAGGTGATGACCCCGCTGGGGTAGAGCCCCTGGCTGTGCGCCAGGATCGGCTTGCCGGAGGCGCGGAAGTGCTTGAACGCCGCGCGCAGCTCATCCGCCGCCGCCGGCGACATGCCTCCCTCGGGCAGGCGCACGAACAGGCCCTTGACCCGATCGTCCGTTTCGGCCCGCCGCAGGGCCTGCTCGATGCCCATCACCGACAGGGCCTTGCCGCTGAATCCGCCAAACGGCCCCTGGCTTTCCTGGTCGGAGACGCCCTGACGCAGGTCGAGGTTCAGCACCGAATGCGAGGGCGGCGGCGCGGGCTTGGCGGCGCTGGCCAGGGCCGAGATCAGCAGGATCGGCATGCCGACCGCGAACAGCAACAGGCCGACGAACACGCCGGCGACGGTGATCAGGAACTGTTTCATCAGGAATCCGGGGGGAATGAAGCGGACAGGCTAGTGGCTTTCCCGCCGCGATGGAATTGCCGCCCGCTCCGGATCCGCCGGGCGGCAAGCCAACCCGAGCGCATGGATTCCATGCCTGTTGTCATGTTTGGGCGGCCGCGATGGGTGTATACTGTGCAAAAGCCGCGCGAAGCGGCGGGTGACGCCGATGGACCAGGAAAGCCTCAACCGAAGGGCAGCGCTGACGCTGGGCGCCGCGGGCCTCCTTTGGGCGACCAGGGCGGGCGCCGGCGTGATCGAAACGACGGGCACCCGTCTGCCCCCCGACTTTGACCGGCCCTACATACCGCCCTCCGACCTCAGCACCATCGCCGATATCTACAGGCGCATGACCGCGCCGGTGAC
>JAFEEA010000177.1 GCA_018241335.1 Pseudomonadota bacterium
GCCAGGATGTCGCGGCCCCGGGGGGTGCGGATCGGCGAGGCGTAGCCGGCCTTGTTCACGATGGCGGCGAACGTCTCGATCGTGCCCCAGTCGGAGCATTCGTAGGGGCTGCCCGGCCAGGGGTTGAAGGGGATCAGGTTGATCTTGGCCGGGATGCCGGCCAGCAGCCGCACCAGGGCCCTGGCCTCGGCCGGGCTGTCGTTGACGCCCTTCAGCATCACATATTCGAAGGTCACCCGCTTGGCGTTGGAAAGGCCGGGATAGCGGCGGATCTCGGCCATCAGCTCCTTGATCGGGTACTTGCGGTTCAGCGGCACCAGCTCGTCGCGCAGTTCGTCGTTGGTGGCGTGCAGGCTGATTGCCAGCATGGCGCCGGTGCGCTCGCCCAGGGCCTTGAGCTGCGGGACCACGCCGGATGTCGAGACCGTCGTGCGGCGGCGCGAGATCGACATGCCCTCGTTGTCGGAGACGATGTCCAGGGCGTCGGCGACGTTGTCGAGATTGTAGAGCGGCTCGCCCATGCCCATGAAGACGATGTTGGTCAGGCGCCGGTTGTCGGGCTGGGTCGGCCATTCGCCCAGGTCGTCGCGGGCCACCTGCACCTGGGCGGCGATCTCGGCGGCGGTGAGGTTGCGCACCAGGGCCTGGGTGCCGGTGTGGCAGAAGGTGCAGTTGAGGGTGCAGCCAACCTGGCTGGAGACGCACAGGGCGCCGGAGCGGGCCACGTCCGGGATGAACACCGTCTCGGCCTCGATGCCGGGGCCATAGCGCAAAAGCCACTTGGTGGTGCCGTCGCGGCTTTCCTGGCGCTCGACGATTTCGGGCCGCGCCAGGACGAAGCGGTCGGCCAGGGCCGCGCGGACGTCCTTGGCCACGTCGGTCATGCGGTCGAAGTCGGTGACCCCGTAGACATGCATCCACCGCCACACCTGGTTGGTGCGCATGCGCGCCTTGTCCGGCGCGGCGATCCCGGCCTCGACCAGGGCGGCCGACAGCTGGGCGCGCGTCAGGCCGGTCAGGTTCAGCGGCGCGGCGGGCGCGGGATTGGCGCGCGAAAGGTCGAGGGTGACGGACAAGGCGACGTGGGGCTTCTGTTGGCTGATCAGGGCGTGACTAGCAGAAATGGGTTCACAAGCCCACTTCGCCAGCCGGCGACGCCGAAAGGCCGCAGGCGGCGAGGATGAAATCGGCCCGCGTCCCGACGTCGGCCAGGGGCAGGTCGACCACCTCGTAGCCGAAGTGGGCGTAGGCGCGCCGGCAGGCTTCGCCGTTGGCGAGCGCCTCGTCCCAGGTCTGTTTGCGTTCCTCGTCCTGCCGATAGATCTCGCGCCAGGGCGGGGCCAGGAACACCCGCGGGGCGTAGCGGAACCGGTCGGCGGCGCGCTGGAAGTGCGCCGGCGCGGGCAGGCCCAGCATGGCCGCCGCCTCGGGGATCGCGCGGTCGAAGAACACCGGCCCGTCCTCGGCCTGCTCGTCCATCCAGGCGCGGACCTCCCAGGCCAGGATCATCTCGGCGAACAGGGTGAGGTCCGTGGGGCCATTGGCCCGGCCGCCGAACAGGGCCTGCTCCTTGAGGATCCGCCGCGCGCTCTCGGCGCGGGCGCGATAGCCGCGGCGCTGCAGTTCCCGGATCAAGGTGGTCTTGCCGGCGCCGGGACCGCCGGTCAGCACGATGAGACGGGCCGTGTCGTCAGACATGGTTCGAAGTCCTTTGGGATTGGGCAGGGGGAAAGTCCCGAGGCGCCGCGCGCCTCCCTCCCCTTCATGGGGAGGGTCCGCCCGAAGGGCGGGGGTGGGGAACACCAATGAAGCCCCAAAACGGTAAGGCTGCAAGTTCCAGGGCGCCGCCGGACTTCCCCACCCCGACCGCTGCGCGGTCGTCCCTCCCCATGAAGGGGAGGGAGGGCGAACCCTAGAACACCTCGGACCGGATCGCTCCTTCGGCGGTCAGGGTGGCGCGCTTCATGCCCCTGGAGTTCCAGGGGGTGACGAGGGTTCCGTCGGCCGCCACGGCGATCAGGCCGCCATCGCCGCCCAGGCTCTTGATGTCGTCGAGGGTGGCTTGCGCCGCGCTCGCCAGGTCCTGGCCGGCCAGGCGCATGCGGAACGACACCTGGGCCGCCGCCGCGGAGCGGATGAAGTATTCGCCAAGCCCGGTGCAGGAGACCGCCACGGTGTCGTCGGCCCAGGTTCCCGCGCCCGGGATCGGGGTGTCGCCGACCCGGCCGAGGCGCTTGTTGAACACCCCGCCCGTGGAAGTGGCGGCCGCCAGCCGACCCTCGCCGTCGCGAACCACGCAGCCCACCGTGCCGTGGCTGAGGCCAGCCGGCGTCCCGCCGGGACGGCGCGCGGCGCGGGTGAACCAGGCCTCCGGATCGCCGATCGCCTCCAGCCCGGCCTCGCGGGCCAGGGCCGCCGCCCCGTCGGCGGCCAGCATGACGTGGGGCGTCATCTCCATCACCGCCCGCGCCGCGGCGATGGGCGACTTGAAGCCCTCCAGCGCCGCCACGGCGCCGGCCCGGCGGGTGGGCCCGTCCATCAGGCTGGCGTCCAGCTCATAGCGGCCGGCGGCGTTGGGCGAGGCGCCGCGGCCGGCGACGTAGAGGCCCGAGGCTTCCAGCGCCGCCACCGTCTCCACCGCCACGTCCAGCGCGCTCGCCCCAGCCTTAAGCCGGTCGCGCGCCGCCTCGACCAGGCCGCGCATGTGGACCACTTCGGCGTCGTAGTTCCGCTCCGGGATCGCCCCCGCGCCGCCGTGCAGGGCCAGGGTCAAACATTTGTTCGTCATGCGTCGTCCCGCTCTTTCGCGCCCCGCCGCCTTCCGATAGCGTCCCGCGCGAAAAAGGAAACGATCCGCGGGAGAAGACTATGAAGGCTTTGCTGAGCAAGAGCGTCGGCGGCCCCGAGACCCTGGTCCTGGAAGACGTGCCCAGCCCGACCGCCAAGCCCGGCTCCGCCGTGGTGTCGGTCAAGGCGATCGGGGTCAACTATCCGGACGTCCTGATCATCGAGGACAAGTACCAGTTCAAGCCGGCCCGCCCCTTCGCCCCCGGCGGCGAGGTCGCCGGGATCGTCAAGGAAGTCGGCGAGGGCGTGACGCACGTGAAGCCGGGCGACCGCGTGCTGGGCAACACCGGCTGGGGCGGCATGGCCGAGGAACTGGCGCTGGAGGCCGGCCGCCTGATCCCGATCCCCGACTCCATGCCCTTCGATGAGGCGGCCGCCTTCATCATGACCTATGGCACCAGCTACCACGCCCTGAAGGACCGCGGGCACATCAAGCCGGGCGAGACCCTGCTGGTGCTGGGCGCGGCCGGCGGCGTCGGCCTGGCGGCGGTCGAACTGGGCAAGGCCATGGGCGCCAAGGTCATCGCGGCCGCCTCGTCGCAGGCCAAGGTCGACCTGGCCATCGCCCGGGGCGCCGACTCCGGCGTCGTCTATCCCACCGGCCCCTTCGACCGCGACGGCCAGAAGGCCCTGGCCGAGCAGTTCAAGGCCGCCTGCGGCCCGGGCGGCGCGGACCTGGTCTATGACGGCGTCGGCGGCGACTACGCCGAGGCGGCGCTGCGCTCGATGGCCTGGGAAGGCCGCTTCCTGGTGGTCGGCTTCCCGGCCGGCATCCCGCGCATCCCGCTGAACCTGGCGCTGCTGAAGGGCTGCGACATCGTCGGGGTGTTCTGGGGCACGGCCGTGGCGCGCGATCCCAAGGGCCACCAGCAGAACGTCCGCGAACTGCTGGACCTCTACTCGGCCGGCAAGATCAAGCCCTACGTCTCCGAACACTACCCCCTGGTCCGCGCCGGGGAGGCCATCAGCCACCTCGCCAGCCGCAAGGCCATGGGCAAGGTCGTGGTGACGGTGGACTGAGACCGAAGCGGGTAGGGCGTAACCCCTCACCTTCCCAACCGCTCGCGCGGTTGGGCCCCTCCCTCTCCCTCTGGGAGAGGTGAAGGGCATCAAGGCGGCGGTTGAGCTCGATCTCGAACACTGTTCGAGGCTTGGCCCGGAAACACCTCTCCCATAGGGAGAGGGAGTGGCCCATTGCGCAGCATTGGGAGGGTGAGGGGTTAAGGCGTCTCGGTTCGGCGCGCCTCTCGAACAACGGACATCAAGGAGCAAGCGAATGGCGGGACGTTTGGACGGCAAGGTGGCCGTGGTCACGGGCGGCTGCTCGGGGATCGGGCTGGGCACGGTGGAGCTGTTCGTGGCCGAGGGGGCCCAGGTGGTGGCCGCCGACCTGCAGGACGAGAAGGGGGCGATGCTGGAGAAGCGGTTCCCCGGCAAGGTCCGCTACGCCCACTGCGACGTCACCGTCGAGGCCGACATCGTCGCCGCCCTGGCCCTCGCCAAGTCGGCGTTCGGGGGGCTGGACATCCTGTTCAACAACGCCGGCGCCGCGGGCCTGGGCGGCTCGGTGGAGGCGATCACCGCCGACGGCTGGGACAAGACCTTCGCCCTGCTGGTCCGCGGGCCGGCGCTGGGCATGCATCACGCCCTGCCGCTGATGCGCGAGCGCGGCGGCGGCTCGATCATCAACACCGCCTCCATCGCCGGCCTGCAGGCGGGCTGGGGGCCGCTGGCCTATTCGACGGCCAAGTGCGCGGTGATCCACATGAGCCGGTGCGCCGCCGCCGAGCTGTCGCCGCAGAAGATCCGCGTCAACGCCATCTGCCCGGGCCTGATCGCCACCTCGATCTTCGGCGACGCGATGGGCCTGCCGCGCGCCGTGGCCGACCAGATGGCCGCCCGGGTGGCCGAGAACGCCGCCGCCGCCCAGCCGGTGCCCAAGGCCGGCCTGCCCGAGGACATCGCCCGCGCGGCCCTGTACCTGGCCAGCGACGACAGCGCCTTCGTCACCGGCACCCACGTGGTGGTGGACGGCGGGATCACCATCGGCGGGCGCCACGCCTGGGACGCGGCGGCGGGCTCGCCCTTCGCGGCGATCATGGGCGTTTCCCCCGAGGACATGGCCAACATCGTCAGCGCCGGGCCGCAGGCGGGGTAAGGGGCGGTTCGGACCGCGGCGGCGGCCCGAGGTTGACTCGGCCGCCCTCATCCCGTATTTCCGCGCGCTCACTCGCCCAGGGCCCCGGCCTTGGGCAGTAACGCCTTTTGTCTTGGAGCCTTCCCGTGAAGCGGACTTTCCAGCCGTCGCGTCTCGTTCGCAAGCGCCGTCACGGCTGGCGCTCCCGCATGGCGACCAAGAACGGCCAAAAGGTCATCGCCCGCCGCCGCGCCCGCGGCCGCAAGCGCCTGACCGCCTAGGATCCTTCGGGATCCAACCTGAAAGGTTTCGGCCTTGACCGAAGCCAAGCCCAAAATCGAGCGCCTCAAGGTGCGGCCCGACTTCCTCGCGGCCGCCAAGGGGCATGCCTGCGGCCGCGGCGCGGTCATGGCCCAGGCCCGCGACCGGCGAGACGGAAGCGCGCTGATCCGCATCGGCTTCACGGCCACCAAGCGCATCGGCGGAGCGGTGGAGCGCAACCGCGCCAAGCGGCGGCTGCGCGAGGCCGCCCGGCTGATCGCCCCGCTGCACGCCCGGCCCGGCTGCGACTATGTGTTCATCGCCAGGGGCGGCACGGGCTCGCGCGCCTGGGAGCGTCTCCTTGACGATATGAAAAGCGCGCTGATAAGGCTCGCCACCGACCTCGCGGCGCAACCGCAGGATCTCTCTCCGGGCGAACCCACTTCCTGACATTCTCCGTCCCGGGCGCGCCCCGCCCGCAAGTACAGGCGCCATGAACCAAGACACCCGCAATCTGATCTCGTTCATCGCCGTGGCGGTGATCCTGTTCACGGCCTACAACTTCTTCGTCCTGGCGCCGAAACAGAAGCAGCTCGAGGCCCAGCAGCGCGCCACGGCGGCCGCGCAGCAGGCCGGCGGGCCCCAGGCGCCCGGCGCGGCAGCCCCGGACTTCAAGACCCGCGCCCAGGGCCTGGCCCAGAGCCGGCGGGTGATCATCGACACGCCCAGCCTGGAAGGCTCCATCGCGCTCACCGGGGCCCAGTTCGACGACCTGTTCCTCAAGCAGTACAAGACCGACGTCACCAAGGACGCCGTGCCGGTGGAGGTGCTGCGCCCGCGCGGCACCCGCTACGCCTATTTCGCCAGCCTGGGCTGGGTGGCCCCCAACCTGCCGGGCGTGCCCACCGACGACAGCCTCTGGACGGTGACCTCCGGCAACGTGCTGACGCCGACGACGCCGGTGACCCTGACCTACGCCGGCGCGCCGGGCCTGACCTTCACCCGCACCATCGCCGTCGACGACAAGTTCATGTTCACGGTCACCGACCAGGTGGCCAACGCCGGCGCCGCGCCCGTCACCCTGACGCCCTACGGCTCCGTCCAGCGCCAGGACATCCCCCCGACCCTGGGCAAGAACAACATCGTCCACGAAGGCGCCATCGGCATCCTCGGCAAGGAGCTGAAGGAAGAGAAGTACGGCAAGTGGAAGAAGGACGGCTCCAAGGACTTCGATCCGGGGCCGGGCTGGTTCGGCGTCACCGACAAGTACTGGATGACGGTGCTGATCCCGCCGACGGGCGAGTCGGTGAAGGCCAACACCCGCGTCACCACCCTGTCCAACGTCGACGTCTATTCCGCCTCATACACCGCCGCCCAGGCGGTGACCGTGGCGCCGGGCAAGGCGGTGACCCAGGTCACCCACATCTTCGCCGGCGCCAAGACGGTGCCAATGCTGAACGCCTACAAGAAGAGCCTGGGCGTCACCCGCTTCGACGACGCGGTGGACTGGGGCTTCATGATGCCCGTCACCAAGCCGATGTTCTTCCTGATGGACTGGTTCTACCACCACATCACGCTGGGCGGCGTCGGCAACGTGGGCATCGCCATCCTGCTGCTGACCCTGACCATCCGCATCGTCACCTTCCCCCTGGCCCTGCCGGGCTACGAGATGGGCGTGAAGATGCGCAAGGTGCAGCCGCTGATGAAGGAGCTGCAGGAGAAGTACAAGAGCGACCCGCAGACCCTGCAGAAGGAAACCATGGCCCTCTATGGCCGTGAGAAGATCAACCCGATCACCGGCTGCCTGCCGTCGCTGCTGCCGATCCCGATCTTCTACTCCCTGACCAAGCTGTTCACGGTGACCATCCTGATCTGGCACGCGCCGTTCTTCGGCTGGATCCACGACCTGTCGGCGCGCGATCCGACCACCGTGCTGAACCTGTTCGGCCTGATCCCCTGGGACCCGGCCAAGACGCCGGTGATCGGCCCGTTCCTGGACGGCTCCCTGCACATCGGCGCCTGGCCACTGGCCTACGGCCTGGTCACCTGGATGAGCATGTCCATGACCCCCACGGGCGGCATGGACCCCACCCAGCAGCAGGTCATGAAGCTGATGCCGGTGTTCTTCACCTTCATCCTGGCCCAGTACACGGTCGGCCTGCTGATCTACTGGACCTTCAGCGGCATCTTCACGATCGTGCAGCAGTACGTGCTGATGCGCCGCTACAAGTCGCCCAACCCCATCGACGACTTCATCGCCCGCCTGCAGGGCAAGGCCCCGGCGGCGGGATGAGCGGCCCGGCGGGCGGCGGCGCGGCGGACGAGCTCTTCACCCCCGAGGAGATCGAGGCCGCGCGGGTGATGTTCGCCCACGAGGCGGCCTTCGTGATGGGGGCGGTGGCCATGGAGGGCCTGCCGCCGCCGGACATGCCCGAAGTCGCCTTCGCCGGCCGCTCCAACGTCGGCAAGTCTTCGCTGATCAACGGCCTGGTGGGCCGCAAGGGCCTGGCCCGCGCCTCCACCGAGCCCGGCCGCACGCGCGAGGTGAACTTCTTCCTGCTGGACGGGCGCCTGCGGCTGGTCGACCTGCCGGGCTATGGCTTCGCGCGGGTGTCGCGCACCACCGCCAAGAAGTTCCAGAACCTCGGCCGCGACTATCTGCGCGGCCGGCCGAACCTCAAGCGGGTCTACCTGCTGATCGACGCCCGCCACGGCCTCAAGGAGCCCGACACCGAGGCCCTGGACGCGCTCGACACGGCCGCCGTCTCCTACCAGATCGTCCTGACCAAGGCCGACAAGATCAAGGCGTCCGAGGCCGCCGCCACGGTGGAGCGCACCCTGAAGGCCATCGCCAAGCGCCCCGCCGCCTTTCCCCGGGTCCTGGCCACGTCGGCGGAAAAGGGTACCGGCCTGCCGGAACTACGCGCCGAGATCGTGGCGGCGGCGTTCGCCTGAGGGCGGCGGGCGCCTGAGCCCCTCATCCTCCCACGCCTTCGGCGCGGGCCCCTCCTTCTCCCTATGGGAG
>JAFEEA010000178.1 GCA_018241335.1 Pseudomonadota bacterium
TCTTCGCCGACCGCACCCTGGCCGAGATCGCGGCGCGCAAGCCGGGCAGCCTGGACGGCCTGGCCCAGATCAGCGGCGTGGGGTCGGTGAAGCTGGAGCGGTATGGGGAGCAGGTGCTGGCGGTTCTGAGCGGGGAGTAGGCGCTGTCCTCCCTCCCCTTCATGGGGAGGGAAAGATCGCGCAGCGATCAGGGTGGGGGAGTGACGTGGCGCGCGTCTGCGCGGCCCGTGAGCCCCTGCGCCGGCCGTTGTTCCCCACCCTGCCCGCTTGCGCGGGCTGTCCCTCCCCATGAAGGGGGAGGGAGGAAATTAAACGTCCACTTCGGCGTCCAGGGCGTTGTCCTGGATGAATTCGCGGCGGGGTTCGACGAGGTCGCCCATCAGGCGGGTGAACATGTCGTCGGCGTCGTCGGCGTGGGCGACCTTGACCTGCAGCAGGGTGCGGGCGTTGGAGTCCAGGGTGGTTTCCCAGAGCTGGTCGGGGTTCATTTCGCCGAGGCCCTTGTAGCGCTGGATGGTCAGGCCCCGGCGGCCGCTGTCGAACACCGCCGAGGTCAGGTCCAGCGGCCCGCGGACGGTCTGGCTGCGATCACGGCGGCGGAACGTGGCCGGGGCGGCGAAGGTCTCGGCCAGCTTGACCGAGCGCTCGGCGAGACGGCGCGCGTCGGCCGAATGCAGGAGCAGCTCGTCGAGCACGATGCGTTCCGAGACGCCGCGCTTGACGCGGGAGAAGACGATGCCGCCGGCCTCGCCGAACTCGCCGGCCCAGGGGCCATCGCCTTCCTCGGCGTAGAGGTCGAGGCGGCGGGCCGCCGCCGCCAGGTCGCGGCTCTCGCCCATCAGGCCGGCCAGGGCCGCCTGCTCGATGGCGAAGGCCGGCGCGCGGGCGGCCAGGCGATCGATGTTGGCCTTGGCCTGGCGGGCGGTCTGGGCGAGGTCGGCCAGGTCGGCGCCGGTCATGCGCTCGCCGCCGGAAAGGTCCAGCTCGGCGCCGTCCAGGCCCTCGTCGATGAGGAAGACCTCCATCTCGCCGTCGTCCTTGAGATAGCGCGAGGAGCGGCCCTTGCTGGCCTTATAGAGCGGTGGCTGGGCGATATAGAGGTAGCCGCGCTCGATCACCTCCGGCATCTGCCGGTAGAAGAAGGTGAGCAGCAGGGTTCGGATGTGCGCCCCGTCCACGTCGGCGTCGGTCATGATGACGATGCGGTGATAGCGGATCTTCTCGATGTCGAAGTCGTCGCGGCCGATACCGGCGCCGAGCGCCGTGATCAGGGTGCCGACCTGATCGGAGGCCAGCATCTTGTCGAAGCGGGCCCGCTCGACGTTGAGGATCTTGCCGCGCAGGGGCAGGACGGCCTGGTTCTCGCGGTTGCGCGCCTGCTTGGCCGAGCCGCCGGCCGAGTCACCCTCGACCAGGAAGATCTCGGACTTGGCCGGGTCCTTCTCCTGGCAGTCGGCGAGCTTGCCGGGCAGGGAGGTGATGTCGAGGGCGCTCTTGCGGCGGGTCAGTTCGCGCGCCTTGCGGGCGGCTTCCCGCGCGGCGGCGGCCTCGGCGATCTTCTGGACGATCAGCTTGGCCTCGGTGGGATGCTCCTCGAACCACTGGGCCAGGCCCTCGCCCACCAGGCCCTCCACGGCCGGGCGGACCTCGGACGAGACCAGCTTGTCCTTGGTCTGGGACGAGAACTTGGGATCGGGCACCTTGACCGACAGCACGCAGGTGAGGCCCTCGCGGGCGTCCTCGCCCGACAGCGAGACCTTCTCGCGCTTGGTCGCGCCGGAGGCGTCGGCATAGTTGGTGATGATCCGGGTGAGGGCGCTGCGGAAGGCCGACAGGTGGGTGCCGCCGTCCCGCTGGGGGATGTTGTTGGTGAAGCACAGCACGTTCTCGTGGTAGCCGTCGTTCCACCACAGGGCCATGTCCACCTGGACCTTGTCGCGCTCGCCGCGGACCACGATGGGCGCCTTGACCAGGGCGGTCTTGGCCTTGTCGATATGGCGCACGAAGGCCTCGACCCCGCCCTCGTAGTGCAGGATCTCCTCGAACGGCTCGGCGTCGCGCAGGTCGGCGAAGCGGATGGTGACGCCCGAGTTCAGGAACGCCAGCTCGCGCAGGCGGTGCTCCAGGGTCTTGCGGTCGAAATCGATGTGCGAGAACGTTTCGGTGGAGGGGAAGAAGGTGACTTCCGTGCCGGTCAGGAACTCGCCGTTCTCGCGCAGGGGGGCGACGCCGGTGACCACCAGGGGCGACACCGCGTCGCCGCGGCGGAACTCCATCTCGTGCTTCTTGCCGTCGCGGTAGATGACCAGGCGCAGCCAGTCCGAGAGGGCGTTGACCACCGAGACGCCGACGCCGTGCAGGCCGCCGGAGACCTTGTAGGAGTTCTGGTCGAATTTCCCGCCGGCGTGCAGCTGGGTCATGATGACCTCGGCCGCCGAGACGCCTTCGCCCTCGTGGATGTCGGTGGGGATGCCGCGGCCGTCATCGGTGACGGTGGCGCTGCCGTCGGGGTTCAGGATCACCTGCACGCGCGTGGCCCAGCCGGCCAGGGCCTCGTCGATGGCGTTGTCCACCACCTCGTAGACCATGTGGTGCAGGCCCGAGCCGTCGTCGGTGTCGCCGATGTACATGCCGGGGCGCTTGCGCACCGCGTCCAGGCCCTTGAGGACCTTGATGGAGTCGGCGCCGTATTCGGAAGCGCCGCCCGAGGTCTCGTTGGGGGTCTCGATGGGGGTCTCGCCGTCTTCGATAGGTTGGTCGGTCATCCAGGGTCCGTAACGGTCAGGGCCCCGCCCTCCACGAGGACGCCAAGGGCCCGACCCTTCAGGGTTTCAAACAGCGCCTCGTCCGTTCCCGTCAGGAAAGCCTGGAGCGAAAGCGCCTCGATCTCGTCGAAGAGGGCCGCGCGCCGGACCGGGTCCAGATGCGCCGCCACTTCGTCCAGCAGTAATATAGGATTCGGCGCGGAAATCGCACGCGAAAGTCGCGCGGCCTGAGCCAAAACCAGGTTCAGAATCAGCGCTTTCTGCTCGCCGGTGGAGCATTCGGCGGCGGGGCGGTCCTTCTGCCGGTGCACGACCGCCAGATCGCCGCGGTGAGGGCCGGTCAGGCCCCGGCCGGCGGCGGCGTCGCGGGCGCGCGCGGCGGCCAGGGCGCGGGCGAGGCGGGCCTCCAGATCGGCGAAATCCGCCCCCTCGCCGGCCAGCTTCTCCCACTCGCCGGTGAGGGCGAGCGACGCCTGCGGAAAGGGCCGCTCGCCACGGCCGTCGATCTCGGCCTGCAGGGCCCGGAGGGTCCGGGCGCGGGCGTCGGCCATGAGGGCGCCGCTCTCGGCCATCCGCGCCTCCAGGGCCGACAGCCAGGCCGGGTCGGCGGGGGCGCCGCCGCCTTCGGGGGCCGTCAGCAGCCGCATGCGTTCGCGTAAGGACCGCTCGTAGGCGCCGGCGTGGGCGGCGTGCTCCGGCTCGGCGGCGAACACCAGGCGGTCGAAGAAGCGGCGGCGCTCGGCCGCGCCGTCCAGGAACAGCCGGTCCTGGGCCGGGGTCAGCCAGATCGGGCGCACGAGATCGGCGAGGCGCCCGGGGGGCACGTTCTCGCCCTCGATGCGGACCTGCCGCCGCGCCGCGCCGGGCGTCTCGACCCCCGCGCCCACCCGGGTCTCGCCATCGTCGCCCTGGACCAGGGCCGAAACCGCCCAGGCGCGGCCAACGGCTTCGCCCGGCATCCGCCGGCCCAGCTCGGACAGGGCGGAGCCGCGCAGGCCCCGGCCCGGCGAGAAGAGGCTGATCGCCTCCAGGAGGTTGGTCTTGCCCGCGCCGTTCGGGCCATGCAGGTAGACGCTGCGGCCGGCCGGCGTCAGCGCCGCGCGCTCATAGCTGCGGAAATCGGTCAGGCTGAGCGCCAGGATCGCGGAACGCATGACCCCTATCCCCGCTCATCCCCGCGACAGCGGAGAATGGATCAGGCCCGCAGCGGCATCAGCACGTACTGGACGCCCGCGTCGGTGGGGTCGAGCACCAGGGTCGGGTCCAGCACGGTGGAGGCGGCGGCGCGGTCGGCGAAGCGGAACTCGGCCGTCTCGCCGGCGATCTGGCCGGTGACGTCCAGCAGGTAGCGGGCGTTGAAGCCGATCTCGAACGGCTCGCCGTCGTAGTCGACCTCGACCTCTTCCGTGGCCTGGCCGGTCTCCATGTTGCGCACCTGCAGGATCACGCGGCCCGGCTCCACGGACAGCTTCACCGAGCGGCTCTTTTCGGCGGAGATGGTGGCGACGCGGTCGACGGCGGCGGCGAAGAGCGCGTTGTCGACGATCATGGTGCGGTGGTTGTCGCGCGGGATCACCCGCAGATAGTCCGGGAACGACCCGTCGATGACCTTGGAGGTCAGGGCGCAGCGGGCGAACTCGAAACGCACCTTCTGGGCGCTGAGCTGCAGGTCGATGGTCTCGCCGGCGTCCTCCATCAGGCGGCGCGCCTCCTGGATGGTCTTGCGCGGCACGATGACGCCCGCGGCGCCGGCGGCGCCCTCGGGGGCCGGCATCTCGGCCAGGGCGAGGCGGTGACCGTCGGTGGCCACGGCGCGCAGCTTCGCCTGGCCGTCCTCGACCACCGTGTGCAGGTAGAGGCCGTTCAGGTAGTAGCGCGTCTCCTCGGTGGAGATGGCGAAACGGGTCTTGTCGATCAGGCGCATCAGGTCGCCGGTGTCGACGCTGATCCGAGCCGAAAGCCCATCGGAGGACATCACCGGGAAGTCGCCCGCCGGCAGCACCGGCAAGTTGAACCGCGAACGCCCGGCCTGGACCTGCAGCCGCGGGTCGTCGCCGGTGAAGCTCAAGGAGACGTCGGCGCCCTCGGGCAGCTTGCGGACGATCTCGTAGAGGGTGTGGGCGGGGGCGGTGATCTGGCCGGGGCTGTCGACGAAGGCCGGAGTCTCGTCGATGATCTCCATGTCGAGGTCGGTGGCCGAGAAGGCGAGCGACTCACGGCCGGCCGTGAACAGGACGTTGGACAGGATCGGGATGGTGTTGCGCCGTTCGACGACGCTCTGGACGTGTCCAAGCGCTTTCAGAAGCGCAGCCCGCTCGATCGTAAGCTTCATGTCTTGTCCGGTTCCGCGCCAACGCCCCCGTGGGCGGCGGTTGAAAAGGGACTTCGGACATTAGCGTAAACGGCGGGCCGCGAAAGGGGCGAGACGCGTTCTCGGACGAAGTTGCGCGCCTCTGTCCCCGCGCGAGGCGGGGAAGAGGCGCGAACCATCAGGCGCGGGTGTCCACCGCGCCGCCGGCGTCGTCGTCGTGGGCGGCGTAAGGGTTGGCGGCGGCCGCTTCGGCCGGCGCTTCGGGGCCCTTGGAGCCCTTGGCGGCGACGATGACCATGGCCGGGCGCACGATGCGGCCGAACAGCTCATAGCCGGCCTGCAGCACCTGGATGACGCCGCCGCCGGCGACCTCCTGGGACTCCTGCTCCATCATCGCCTGGTGGAAGTTGGGGTCGAACCTGGCGCCCTTGGCCGGCTCGACCCGCTTGAGGCCGTTGCGCTCGAAGGCGGCCAACAGCTCCTTCTCGGTCATCTCCAGGCCGATGGCGAGGTTCTTGACCAGGGGGTCGGAGGCGTCGGTCGGCGCGTGCTGCATGGCGCGCGACAGGTTGTCGGCCACGCCCAGCAGGTCGCGGGCGAACTTCTGGATCGCATAGGCGCGCGCGTCGTTCATCTCGCGCTCGGCGCGGCGCTTGGTGTTCTCGGCCTCGGCGGCGTAGCGCAGCGCCTGGTCCTTGAGCGCGGCGTTCTCGGCCTTGAGGGCCTCCAGGGCGGCGGCGTCCGCATCGCCCTCGGGGTCGAAGTCGGGCGTATCGTCGTCGGTCATTCCGGTCTTTTCATCCATCCATGATCCGCCCGAGGGTCCTGGCGGTGTAGTCCACCAACGGGATAACCCGGGCATAGTTCAAACGCGCCGGGCCGATCACACCGATCGCGCCCAGCACCTTTTGGCGCCCCGACATATAGGGGGCCGCGATCACGGCGGAACCGGAAAGTGAAAACAACCGCGTTTCGGCGCCGATGAAGATGCGCACGCCCTCGGCCGCACGGACGTCGTCCAGCAGGCCTACCAGCTGTTCCTTCTGCTCCAGGTCGTCGAACAGCATGCGCACACGCTCGATGTCGGCGATCGCCTCCGGGTCGCCCAGCAGGTTGGCCCGACCGCGCACGATCAGCGCCCGCTCGGCCCCCTCGCCGCCGCTCCAGGCGGCCATGCCGTCCTCGATCAGCCGGGCGGCCGCCGCGTCCAGTTCGCGCCGGGCGCGCGCCAGCTCGCCGGTCACCTCGGCCTTGGCCTCGGCCAGGGTGCGGCCGCGCAGGCGGGCGTTCAGGAAATTGGAGGCCTCCTGCAGCGCCGAGGGCGTGACCCCCGCGGGCAGGCGCATCAGCCGGTTCTCGATCTGGCCGTCGTCGAACACCATGATCGCCAGGGCCTGGTCGGGACCCAGGGCGACGAACTCCACGTGCTTGACCCCGGCGTCGCGCGCCGGCGTCTCGACGATCCCCGCCCCGCCGGCCAGGCCCGACAGGATGGCGCTGGCCTCGTTGAGGGCGTCCTCGTAGCTGCGGCCGTGGGCGGTGAGACGCGCCTCGATGTTGCGGCGGTCCTCCTCGGCGAGGTCGCCCACCTCCAGCAGGCCGTCGACGAAGAGGCGCAGGCCCGCGTGGGTGGGCAGGCGCCCGGCGCTGACGTGCGGCGCGCCCAGGAGGCCGAGCTCGGTCAGATCCTGCATGGTGTTGCGGATCGAGGCGGGCGACAGCTGCACCCCGCCGCGCGACAGGGTGCGCGAGCCCACCGGCTCGCCCGTCTCCAGATAGCCCTCGACGATGCGCCGGAAGATGTCGCGCGCGCGGGCGTCCAGCTCGGCCAGGCTGGCGCCGCGGTTGGCAGGGTGTCCGATCAGTGGATTGGTCATGGACGCCTTCGTTCCGATCTAGGATAAGCGCGGCCCATCGCGGCGCAAGGCCGTGTCTGCAAAGCGGAACCCAAGACCATGCGCCCTTCCGAACGCGCCCCCGACGCCCTGCGCAAGGTCACCCTGGAAACGGCGGTCAACCGCTACGCCGAGGGCTCGTGCCTGGTCTCCTTCGGCCACACCCGGGTGCTGGTCACCGCCAGCCTGGAGGAAGGCGTGCCGCCGTTCCTGCGCGGGCGCGGCCAGGGCTGGGTGACGGCCGAGTACGGCATGCTGCCCCGGGCCACCCACACTCGCGGCCGGCGCGAAGCGGCGCAGGGCAAGCAGTCGGGCCGCACCCAGGAGATCCAGCGCCTGGTGGGCCGCTCCCTGCGCGCCGTGGTCGACATGAAGGCCCTGGGCGAGCGCCAGATCACCATCGACTGCGACGTGGTCCAGGCCGACGGCGGCACCCGCACGGCCTCGATCACCGGCGCCTGGGTGGCCCTGAAGCTGGCCACCGACAGCCTGCTGCGCGAAGGCGTCCTGAAGAGCGACCCGATCCTGGACCATGTGGCGGCGGTGTCTTGCGGGGTGTTCGACAACACGCCGGTGCTGGACCTGGACTACGACGAGGACTCCAACGCCGAGGCCGACGCCAACTTCGTGCTCACCGGGGCGGGCGACATCGTCGAGATCCAGGCCACGGGCGAGAAGCGCGGCTTCTCCCGCGCCGAGTTCGAGGCCCTGTTCAGCCTGGCCCAGGCCGGCATCGCAGACCTGATCCAGATGCAGAAGGCGGCCATCGCCCAGGCCGGCCAGTAAGCTCCGTTCGGCCCCGCCCCTCCTCCCGCTCATCCCGACGCAAGTCGGGACCCAGTCAAAGGTCTCGGCGGGCAGGATAGTTGGGCCTTCGGCCCGCGCCGGGGTGGCGGACGATTGGGGCTTGAGCCAGCTTTTGCCTGGGCCCCGGCTTTCGCCCGGGTGAGCGGATGGGGAGGGCCCTACGCCTCGCCCCCGTCGTCGCCGGGATCCTCCGGCGGGCCGGGTTCGAAGATGACGAGGTCGCCGGGCTGGCAGTTCAGCTCGCGGCAGAGGGCGTCGAGGGTCGAGAAGCGGATCGCCCGGGCCTTGCCGGTCTTGAGGATCGACAGGTTGGCGATGGTCACGCCGACGCGGTCGGCGAGCTCGGTCAGGGACATCCGCCGCTCGAGCAGCAATCGGTCCAGGCGCACGCGGAT
>JAFEEA010000179.1 GCA_018241335.1 Pseudomonadota bacterium
TGGCCGGCAGCGACACCCACCGGCGCGCCATCGCCTGGCTGGGCGCGCGCCTGATGGCCGCCGACCTCAACGCCCTGGGGATCAACGTCGACTGCCTGCCGGTGCTGGACGTGCCCCATCCCGGCGCCCACGACATCATCGGCGACCGCGCCTACGGGGCGACGCCGGCCATCGTCGGCGGACTGGGCCGCGCGGCGGCGGAGGGCCTCATCGCCGGCGGCGTCCTGCCGGTGATCAAGCACATTCCCGGTCACGGACGGGCAGGGGCCGACAGCCATCTCAGCCTGCCGGTGGTCGACTCATCCTACGCCGACCTCGACGCCATCGACTTCGCCCCGTTCCGGGCCTTGTCCGACATGCCGCTGGCGATGACCGCCCACGTCGTCTACTCGGCCGTCGATCCTCGCCGCCCGGCCACCACGTCCAAGGCGGTGATCAACCAGGTGATCCGCGGCGCCATCGGCTTCGACGGCCTGTTGATGAGCGACGACCTCTCCATGGAGGCGCTGAGCGGCGATCTCACCGAGCGGGCCGAACAGTCCCTCAACGCCGGTTGCGACATGCTCCTTCACTGCAACGGCAAGATGGACGAGATGCGCGCCGTGGCCGCCGGCGCAGACCCGCTGGAGCGCCGTCCGGCCGAGCGCGCCCGCGCCGCCCTGGCGCGCCTGCCCAAGGCGCCCGACGCCATCGACCTGAAGGCCGCCCGGGCCGAGTTCGAGGCCGCCCTCGCCGGGGTCTGGGCGCCATGAGCGAAGCCTTCCAGCCGGACCTGGACTTCGAGGCCGCCAAGACCGCGGCCGAGGACGGCGAGGCCCTGATCGTCGACATTGACGGCTATGAAGGCCCGCTGCACGTCCTGCTGGCCCTGGCGCGCAGCCAGAAGGTCGACCTGCTGAAGCTGTCGGTCACCAAGCTGGCCGACCAGTACCTGGCCTTCGTGCGCGAGGCCCGCAAGCGGCGCTTCAGCCTGGCGGCGGACTACCTGGTGATGGCCGCGTGGCTGGCCTTCCTGAAGTCGCGCCTGCTGCTGCCCAAGCCCCAGCGCCCCGCCGCCGAGGAGCTGCCGGCCGAGGAGGTCGCCGCCCAGCTCGCCTTCCGCCTGGCCAAGCTCGACGCCATGCGCCGCGCCGCCGAGGCCCTGCAGAACGGCCCGATCCTCAAACGCGACGTCTTCACCCGTGGCGATCCCGAGGCGGTGAAGATCGTCTCCAGCAGCCGGTTCGAGGGCGACCTCTACGCCCTGATGGGGGCCTACATCGACCAGCGCCGGAAAGAGCGTTCGCGCCACTACACGCCGATGATCCCGCAGGCCTATCCGCTGGACGACGCCCGCGAGCGCCTGCGCGGCCTGCTGCCCGAGCTGGACCGCTGGACACCCCTGACCGGCGTCGCGCCGATGAAGGGCGCTTTCGGTCGTGGCGTGGCCGGCCCCAGTCGCGCCTCCTACCTGGCCTCGACCCTGTCGGCGACGCTGGAGCTGGTGCGGGAAGGGGACCTCGAGGCCCGCCAGCTCGAGCACTTCGCCGAGATCTACCTGCGCGCCCGCAAGGCCGCCGCCGCCGGGGCCGCGCCTTGAGCGAGGATATCGCCCAGGCCGAACGCATGATCGAGGCCCTGCTGTTCGCCGCGGCCGAACCCCTGACGGTCGCCGACCTCGCCGGCCGCCTGCCCGAAGGCGCCGACATCCCGGCGGCCCTGGCGGCGCTCCAGGCCCGCTACGCCGGACGCGGCGTCGAGCTGGCCAAGGTCGCCGGCGCCTGGCGCTTCCAGACGGCAGAGGACCTCGCCTTCCTGATGACCAAGGAGCGGGAGGAGCCGCGCAAGCTGTCGCGCGCCGCCCAGGAGACCCTGGCCATCATCGCCTACCATCAGCCGGTGACCCGGGCCGAGATCGAATCGGTGCGCGGCGTCCAGGCCAGCCGCGGGACCCTGGACGTCCTTCTGGAGCTCGGCCTGGTCCGCATGCGCGGCCGGCGCCGCACGCCGGGCCGGCCGGTGACCTACGGCACCACGGACGCCTTCCTGGAGCACTTCGGCCTGCCCACCCTGGCCGACCTGCCGGGCGCCGCCGAGATGAAGGCCGCCGGCCTGCTCAGCCTCGACCTGCCGGCCGACTTCACCGTGCCCGACCCCGCCGCCGCTTCGCCTGACGAGGACCCGCTGGACGCCGACGACGCGCCGGAATTCCACCAGGACTTCCTGGACGGCGAGGGGGGTGAATTGGGCGCCGGCGACGAAGACCGGCCCGTGTGACAACCCTTCCTTGGCGCAACGCCCCTGGACGGCCTATATAGCCCCTCAAGCGACGGACGGCGTCGGCCGCGCGCGTATCCTTGAAGCGACCGACTGGTTGGAGACTGACAGATGGGCTCACTCAGCCCCATTCACTGGATCATCATCGCGGCGGTCGTGCTGCTTGTCTTCGGCGGCCGCGGCAAGCTTTCGGGCCTGATGGGCGACGCCGCCAAGGGCATCCGCGCGTTCCGCGAAGGCCTGAAGGGTGACGAGGCCCCGCCGGCGGCCGAGCCGGCCAAGCCCCTGCCGCCCGTGCAGGCGGACAAGGACCCCATCGTCCGCTGAGCCTTCCGGCGCCGCCCGACGACCGGCCTGCGCGCGTCGCGCGGCCGGGGCGGCCGGGGGCGCTTCAGCACCACCCAGACCCCAATCCCTGACCTGGGCCGCGAATGTTTCCTGAAGGCCGGTTCTTCGACTTCGCGATCGTCGCCATCCTGGCCCTGATCATCATCGGGCCCAAGGATCTGCCGATCGCCATGCGCAAGCTGGGCCAGTTCATGGCCCGCATGCGCGGCATGGCGGCCGAGTTCCGCGCCAGCTTCGACGAGATGGCCCGCCAGAGCGAGCTCGACGAACTGCGCAAGGAGGTCGAGGCCCTGCGCAACGCCCAGCCCTCGGCCCTGGCGGCCCAGGCGGTGGGCCTTGGCGACACCCACGCCGACATCGCCGAGACCTTCGCGGACATCAACGCCGGCCTGGCCACGGGCGAGGTCCAGTTCAGCCCGGCCATGGGCGGCTACCAGCATCCGGAAGAGCCGGCCCCGCAAATGGCGCCCCTGCCGACCCCCAACCCGACGCCCGCCGCCGTGGCCGAGCCGGCGCCGAGCGATTCCCCCGCGGACCCGCCCAAGCCGAAGCGCCCCCGCGCCCCGCGCAAGCCCAAGAGCGAGGCGCCGTCGTGACCGCCCTCGACGACGAGTCCGACATCGAATCCTCCCGCGCGCCGCTGCTGGATCACCTGATCGAGCTGCGCATGCGGCTGATCATCTGCTCCGGCGCCCTCGTCGTCGGCTTCCTGGTCTGCTTCCTCTTCTCGCAGCAGATCGCCATCTTCCTGCTGCACCCCTACCTGGTCGCCCAGAACCTGGTCGCGACCCAGGCGGCGAACGGCGGCAAGGAGGACGGGATCGGGCTGCTGATGGCGCTCTTCGGCCACGGCGCCCAGGTCGCCAAGGCGGCGCCCTTCGTGACCACCGGCCCGCTGGAGCTGTTCTTCGCCAAGGTTCGCCTGGCCTTCTTCGGCGCCATGATCGTGACCTTCCCGGTCCTGGCCTGGCAGCTCTACAGGTTCGTCGCGCCAGGGCTCTACAAGCGCGAGCGCAACGCCTTCCTGCCGTTCCTGGTGGCCTCGCCGGTGCTCTTCGTCATGGGCGCGGCCCTGGTCTACTACGTGATGCTGCCCTTCGTGCTGTGGTTCTCGCTCAAGCAGCAGATTCTCGGCGGCGCCGGCCAGATCACCGTGCAGCTCCTGCCCAAGATCGAGGACTACATGGGCCTGGTCGAGACCCTGATGCTGGCCTTCGGGCTCTGTTTCCAGCTGCCGGTGATCGTCACCCTGCTGGGCATGGCCGGCATCGTCGACGCCAAGATGCTGTCCAGCGGCCGACGCTACGCCATCGTCGGCGTCTTCGTGGTGGCGGCGATCGTCACTCCGCCAGATCCCATCAGCATGATCTCGCTCGCCCTGCCGATCTGCCTTCTCTACGAGATCTCGATCTGGTGCGTGGCCCTCATCGACCTGCGCCGCAGGCGCGAGGACGCGGCGGCGGGCGTCCCCTAGCGGCGCGCTGGCCCGGCCGCGCCGACTTGCCGGTTGGCGCCCCTGGCGACGCGCACTAAGGGGAAGGGCTCTTCAACCGGCGCCACGAGACCATGCACGACATCCGGGCCATCCGCGACAACCCCGAGGCTTACGACAGGGCGTGGGCGCGGCGGGGGCTGTCCGCCCAGACCCCGGCGATCCTGGCCCTGGACGGCGACCTGCGCGGCGTGCAGACGGCCCTGCAAGCGGCCCAAAGCCGGCGCAACGACGCCTCCAAGCTGATCGGCATGGCCAAGCGCAACGGCGACGTCGCCGAAGCCGAGCGCCTGATGGCCGAGGTCGACGGCCTGAAGGCCGACATCGCCGCCCAGACCGAGTTCGAGGTCCGCCTCACCGCCCAGATGCGCGACCTCCTGGCCGCCATTCCGAACCTGCCGGCCGACGATGTTCCCGACGGCGCCGACGAGCACGACAATGTCGAGGTTCGCCGTCATGGCGAGCCCTTCAAGCTGGATCGCGTCAAGGACCACGTCGACCTGGGCGTCGACTTGGGCCTGGCCGACTTCGAGGCCGCCGCCCGCATGAGCGGCGCGCGCTTCACCGTGCTCAAGGGCCAGCTCGCCCGGCTTGAGCGGGCCATCGGCCAGTTCATGCTGGACTTCCAGACCCAGGAGCACGGCTACACCGAGGTCTCGCCGCCCTTGCTGGTGCGTGACGACGCGGTGTTCGGCACCGGCCAGCTGCCCAAGTTCGCCGAGGACCTTTTCCACACCACCGACGGCCGCTGGCTGATCCCCACCGCAGAGGTGTCGCTGACCAACCTGGTGCGCGAGCAGATCACGCCGGAGGAGGAACTGCCGCTGCGGCTGACCGCCCTGACGCCATGTTTCCGCTCCGAGGCCGGGGCGTCGGGCAAGGACACCCGCGGCATGATCCGCCAGCACCAGTTCTGGAAGGTCGAGCTGGTGGCGATCACCACGCCCGATGACAGCGAGGCCGAGCACGAGCGCATGGTGCAGAACGCCGAGGCGATCCTGAAGCGTCTGGAGCTGCCGTTCCGCACCGTCGCCCTGTGCACCGGCGACATGGGCTTCTCGGCCCGCAAGACCTTTGACCTGGAGGTCTGGCTGCCGTCGCAGGACACCTACCGCGAGATCAGCTCGATCTCGAACTGCGGCGACTTCCAGGCCCGGCGCATGGACGCACGCTGCAAGAAGTCCGGCGAAAAGGGCACGCGGTTCGTCCACACCCTGAACGGCTCGGGCCTGGCGGTCGGGCGCACCCTGGTGGCGGTGATGGAGAACTACCAGGACGAGCGCGGCCGCATCGCCATTCCCCAGGCCCTGCACCCCTACATGCGCGGCGTGACCCACATCGGGGGCGACGCGTGAGGCCCGCCCGGTGAGGATCCTGGTCACCAATGACGACGGCATCCACGCCGAGGGCCTGGCCTGCCTGGAGCGCATCGCCCACGCCTTGTCCGACGATGTCTGGGTCTCGGCGCCCGAGAGCGAACAGTCCGGCGTCGCCCGCTCCCTGACCCTGTCGGACCCCTTGCGCGTCCGCTTCGTGGACGAGCGCAGGTTCGCCGTGGCCGGCACGCCCACGGACTGCGTGATGCTGGCCATCCAGTACCTGATCCCGGACGGCAAGCCGGACCTGGTGCTGTCGGGCGTCAACCGCGGCCTCAACGCGGCCGAGGACGTCAGCCTGTCGGGCACCGTGGCCGGCGCCATAGAGGGCATGGCCCTGGGCGTGCCCTCCATCGCCCTGTCGCAGATGATGCGGGTGACCCACGACAGCGACCAGGCCCTGTTCGAGACTGCCGAGGCCTTTGGCCCCGGCCTGATCCACCAGCTCGTCGGCGCCGGCTGGCCCGCCGACGTGGTCCTGAACGTCAACTTCCCAGCCCGTCCGCCGCAGGAGGTCGACACGGTGGAGGTGACCCGTCAGGGGTTCCGCGACATCCGCACCCGCTACGCCGAAAAGCGCACCGACCTTCGGGGTCGCGACTACTACTGGCTGGGCTTCCGCAACGAGCCGTCGCGCCCGCCGGAAGGCACCGACCTGCGCGCCGCCTACGAAGGCCGCATCTCGGTCACGCCCCTGCACATCGATTTGACCCACATGCAGACCGTACACGCCCTAAAAGCGGTGGTGGGCGGGGCGCCGCCTAAGCTGCACGGGGAGCCCAGGGCGGGCCGATGAAGACTCCGGTGAACAAGCCTGGGGACGATGCGGACTCGCCCATGCGCCGGCTGATCCTGGGTCTGCGGGCCCAGGGCGTCACCGACCCCGGCGTGCTGGCGGCCATCGAGAAGACACCGCGCGACCTCTTCACCCCCGACCTCTTCAAGGAACGCTCGTTCGAGGATTCGGCCCTGCCGATCGCCTGCGGCCAGACCATCAGCCAGCCCTACATCGTCGGCCTGATGACCCAGGCCCTGACGCTGGAGCCCCGGGCGCGGGTGCTGGAGATCGGCACTGGCTCCGGCTACCAGACCGCCGTCCTCGCGCGCCTGTCGCGGCTGGTCTACACGGTCGAGCGCTATCGCACCCTGATGCGGGAGGCCGAGGCCCGCTTCAAGGCGCTGCAGCTGACCAACATCATCACCAAGTTCGGGGACGGGGGCCTGGGCTGGGCCGAGCAGGCGCCTTTCGACCGCATTATGGTCACGGCGGCGGCGCCGGCCGAGCCTACAGCCCTGCTGACCCAGTTGAAGCCGTCGGGAGTCCTGGTGGCGCCGGTGGGAAAAGGGCCTGTCCAGCAGCTTTGCCGCTATGCGGGGGACGGCAAGGGGGCCTTCTCCAAGGAAGTTCTCTGTGAGGTGCGCTTCGTGCCCTTGTTGGACGGTGTCGCGCGCGAACCCTGATGGCCGACTTCACAGCTTAGTGGAGTGCCGGCACGGATCGGATTAACCAATGCTTTACCACCCCGCCACGACTCATTTTCGCGCGACGAAGGGAGCGGCGATGAAGCGATTCTTGTTCCAGTCGGCTGTGGCGGCGTTCTGCGCCACGGGCCTGACCGCCTGCGCCACGCCGATGTACCCGGTGCGCGACGAGGGTGGCGGCGCCGGCGCGCCGGCGGCCGCACGCGTGTCCAGCGCCGAACGGGCCAGCTACCCCATTCGCATGGCCGAAGCCGATCCGCCGGCCGCGCCGGTCACCCGCGCGCCGCCGGCCGGTTCGGTGCAGAGCACGGCGCTCGCGCCGCTGCCCGCCGCGACCGACAACGGGCCGGCGTCGCCAGCCCCCTCCGGCCAGACTCCGGGGGCGGCGGAACACCCGCCGGTGACCGGCGAGCGCGCCGCGACGCCCGAGCACATGGCGGCCCCGAGCGCCGCCCCGCCGCCAGCCGCCGCCCAGGCCGCCGCGCCGACCTACGCCCCGCCGCCGGCGAGCCAGCCGGCCGCTACGCCCCCTCGTGGCTACACCCCGACGCCGCCGCAGACCGTCACCCGCCCCGAGCGGCGCCGCGAAGAGCCTCGCTATGCGGTCAACGGCCGGGTCGTCGACTCCAGCGGCGTTTTCATGGAGTACGAGGTCTCCAAGGGTGACCACGTGGACGCCCTGGCCCGCGAGTTCTCGACCACCCGCAAGGCCATCGTCGAGGCCAACCGCCTGAAGCCGCCTTACGGCGTGCGCCCCGGCCAGATCATCAAGATTCCCGTCTCCAAGGCCTATGTGGTGGAGCCGGGCGACACGCTGAACCTGATCGCCCGCCGCTTCGACGTGCAGGTGGCCGAACTGACGGAGCTCAACAAGGTCGCCCGCCGCGACCTCACGCCCGGTCAGAAGATCGCCCTGCCGGCGACCTATCATGACCGCGGCCCCGTTCGCCTGCCGGGCTCCGAGGTCGCCGAGGCGCCGCGTCGTCAGAGCTATGCGCCGCGGCCCTACGTCCCGCCGGCCCAGAACCCCTACGGCGGTCATACCTATACGCCGGACTCCGGATCCCAGACGGCGATGCAGACGCCGCCCCGTGCGATGCCCCCCGGCCGGCCCCAGATACCCGACACTTCGCCCACCCTCAGCGACGCCGAGGTCACAAAGGCGGCGCGCGGGCGCTTTATCTGGCCGGTGCGTGGCGACATCCTGACCCGCTTCGG
>JAFEEA010000017.1 GCA_018241335.1 Pseudomonadota bacterium
TGGTCTATGACTCGGTGGGCAAGGACACCTTCGAGATGAGCCTGGCCAGCCTGGCGCGGCGGGGCATGTTCGTCAGCTTCGGCAACGCCTCCGGCGCCGTGCCGCCGTTCTCGCCGCTACGCCTGTCCCAGGGCGGCTCCCTCTACATGACCCGGCCCACCATGGGCGACTACACCGCCACGCCCGAGGAGCTGGACGAAAGCGCCTCGGCCCTGTTCGACGTCATCGCCTCGGGCAAGGTGAAGATCGAGATCGGCCAGCGCTTCGCCCTCAAGGATGCGCGCGCCGCCCACGAGGCCCTGCAGGGCCGCGAGACCATCGGCGCCACGGTCCTGGTTCCGTAAGGGGCGACACGAAAAACGGGGTGTTTCACGTGAAACACCCCGTTCGACGCCGCCGAGGCGGCCATCGAGTCTAAGAGCCCGGCGTAACCGCCGGGATTCGCTCAGGTATTCATCGACTGGAAGAAGTCCGCGTTGTTCTTCGACTGGCGCAGCTTGTCGAGCAGGAACTCGATGGCGTCCTGCGCCCCCATGGGGTTCAGGATGCGGTGCAGGATGTGCACCTTCTGCAGCTGGTCCTTCGGGGTGATCAGCTCTTCCTTGCGGGTGCCGGACTTGATGACGTCGATGGCGGGGTAGATCCGCTTGTCGGCGACCTTGCGGTCCAGGATGATTTCCGAGTTCCCGGTGCCCTTGAACTCTTCGAAGATCACCTCGTCCATGCGGCTGCCGGTGTCGATCAGGGCGGTGGCGATGATGGTCAGCGAGCCGCCCTCCTCGATGTTCCGCGCCGCGCCGAAGAAGCGCTTGGGCCGTTGCAGGGCGTTGGCGTCAACACCGCCGGTCAGCACCTTGCCCGACGACGGGACGGTGGTGTTGTACGCCCGGCCGAGGCGCGTCACCGAGTCCAGCAGGATGACCACGTCGCGCTTGTGCTCGACCAGGCGCTTGGCCTTTTCGATGACCATTTCGGCCACGGCCACGTGACGGGTCGCCGGCTCGTCGAAGGTCGAGGAGATCACCTCGCCCTTCACCGTGCGCTGCATGTCGGTGACTTCCTCGGGACGTTCGTCGATGAGGAGCACGATCAGGTAGCACTCGGGGTGGTTGGCGGCGATCGACTTGGCGATGTTCTGCAGCATCACCGTCTTGCCGACCCGCGGCGGGGCGGTGATCAGGCAGCGCTGGCCCTTGCCCAGCGGCGCGGTGATGTCGATCAACCGGCCGGTGCGGTCCTTCAGGGTCGGATCCTCGATCTCCATGCGCAGCCGCTCCTCGGGGTAGAGGGGCGTCAGGTTGTCGAACAGGACCTTGTGGCGGACGTTGTCCGGGTTCTCGAAATTGACCTGCTGGATGCTGGTCAGGGCGAAATAGCGCTCGCCCTCGCGCGGGGAGCGGATGCCGCCGTCGACGGTGTCGCCGGTGCGCAGGCCGAACTTCCGGATCTGCGAGGGGCTGACATAGATGTCGTCGGGGCCGGGCAGGTAGTTGGCCTCGGGGCTGCGCAGGAAGCCGAAGCCGTCCTGGACGACCTCCAGCGTGCCCGAGCCGCCGATGTCGATGCCTTCCTCGGCCAGGGTCTTGAGGATCGCGAACATGATGTCCTGCTTGCGCATGGAGTTCGCGTTCTCGATGTCGAGCTGTTCGGCGAAGGCGACCAGGTCGGCCGGCGACTTCTCCTTCAGCTCCTGCAGGGTCATCCGCGTCAGGCCGAGGGCCGCGATGGCCTTGCTGGCGGCGGAGGGCTCGATGATGTCGTCGCCGTCGTCGCCGTCGTCGGCCTCCACGGCTTCATCGACCGCGGTCTCGGGCGCGGTATCCAGGATCGGCTCCTCGGCGGGAACGTCGATGTCGCTGGCGGTGTCGTTGGTGTTATCGGACATGGGTATTCACTCTGTAGATGGACTCCGGGCCTGAACCGGTCCGGTTGGTCATTTTGGGCCTCTTCGGCGCGCCGCATGGGGCTGAGGAGGCGATGGGTGTTCGGGTTCGGACCTGGGTCAACGCCGTCGCGGCGGGCCGGTCCTACGGAAAGGCGGGGAAGCGCGGCGAGGGCGCCGCATCTCAAGGAGAGCGGAACCACATATCGGGGGTCCTCGTCAAGGAACGCCGCGTCGCGCGGCATATGGGGCCTGCCCGCGCCGGGCTCAAGCCCCGCCTGCCGCAGGGGCCGCCGACGCGCGCGCCTAGCCGAAGGTGAACTTGGCCGTGACGGCCAGGACCATGACGATCAGCACCAGGAACGGCAGCTCGTTGGTCATCCGCCAGAAACGTTCGGAGCGGTCGCGGCGGCCGGCGGCGAAACCGCGGCGGGCGGACGACAGGAAGCCGTGCCAGCCGGACATGAAGACCACCCCCGCCAGCTTGGTCAGCATCCAGGGGGTCAGCAGGAAGCCCCAGCCATAGAGGTTTTTGGCGTCCCACCAGATCAGGCTCAGCCCCAGCAGCCAGGCGACGATCATGGCCGGGTTCATGATGATGCGCAGGAGCTTCAGCTCCATGACCTTGAAGGTCTCGTCCATCTCCGAGCCGACGGCGGCCTTGGAGTGGTACACATAGAGCCGGGGCAGGTAGAGCTGGCCGGCCATCCAGGCCATCACGGCCACGATGTGGAAACCCATCAGGACGTCGTGGGTGTTGGCGTGCATCAGGCGTGGGCTCCGGGTGCGGCAAGGGCCAGGCGTTGGCCACATTGGCTGAAGGCGCCGGGGCAACGGGCGTTGTCGGCGCTGACCCCCAGGCCGTCCAGCGCCCGGACCGCCGCGCCGGCCAGCCCCTCGATGAACACCTGGTCGGTCCCCACGGCTGGCGCGCGCAGATAGGCCTGCATGCCCAGCTCCTCGGCCATGTGGGCGTATTCGATGTCGAGCTCGACCAGGGTCTCCACGTGCTCGGAGACGAAGGCGACAGGGTCGATCAGCACCCCCAGTCCTTCCTCGGCGGCGGCGGTGATGGCCTCCGGCGTGGTCGGGCCCAGCCACTTCATCGGCCCCACCCGGCTCTGGTAGCAGAGCCGCCAGTCCCAGCCCTCGCCCAGGCGCGCGGCGATCGCGGCGCAGGTGGCCTCGATCTGCCACTGGTACGGGTCGCCCTTGTCGATCACCGACATGGGCACGCCGTGGGCCGAGAACAGCAGGCGCACATGCGGCCGGCCGGCGGCCTCCCACGTGCTGAGGATGGCGTTGGCGTGCGCCTCCACCAGGCCCTCGTTGGCGTACCAGCAGCACAGGGTGCTGGTGCGGCCGGTTCCCTTGTAGGCCTGCCGCCAAGCCTTCAGCGACGAGGCCGTGGTGGTGGTGGAATACTGCGGATAGAGCGGGACCAGCAGGATCTCGTCCGGCTCGAAGGCGGCCACCTCGCGGGCGGCGGCGGCGGTGTCGGGCGACCAGTAGCGCATGGCGATGAAGGTCCGCACCACGTCCGCGGGCAGGCGGCGGGCGAGGGCGCCGGCCAGGGCGTCGGCCTGGGCCCTGGTCTCCTTCAAGAGCGGCGAGCCGCCGCCCATCAGGGCATAGTTGGCCTGGGCCATCTTCTCGCGGCGCTTGGCGATGAACCAGGCCAGGGGCAGGCGTACCGCCGCCGGGGCGCCGATGATCGCCGGGTCCGAGAACAGGTTCTGCAGGAACGGACGCACGTCCGCCTGGCCGTCCGGGCCGCCGAGGTTGAACAGCACCACGGCGATGCGCCTTCCCCCGGCCGCGGCCGGCGCGCCCCTGTCGTACGCCGACGCCACGTTCAGCGACCGGTGACGCGGTGCGCCACGCGGGCGATGTGCTCGATGGGCGTGTCCGGGATCACCCCGTGGCCCAGGTTGAAGATGTAGGGCCCGCCGCCCCACTGCTCCAGCAGCTGGTCCACCCGCCGGTCCAGGGCCTCGCCGCCGGCCCGCAGCAGCAAGGGATCGAGGGCCCCCTGTATGGTGACGGACTTCTGCAGGCGCCGGCCGATGGCCGCGGAGGCCTGGACGTCGAGGCCGACCCCCTGGACCCCGGCCCCGGCCGCGTACTCCTCCACCAGCGACCCGGCCCCGCGGGGAAAGCCGATGATCGGCGTCTCGATGCCGAGGTCGCGCAGGCCCTTGACGATGGCTGCGTGCGGCCGGGTGACGATGCGCTCGAACACGTCTTCGGGCAGCAGCTCGGCCCAGCTCTCGAACAGCTGCAGCGCCTGGGCGCCCGCCTTCACCTGCATGGCCAGGTAACGCACCGTGGCGTCCACCAGCACGGCGATCAGCGCATCCAGCTTCTCTGGCTCGGCGAAGGCCATGGTGCGCGCCCGCACGCGGTCGGAGCCCCGTCCCTCGATCATGTAGGTGGCCACGGTCCAGGGCGCGCCGGCAAAGCCGATCAGGGCCCGTTCGGGCTCCAGCGCCGCGCGGACGCGCTTGATCGTCTCGCCGATGGCCGACAACCGCTCGGTGGAGGCCTCTACCTGGTCCGCCATGGACTCGATCGACGGCAGCTCGCCCAGGCGCGGTCCCTCGCCGGCCTCGAACCAGACGCGTTGCCCGAGCGCGCCCGGGATCAGCAGGATGTCGGCGAAGACGATGGCCGCGTCGAAGGGAAATCGGCGCATGGGCTGCAGCGTCGCCTCGGCCGCCATCTCCGGATCATGGCAGAAGGAGATGAAGTCCTGCGCCCGCGTGCGAAGCTGGCGGTACTCCGGCAGGGAACGGCCCGCCTGGCGCATGAACCAGATCGGCGGGCGATCGAGCGTTTCGTGCGCGAGGGCCCGAAGGAAGCGGGGCTGGGTGTCGGCGGGAGCGTCGAGCGTGTCGGAAAGGGCCATGGGGTCCTTAAACCGCCAAGCCCGAGCGGCCTCAAGCCCCGCTGTGAGGCCCGCACCCCTCTTCAATACTTAAGAAAGTCTTAATTTGAAGGAAGACGGTAGTTTGGCGGTGGATAGCGGGGATGAGTAGGGTTCGTCACCCGCCTCCGCGACAATCGCGCACAGGTCCGTCCCCAGGGCGAACCGGGCGGCTCGTCCCTGTGGATCGCGGGGACAAGTCGCAAGGCCTTGATCCGCACCGCGCTTTCGGGCGGCGTCGTGCACAGGCCGCGGGGACGGGGGTGGACGCCGTCAAACGGTGGGGAGGAGCGCGTGGCGGGATTCACCGGGGACTGGATCGGGGGACGCGATTGGGCGAAAACCGGCCTTCATCCACCGACAGGCGGGCGGGGGCTGGGCGGGCCGGATTCCGTGCACCGCGGCAGGGCGACGGCGCCCCGATTGGTTAAGCAGAGGTTAACGATGCATCCACAGGAATCCCCAAGCCACGAGAGGGGGCGCGCGAGTGGCCGCGCGAGGGTCCTCCGCCGATGACCGCCGCGCCGCGCCTGGCCACCTATTTCCATGTCCACCTGGTCTCGGACTCCACGGGCGAGACCCTGAACGCCATGGCGCGCGCCGTCTGCGCCCGCTTCACCAACGTCCTGCCGATCGAGCACATCTACGCCCTGGTCCGCTCCCAGCGTCAGCTCGAACGGGCGCTCGAAGAGATCGCCAACGCGCCCGGCGTCGTGCTGCACACCATCGTCGACGCCGGCCTGCGCGCGGCGCTGGAATCGGGCTGCCAGAGGCTGGACATGCCCTGTATCGCCGCCCTCGATCCACTGACCTCGTCGCTGTCGCGCTATCTCGGCGCGCCCCTGTCGACGCGGACCGGCGCCCACCTCAAGCTGGACAACGACTACTTCAACCGCATGGACGCACTCAGCTACGCCCTCGGCCACGACGACGGCCAGGGCGGCCAGGACCTGGAGCGCGCCGACGTGGTGCTGGTGGGCGTGTCGCGCACGTCCAAGACCCCGACCTCCATCTACCTCGCCCACCGCGGCGTGCGGGCCGCCAACGTGCCCCTGGTGCCGGGCGCCAAGCTGCCGGCCGCGCTGATGAACTCCACGGTGCCGGTGGTCGGGCTGATCGTCTCGCCCGATCGCTTGGTGCAGATCCGCCGCAATCGCCTGCGGACCCTGCACGAGGAGCGCGACAGCAGCTACGTCGACGTGGACGCCGTGCGCCAGGAGATCATGGACGCCCGGCGGCTCTATGAGCGCCAGGGCTGGCCGGTGATCGACGTCACCCGCCGCTCGGTCGAGGAGACCGCCGCGGCGGTGATCAACTTCCTGTCCGGGGGCCGCGGCCAGGTGGAGCTGCTGGGGTGAGCACGGACGCGGCCGCGCCGCTGGTGACCCTGGCCTCGATCAGCGCTTCCCGCGCGGCGGTGCTGGCCGGCGCGGGCGTCCTCTTCGACAAGGTCGCGCCCGGGGTGGACGAGGCGGCGGTGAAGGCCGGCCTGCTGGCTGATGGCGCAAATCCGCGCGACATCGCCGACGCCCTGGCCGAACTGAAGGCGGTGAAGGTGTCGCTGAAGCGGCCCGGCCTCGTCATCGGCGCCGACCAGACCCTGGACCTCGGCGGACGCCTCTACGACAAGGCCGAGAGCCTGGACGAGGCGCGAGACCGCCTGAAGGCCTTGCGCGGCCAGCGCCACCGGCTGCACGCCGCCGTGGTGGTGGCCGAGAACGGCGAGCCGGTCTGGCGCACGCTGGAAAGCCCGGTCCTGACCATGCGGCCCTTTTCCGACGCCTTCCTGGAAGGCTATCTGGCGCGCAACGCCGAGGCGGCGCTGAGCAGCGTCGGCTGCTACTGGCTGGAAGGCGAGGGGGCCCAGTTGTTCGAACGCATCGACGGCGACTACTTCGCCATTCTGGGCCTGCCGCTGCTGGGGCTGCTGGATTTCTTCCGGCGGCGCGGGGTCCTGGGGATATGAGCGTGACGATCAGCGGCTCCACCATCGTGGCCGGGGTGGCCGGCGCGCCGGTGCGCCACTCCCTGAGCCCCTTGCTGCACAACGCCTGGCTCGCCGGCGCGGGGGTCGACGGCGTCTATGTGGCCTTCAGCCCGCCCGAGCACGGCTTTTCGGCCTTCGCCAGGGGCCTGCGCGGCGGCGCGATCCGCGGTCTCAACGTCACCGTGCCCTTCAAGGAGGAAGCCCTGGCCCTGGCCGACAAGGTCAGCGACCGGGCCGCCGCGGCCGGCGCCGCCAACCTGCTGGTCTTCGAGGCCGACGGGACCATCGCGGCCGACAACACCGATGGGCTCGGCCTGCTGGCGGCCTTCGCGGCCCAGGCCCCCGGCTTCGACCCGGCCGCCGGGCCGGTGGTGGTGTTCGGCGCGGGCGGCGCGGCGCGCGGCGCGGCGGCGGCCTTCCTGGCGGCGGGCGCGCCCGAGGTGCGGATCGTCAATCGCACCGCGGCCCGCGCCGAAGCGGTGGCCCAGGCCCTGGGCGAACGCGTCCGGGTGAGCCCGGACGCCCGCGGGGCCCTGCCGGACGCCAACGCCGTGGTCAACGCCACCACACTGGGCCTCGGCGGCGGGGCGGGGCCGGAAGCGGATTTCGCCGCCGCTCCGGGCGGGTGCGTGGCGATGGACATGGTCTACAAGCCCTTGCGCACGGAATTCCTGGCGCGGGCGGCGGCGCGCGGCCTGCGCGCGGTGGATGGGCTGGAAATGCTGATCGGCCAGGCGCGGCCGAGCTTCGAGGCCTTCTATGGCGCGCCGCCGCCGGCGGACGTGGACGTGCGCGCCCTGGCGCTGAAGACCCTGGGGGAGGGCCAATGATCACTGTCGGGCTGACTGGATCCATCGGCATGGGCAAGTCGACGACGGTGGCGATGTTCGCCGCCGAGGGCGTGCCCGTCTACGACGCCGACGCCGAGGTGCACCGCATCTATGGCCCCGGCGGGCCGGCCGGGCCGAAGCTGGAGGCGGAGTTTCCGGGCGTCATGCGCCCGGACGGCTCGGTGGACCGCGCCGCGCTCAGCGCCAAGGTGGTGGGCGACGACGCCGCCATGAACCGGCTGAACCGGATCGTGCATCCCCTGCTGGGCGCGGGCCGCGCGGCCTTCTTCGAAAAGGCCGTCGCCGACAAGGCGCCGATCGTGGTTCTGGACATCCCCCTGCTGTTCGAGACCGGCGGCGAGCGCAACGTCGACTCCGTGGTGGTCGTCTCCGCCCCGGCCGATGTCCAGCGCGAGCGGGTTCTGGCGCGCGAGGGCATGACCGAGGCCAAGCTGGACGGCATCCTGGCCCGGCAGATGGCCGACGTGGAAAAGCGCGCCCGCGCCCACTTCGTCATCGACACCGGTCAGGGGCTGGAGAGCGCCCGCGCCCAGGTGCGCGACATCCTGGCCACCTTGCGCGCCCGCGCCGAAGCGGCTCAATCATAAGGCCATGGCGCGCGAAATCGTTCTCGACACCGAAACCACCGGTCTCAGCCACAAGGACGGCCACCGGATCATCGAGATCGCCTGCGTCGAGGTCGACGAGGCCATGCCCACGGGCCGCCACTTCCACGTCTATATCGACCCCGAGCGCCAGATCGACCCGGAGGCCGAGCGGGTGCACGGCATCTCCAACGCCTTCCTGGAGGGCAAGCCCAAGTTCGCCGACGTCGAGATCGTCGACGAGTTCCTCAAGTTCGTCGGTGACGCCACCCTGGTGGCCCACAACGCCGGCTTCGACCGGGGCTTCATCAACGCCGAGCTGGAGCGCTGCGGCCTGGCGGCGCTGCCCGAGAGCCGCTGGGTCGACACCCTGTCGATGGCCCAGAAGAAGTTCCCGGGGATGTACAACTCCCTGGACGCCCTCTGTAAGCGCTTCAAGATCTCGCTGGCCGCGCGCGACAAACACGGGGCGCTGATCGACGCCAGCCTCCTGGCCAGCGTCTATCTGGAGCTGCAGGGCGGGCGCGAGCGGTCGCTGGACCTGGCGCAGGTGTCGTCACGCGCCGCCGCCGGCGACGCCGCCAAGGCCGCCTACGGCGCCCGCCCCCGCCCGCTGGCCGACCGCATCACCGCCGCCGAACGCGAGGCGCACGTCGCCTTCCTGTCGGCCGAACTCAAGGACAAGGCGGTGTGGCTGAAATACGAAGCCGTCGTGGTGGTCGAAGGCGAGGCCTGAACCCCTCATCCTCCCGCGCCTTCGTCGCGGGCCCCTCCTTCTCCCCATGGGAGAAGGGAAATCAGCCTTGCCGGTCGAAGCTGGGAACACCTCTCCCATAGGGAGAGGGAGGGGCCCATGGCGCAGCCATGGGAGGGTGAGGGGCTACGCCCTCACCAAAATCAGGCGTTGCCGGTCAGAGGCCCGTCGGACTGGGCCTTGCGCTGGGCGTAGATGCCGGCGAAGTCCAGGGGCTCCAGCATGAACGGCGGGAAGCCGCCCTCGGCCGTCAGGTCCGAAATGATCCGGCGCGCGAACGGGAACAGGTAGCGCGGGCATTCCACCATCAGCACGGGCTCCAGGTCGGCCTCGGGCACGCCCAGGATCTGGAACAGGCCGGCGTAGACCAGCTCGATATGGAAGATGGTGTCCGGCTCGCGCAGGGCGCGGGCGGTGAGCTTGAGCTCCACTTCGAAGAAGCCGTCGTCGCGGCCACGGGCGTTCAGCTCCACGCCCAGGTCGATCTGCGGCTGCGGGCCGCCGGCGCGCAGGGACTCCGGCGCGTGCGGGCTCTCGAACGACAGGTCGCGGATGTATTGCGCGAGAATGCGGATGCCGGGGCCGTTGTCGTCCTGGGCCGGGACGCCGATGTCGCTCATTTAGGGGAAGGTCCGTGGATGGCGTGACGAATGCGGATCAAGACGAAGGGTCAGGGCATTCGAAGAAGCCGGCTCGCTAACACGGGGCTGTCACCCGCGCAACGCCGGCCCGTGAGGCAACGCCGGGCGCGCCGGCGCGTTGCAACAGGTGAGCCGAGCCGCCGCCGGGCGATTACCGGCGCGATTGATCGGTCGCAAGGCGAGACGGTTCAGGCTGACGTCAGGTTCCGACGGTACTATATGGATATGTTCATCTTCCCGGAGCACCTTGCTCGACCGTGACTACGCTCGAACTCATCATCCTGGCCGCCCTGGCGGGGGTCGTGCTCTTCCAGCTCTACGCCGTGCTCGGTCGCAGGGTCGGGCGCGGGCCCGAGGACCTGCCGCAGGCTCAGGCCGTGGGCGGGGCGCAGGACCTGGCCAAGCCGCTGGCGCCGCCGGCGGAAGAGGCCGGGCCGCTTACGGGCCTGGCGGCGCTGAAGGCGCGCGATCCGGGCTTCGACATCGGCCAGTTTCTGAACGGCGCCCGCTCGGCCTACCAGATGGTCGTCAAGGCCTTCGCTCAGGGCGACCGGGCGACCTTGAAGCCGCTGCTGTCGGAGGCGGTGATGGGGCCGTTCGAGGCCGCCATCGCCCAGCGCGAGGCCGAGGGCCGCTCCGAAAGCGTCGACTTCCTGGCCCCGCCGCGCGCCGATTTCGAGGGCGTCGACGTGGTCGGCGACGTGGCCAAGGCGGCGGTCCGCTTCCTGGCCGAGTACCGCAAGCGCTCCAAGGGGCCGGAAGGCGAGGCGGTCGACGACCTGCGCACAGCCGAAATCTGGACCTTCGAACGCAATCTTAAGAGCCGCGACCCTAACTGGACGCTGATCCACGTCGACGCCGCGGAGGCGTAATGCGTTTTCAGTTCCTGTCGGGCCCGGCGGCGATCGCCGCATCCCTGACGCTTGCCGCCTGCGCCACCACCGAAGCGCCGGGTCGGGTCGCGAGCTACGCGCCGCCCGCGCCGCCGCCGCGCCCCTTGGTTCAGCCCCCCGCCAGCCCGCCGCACATGGCTCGCCCGGCGCCGTTCGCCGCCGAGTTCTCGCGCCTGCCCGGCTGGGCCGACGACGACCACGCCGCGGCCCTGGCGGCGTTCCAGACCACCTGCCGCGCCGCCCGCGACCCGGACCTGGCCGGCGTCTGCCGCCGCGCCATCGCGCTCGGCCGGGTGGACGAACGCCAGGCCCGCCGCTTCCTGGAAGCGAACTTCCGGCCCGAGGCGGTGCCCGAGGAAGGCCTGCTGACCGCCTATTTCGCCCCGGTCTACGAGGCGCGGAACATGCCGGAGGGCGATTTCACCGCCCCTGTGCGCCCCCGCCCCGACGACCTGCCGACGGCGGACTGGACCTCCGGCCCCGGCGCCCCCTATGCCGAGCGCGCCGAGATCGAGGCGCGGCCGGCGCCGGACGCCCTGGCCTGGATGCGGCCGGAGGACCTGTTCTTCCTGCAGATCCAGGGATCCGGGGTGCTGGTCTATCCCAACGGGGAAAGGGTCAAGGCGCTGTTCGACGGCGTCAACGGGGCCAAGTTCCACGGCATCGCCATTCCCATGCGCGAGCAGGGCCTGCTGGAAGACACCTCGGCGGAATCGATCCGATCGTGGCTGGCCGGCCATCCGGGCCGCCCGGCCCAGGCGATCATGAATCTCAACCCGCGCTACGTGTTCTTCAAGCTCGGCCCCGACGACGGCCAGGACCCGGCCGGCGCGGCCGGCGCCCCGCTGATCCCGGGGCGGACCGTGGCGGTGGACACCTCGCGTCACGCCCTGGGCGAGCTCTTCTGGATCGACGCCTCGGCGCCGGCCCTGGCGGGCGCCTTCCCCACCTATCGCCGCCTGACCGTGGCGCTGGACGCCGGCGGGGCGATCAAGGGCGATGCGCGCGCCGACCTCTATCTGGGCCGCGGCCCCGAGGCGGGCCTTGCGGCGGGCCGCGTGCGCCATACCTTGCGGCTCTACCGCCTCGCCCCGATCGATTCCCCGAGCTCCTGACGTCGATGAAAAAGCCCGGCCCTCACGAGGACCTGCGCCTCTGGGCCGTGGTCGCCGCCACCGTCCGCCCGCTGCCGGGCCGGGCCATGCCCAAGGCGCCAGTCGGCGCGCGGGGGCGGCGCGCGACGGTCGGCGCCACACCCGCCGCCCCGACCGCGGCTGCTGTCCCCGCGGCCCCGGTCCCCGCCGCCAATGTCCCCGCCGCGCCCGCCCGTCCGGCCCGCCGCGGCGAGCTGCCGCCGCCCGAGACCATCGAGCCCGGCCGCAAGCGCCGCATCGTGCGTGAGCGCGACCCCATCGCCGCCGTCATCGACCTGCACAACATGACCCAGGACGTGGCCCGCGCGGCCCTGACGGGCTTCATCCTGCGCGCGCGGGCCCAGGGCGAGCGGGCGGTGCTGGTGATCACCGGCAAAGGCGCGCTGGGCGACGGGATCCTGCGCCGCCGGGTGCCCGACTGGCTGGGCGAGCCGCCCCTGCGCGACGCCGTCGCGGGCCTCTCCGAAGCCCACCGCCGCCACGGCGGCGAGGGCGCGCTCTACGTCGCGCTGCGGCGGTAGGCCCCCATCCCCTTCATGGGGAGGGACAGATCGCACAGCGATCAGGGTGGGGAAGTCCGGAGCTTCCCCGGCATCCGTCACCCGTGGACGTCGCCAGATTTCCCCACCCCGGTCCTTAGGACCGACCCTCCCCATGAAGGGGAGGGAGGGCGCCTACTTCTTCCGCGACGCCTTCTCAGCGATCCCGGAAACCCCGTCGCGCTCGTCCAGCTTGGCGGCGACGTCGTCGAGGGTGACGCCGGCGGCGGCCAGGACCACCAGCCAGTGGTAGATCAGGTCGGCGCTCTCGGCGATCAGGGCCGGGTTGTCGGCCTGGACGGCGGCCAGCGCCGCCTCCAGCGCCTCCTCGGCCAGCTTCTTGGCGGCCAGGGGCCGGTCGGCCAGCAGCCGCGCGGACCACGACGCCTTGGGATCGGCGCCGCGGCGGGCCTCGATGGTGGCGGTCAGGCGCTCGAGGGTCTTGGCGAAGTTGCTCATGCCGGAACCCTCGCGTCGGTGGGGAAGGCCGGGCGCATGGGAATACCGGCGGCGGCCATGGCCGACTTGGCCTCGGCGATGCTGATCTCGCCGAAGTGGAAGATCGAGGCGGCCAGCACCGCGTCGGCGCCGCCCTCCTGCACCGCCTCGACCAGGTGGCGGGTGGTCCCCGCCCCGCCCGAAGCGATCACCGGCACGCCCACCGCCGAGGTCACCGCCGCCAAGAGGGCGATGTCGTAGCCGGTCTTGGCGCCGTCCTGGTCCATGGAGGTCAGCAGGATCTCGCCCGCCCCCCGCGCCACCGCGTCGACGGCGTATTCCACCGCGTCCAGCTCCACGTCGCGGCGGCCGCCATAGGTGAACACGCCCCAGCGGTCGCCCTTCTTCTTGGCGTCGATGGCCACCACCACGGCCTGGGAGCCGAAGGCGTCGGCGCAGGCGGTGATCAGGTCGCGGTTCTCCACCGCGGCGGTGTTGATCGAGATCTTGTCGGCCCCGGCCAGCAGCAGGCGCCGCGCGTCCGCCACCTGGCGGATGCCGCCGCCCACGCCCACCGGCATGAAGCAGACGTCGGCGGTGCGCGCCACCACGTCCAGGATCGCGCCGCGGCCCTCGTGGCTGGCGGTGATGTCCAGGAACATCAGCTCGTCCGCGCCGGCGGCGTCATAGGCCCGGGCCTGTTCCACCGGGTCGCCGGCGTCGCGCAGTTCCAGGAACTGAACGCCCTTGACCACGCGGCCGTCCTTGACGTCCAGGCAGGGGATCACCCGGGCTTTCAGCATGGCTGGGGCTCCCTCACGCCGCCGCCGCCAGGGCTTCGTCCGGCTGGATGGTGCCGGCGTAGAGCGCGCGGCCCAGCACCGCCCCGGCGATGGGCGTTCCCTTGCGGGCGCGGACCTTGACGATGTCGTCGACGGTGGCCAGCCCCCCGGCGGCGATCACCGGGATGGAGACGGCGTCGGCGATGGCCCCGAAGGCCTCGACGTTGAAGCCGGTCAGGGCGCCGTCGCGGTCGATGTCGGTGACGATCAGGGCCGAGACCCCCACGTCCTCGAACCGGCGCGCCACGGTCAGGGCGTCCAGGTCGGTGTCCTCCAGCCAGCCCTGCACGGCGACTTTGCCCTTGCGCACGTCGACGCTGACGGCGATCTGCTCGGGCCACTGGCGGGCGGCGGTCTTGACCAGCTCGGGATCGCGCACGGCGGCGGTGCCCAGGATCACGCGGCTGACGCCGGCTTCGATCCAGGCCTCGACATTGGCCAGGCTGCGGATGCCGCCGCCCAGCTGCACCGGGATCGACACCGCCTCCAGGATCGCCTTGACCGCCGCGTCGTTGATGGCGCGGCCCTCGGCCGAGCCGTTCAGGTCGACCACGTGCACCCACTCGAAGCCGGCCCGGGCCCAGGCGCGGGCCTGGTCGGCGGGGTCCTTGTTGAACACCGTGGCCGTGGCGAAGTCGCCGTGCACCACGCGCACGCACTCGCCGTCCTTCAGGTCGATGGCCGGATAGAGGATCATGGGCGCCACTCCAGGAAGTTGGCCAGAAGGCGCTGGCCGGCGGCCTGCGACTTCTCCGGGTGGAATTGGACCCCCGCCATGTTGTCCCGTTGGACGGCGGCCGTGAAGCGCCCGCCATGGTCGGTCCAGGCGGCGATGTCGGCCTCGTCTTCCGGGAAGAAGGCGAAGGAGTGGGTGAAGTACATGTGCGTGCCCGCGGGCAGGCCGTGGAAAAGCGGCCCCGCGAGCGCCCCGTCAAGGCTGTTCCAGCCCATGTGGGGAATCTTGAAGTGCGGCTGCGCGACGGTCAGGCGCCGCACCTCGCCCTCGATCCAGCCGAGGCCCGGCGTCTGGCCGAACTCCAGGCCGTGGCCGGCCAGCAGCTGCATGCCCACGCACACGCCCAGGAACGGCGCGCCCTTGCGGCGCACGGCCTCGGTGGTCGCCTCGACCAGGCCCGGGCGCGCGTGCAGGGCGTCCATGCAGGCGGCGAAGGCGCCGACGCCGGGCAGCACCACCCGGTCGGCCCGGGCCACGATGTCCGGGTCGCTGGTGGTGACGATGCTGACGCCGGCGACGTGGTCGGCCGCGGCCTTCTGCAAGGCTTTTTCGGCCGAGCGGAGATTGCCCGACCCGTAATCGATCAGGGCGACGCTCTGCATGGAGGAATTCCTTTAGAGCACGCCCTTGGTGGAGGGGGCGTGGCCGTGGGTCTTGGGGTCGAGTTCGACGGCGGTGCGCAGGGCGCGGGCCAGGGCCTTGAAGCCGCTCTCGGCGATATGGTGGCTGTTCTCGCCATAGAGCGTTTCCAGGTGCACGCAGGCCCCCGCGTTCATGGCGAAGGCGTGGTGGAACTCCTTGAACAGCTCGGTGTCCATGTCGCCGACCTTCGGCCGCCGGAAATCCACCCGCCAGATCAGGTAGGCGCGGTTGGAAAGGTCGATGGCGCAGCGGGTCAGGGTCTCGTCCATCGGCACATAGGCGTGGCCGAAGCGGCGGATGCCCTTGAACCCGTCCAGGGCCTTGGCGAAGGCCTGGCCGATGACGATGCCGGTGTCCTCCACCGTGTGGTGCATGTCGATGTGCAGGTCGCCCTTGGTCTCGACCGTCAGGTCGAAGCCGCCGTGGCGGGCGAAGCTCTCCAGCATGTGGTCGAAGAAGCCGATGCCGGTGGAGACCGTCGAATCCCCGACGCCGTCCAGGTCCAGGGTGACGCGGATCTGCGTCTCCTTGGTGGCCCGCTTGACCTCGGCTGTCCTGCCCGCGCCCATCACATCAGTCCCGCGGCCGCCGCCAGTTCGCGCAGGGAAGTCTGCGGGCGGGGGCCGTAGTGCGAGATCACCTCCGCCGCCGCCAGCGATCCGAGGCGGCCGCAGACGTCCAGCGGCCGGCCCCGGGCGAGGCCGAGGAGAAATCCCGCCGCGTATTGGTCGCCCGCGCCGGTCGTGTCCACGACTTTCTGTACCGGCGAGGCGGGAACGGCGATCGCCTGACCGCCCGACAGCACCACCGAGCCGGCTTCGCCCCGGGTGATGGCGGCGATGCGGGCGCGCTCGCCCATCGCCTTGGCGGCGGCGTCGAAGTCGTCGGTCTGGAACAGGGAGGCCAGCTCGACCTCGTTGCCGAACACGATGTCCACCTGGGTGTCGATGAAGCCCAGCAGGGCGTCGCGGTGGCGCTCCACCACGAAGGCGTCCGACAAGGTCAGCGAGATCAGGCGCTCGGAGGTGCGCGCGATGGCCGAGGCCTTGGCGAAGGCGCGGCGGGCCTCCACCGGATCGAACAGATAGCCCTCCAGGTAGAGGATGGCCGAGGCCTCGATCACCGCCGGGTCGACGTCGTCGGCCGTCAGCTCGGTGGAGGCGCCCAGGAAGGTGCACATGGTCCGCTGGCCGTCGCCCGTGACATTGATCAGCGAACGCGCCGTGGCCGGGCCCGAGGCCAGGGGCGCGGTGGCGAAGTGCACCCCGATCGAGCGCATGTCGTGGCCGAACACCTCGCCCAGCTGGTCCTTGGCGACCTTGCCCACATAGGCGGCGTTTCCGCCGAGGCTCGCGACCCCCGCCACCGTATTGCCGGCCGAGCCGCCGGAGGTCTCCAGTCCCGGGCCCATGCGGCCATAGAGCTGGTGCGCCCGGTCCTCGTCGATCAGCATCATCGAGCCCTTGGCCAGGGACTCCGCGTCCAGGAAGGCGTCGTCGGCCTGGGCGATCACATCGACGATGGCGTTGCCGATGGCGGCGACGTCGTATTGGGCGGTCATGCGGGAGAAGCTTCCGGAACGGCGTGGAAGCGGCGACGTATAGGAAACTGGCCTTGGCGTCGAGTTAAGCGAGGCGCGACCTTGCGCCCCTTCAACCTCCCAGGAACAACTCCCGCGACGGGCAGAGGTCCGCCACGATGCACCCCGCGCACTTCGGCTTGCGCGCCACGCAGACATAGCGGCCGTGCAGGATCAGCCAGTGGTGGGCGCGGGTCAGGCGCTCAGGCGGCACGACGCGCATCAGGTCGGCCTCGACCTGGTCGGGGGTCTGGCCCGCCGACAGCTTCAGCCGGTGGGCGACGCGGAAGACGTGGGTGTCCACGGCGATGGCCGGCTCCACGTCCAGCTCGTTCAGCACCACGCTGGCGGTCTTTCGCCCGACGCCGGGCAGGGCCATCAGCGCCTCGCGCTGCAGCGGCACCTCGCCGCCGTATTGCTCGATCAGGATGCGGCTCAGCGCGATGACGTTCTTGGCCTTGGTGCGGAAGAGGCCGATCGAGGCGATGTAGGGGGTCAGGCCCGCCTCGCCCAGGGCCAGCATCTTCTGCGGCGTGTCGGCCACCGGATAGAGCCTGGCCGTGGCCTTGTTCACCGAGACGTCCGTGGCCTGGGCCGACAGCACCACCGCCACCAGCAGGGTGAAGGGCGAGGCGTAGTCCAGCTCGGTCTTGGGATCGCCCAGATTGGCGGCGAAACGGTCGAACAGGTCCTTGATGCGCTCACGCTCCTTGGGCGAAGGCGCGCGAGGGCGGATCGGGCGGGCCGGCCTGGGCTTGGCGCCCGTCTTCACGGCTTTGGGAGGCATGGGCCGACCATGGCGGGCTTCGCGAGCCTCGCCAAGCCCGGCCGGCAGGGGGTATCATCGGGCGTGGACGGACCGCTCTACATGGACGAGGTGATCACACCGCACCGCTCGCTGTCCGAGCGGGGCTTCATCATCCTCATCGCGGTGATGACCGCGATCAACTGCGCCACGGCGGTGGTGTTCGTGTCCCTGGGCGCGGCGCCGGTGCCGGTGTTCCTGGGTCTCGACCTGGTCGCCGTGGTCATCGCCCTGGCCATCAGCAACCGCCGCGCCCTTCGCCGCGAGCGCGTTCAGGTCAGCGCGTCCGAAGTGCGGGTGACGCTGCAGACGCCGCGGGGCGACCAGCTGATCTGGGCCTCGCCGACGGCCTTCACCCGGGTCACCGTGGTGGGCGAGAGCGAGGACCTGCCGGACCTGCGCCTGGCCCTCTCCGGCCGGGAGATCGCCCTCGCCCGCGCCCTCGGCCGCGCCGAACGCCTGACCCTCGCCGCCACCCTGCGCCAGGCCATCGCCAGCGCCCGCCGCGAACGCTACGCCTGACCAAGGCCTGAATCCCTCACCCTCCCATTGCTGCGCAACGGGCCCCTCCCTCTCCCTTTGGGAGAGGTGTTCCCAGCTCCGCCCGGCGAGGCTCCATTCCCTTCTCCCAAAGGGAGAAGGAGGGGCCCGCGCCGAAGGCGTGGGAGGATGAGGGGTCCGCCTCTCGCAGGTCCGCAAGAACCGGGCGGAAACCGGCGGCGAAGGGCGCTAGTCTTTCCCCATGAGCACGATCCTGAAGCCGCTTCCCACCCTGGCGGACCTCGACGAGCGGTCGGCGGACTACCAGCGCATGGCAGGGGCCCTCGCCTGGCTGGGCGATCGCTGGCGTGACCGGCCGAGCCTCGACGAGGCGGCGGAGGCGGCCGGTCTGTCGCCGTTCCACTTCCAGCGCCTCTTCACCCGCTGGGCGGGGGTCAGCCCCAAGACCTTCATGGCCGCCCTGGCGCACGACGAGGCGCGCCGCCTGCTGATCGACGAGGACGCCAGCGTGCTGGACGCCGCCCTCGACGCCGGCCTGTCGGGCCCTTCGCGCCTGCACGACCTGTTCATCGCCCAGGAAGGCGTCACCCCCGGCGACGCGCGCCGGCGCGGCGCGGGGCTGGAGCTGACCTTCGGCTGGGCGCCCACCCCCTTCGGCAAGGGCCTCTTCGTCCTGGCGCCGCGCGGCCTGGCGGGCCTGGCCTTCGCCGACGAGGGCCAGGAAGAGGCGACATTCGCCGACATGCACGCCCGCTTCCCCGCCGCCCGCTGGGTGCGCGACGACGCGGCGGCGCGCGCGGCGGCCCTGGGCGCCTTCTCCGGCGCCCCGACGCCCCTGGTTCTGATCGGCCCGCCCTTCCACGTGCAGGTCTGGAAAGCCCTGCTGCGCATCCCCAAGGGGGCGACGGCGACCTATGCCGATGTGGCCGCCTGGGCCGGCAAGCCGGGCGCCTTCCGCGCCACGGGGGCGGCGATCGGGGCCAACCCGGTCAGCTTCCTGATCCCCTGCCACCGCGCCATCGCCAAGGACGGCCGCCTGACCGGCTACCACTGGGGCCTCGGCCGCAAGGCCGCGATGCTGGGCATGGAGGCCGTGGAGAGCCGCGCCGCGTGAGGGCGGCTCCCACCTCTTCCCCCTCCACCCACCGCCTCCCAACCGTCACCCCACTCCATCCGTCACCCCCGGGCGTCAGTCCCGGGGGTCCATGAACGCGTGAGGACGGGTGGCGCGCTTCGAAGGGCGCGCCGTGGCAGGGCCTTCGCCGTGCGCCGCTCCGCTGCCGCTGCGCGACCCTCGGGAAGCGTGCGTATGGCTCCTCGGCACAAGGCCGAGGATGACGGTGATGGGGGGCCTACGGCGCCTTCGCCCCGGCCTTGCGTTCGGCCATCTCCATGCCCTTGACCAGGACGATCTTGGCCACGGTGGCGCCGGGGATGAACAGGTTGGCGGCCTCGGCGCCGACGTCCAGCAGGAACTTGGGCTCCATGATCTTGCCCAGGTGCTGCTCGAAGGTCGATCCGGCGGTCTTCACCTCGCCGGTGATGGCGTCGAACTCCACCACCGCCTCCTTGCCCTGGCGGCGATAGCGGAAGGCGTAGACCGGCCGGTAGTAGAGGTCGACGGCCTCCAGCCGCACGCTCTCCTCCAGCACCTTGTCGGCGTCGAACTTGACGATGGCCGCGGCCACCGCGTCGCGCACCAGGATCGAGGCGCGGGCCTGGGGCGGCACCACCACCGTGCGCTCCTTGGCCGTGGCGGCCAGGCTCTCGGCGTCCGCCTCCACCGCCGAGTGGTCCATGTAGACCGCCAGCCTGGGGTCCTGCTGGCCGGTCAGGCCGTCGATGTAGAGCTCGCGCTTGATCTCTTCCCGGCAGGATTCCAGGCCGGTCAGGCTGAACTTGCGGTCGATCACCGGACGGTCCTCGCCGGCGATGGAGACGCTGCGCACCTCCGGCGGCACGGCGACCTGGTAGTCGCGCGTGCGCTCATAGGCGAAGACGGCGGTGGACGAGATGCGCCAGAACGGCTGCAGGCGCCGCTCGCGATAGATGCACTCGAATTCCTCGTCCCGGGGCTTGGACAAGAGGCCGGCCATCTTGGCCATGGTCCCGAAGGCCTCGACCCGGCGGCTCCAGGCGCGGCCCTCGGCGTGCTCCATGGAGAACTTGTCGGAGAGGACCAGGATGCGTTCTTCGGCGATCTCGACGTTCATGGCCGCGAGTGTGACCCAGAAACCGCCGTTCGCGAAGGCCCGGGCGCCCTGCTGACAGAACCGTGCTCGCCGAAATGGGGTTATGGTGTCGCTGACCAACAGGAGGCCGCGCCATGGACGCCCGCACCGACCGTCTGACCCCCGCCGAGGACCTGGCCCGCCGCGGCCCCGTCCGGTTCCCCAACGAGAGCGCCGAATACCGGGCCGCGCGCACGGCCCTGCTAGCCGAGGAGATCGAGCTGCGCCGCCATCTCGAGCGGGTGGCCGCCCAGCGCCGGGCCTTGCCGCCGGGCGGCGAGGTGATCGGCGACTACCGCTTCGAGGGCGCCGAAGGGCCCACCGACATCGCCGGCCTCTTCGGCGACAAGGACACACTGGGGATCTACAGCTTCATGTTCGGGCCGCAGCGCGCGCGGCCCTGCCCGATGTGCACCGCCCTGCTGGGGCCGCTGGACGGCAACGCCGCCGACCTCGGCCGGCGGATGTCCCTGGTGGTGGTGGCCCGCTCGCCGCTGGGCCGCCTGCAGGCCTTCGGGCGCGAGCGCGGCTGGAAGGCCCTGCGCCTCTACAGCGACCTCAACGACAGCTATTCGCGCGACTACTTCGGCCTGCTGCCGGACGGGTCGGAGATCCCCGCCTTCAACGTCTTCACCCGCAGGGACGGGACGATCCGCCACTTCTGGTCCGGCGAAATGACCGGCGACAGCGCCGACCCCGGCCAGGATCCCCGCGGCGCCCCGGACCTTGTGCCCCTGTGGAACTTCCTCGACATGACCCCGGAAGGCCGCGGGACCGACTGGTACCCGTCGCTGGATTACGAGGATTGAGCGGGTGCCCTACAGGATGAACCGGCTGAGGTCGGCGTTCTGGGCCAGGTCGCCGACGCGGGTCTTCACATAGGCCGCGTCGATGGTCAGGGTCTCGCCGGAGCGGTCGGCGGCGGTGAAGCTGATCTCCTCCACCACCTTCTCCAGCACCGTCTGCAGGCGGCGCGCGCCGATGTTCTCCACCGCCCCGTTCACCGCCACGGCGGCGTCGGCCAGGGCGTCGATGGCGTCGTCGGTGAAGCCCAGGGTCACGCCCTCGGTGGCCAGCAGCGCCTGGTGCTGGCGGATCAGGTTGGCTTCCGGCTCGGTCAGGATGCGGCGCATGTCGTCGCGGGTCAGGGCCTTCAGCTCCACCCGGATCGGCAGGCGGCCCTGCAGCTCGGGCAGCAGGTCCGACGGCTTGGCCACGTGGAAGGCGCCCGAGGCGATGAACAGCACGTGGTCGGTCTTCACCGGTCCGTGCTTGGTGGTGACCGTGGTCCCCTCGATCAGGGGCAGCAGGTCGCGCTGCACCCCCTCGCGGGAGACGTCGGCCCCGCCGCTGCGCTCGCGGTTGGAGGCGACCTTGTCGATCTCGTCGATGAACACGATGCCGCTGGTCTCGGCCAGGTCCAGGGCCTCCTTGGTCAGGGCGTCCTGGTCCAGCAGCTTGTCGCTCTCCTCGGCGATCAGCGGGGCCCAGGCGGCGGCGACGGTGGTCTTGTGGGTCTTGGTGCGGCCGCCGAAGGCCTTGCCCATGAGATCGCCCAGGTTCAGCACCCCCATCGAGCCGCCGCCCTGCCCCGGCAGGTCGAGGCCCTGGAACGGCGAGGCGGTGTCGGCCAGGTTCAGCTCCACCTCCTTGTCGTCCAGCTCGCCGGCGCGCAGCTTGCGGCGGAAGGCGTCACGGGTGGCGGTCCCTGCGCCGGGGCCGACCAGGGCGTCCACCAGCCGGTCCTCGGCGGCGGCCTCGGCTCGGGCCTGCACGCCGGCGCGGCGCTTCTCGCGGACCATGGCGATGGCCTGTTCCACCAGGTCGCGGACGATCTGGTCGACGTCGCGGCCGACATACCCGACCTCGGTGAACTTGGTGGCCTCGACCTTCAGGAACGGCGCCTGGGCCAGCCGCGCCAGGCGACGCGCGATCTCGGTCTTGCCGACGCCGGTGGGGCCGATCATCAGGATGTTCTTGGGCGTCACCTCGTCGCGCAGGTCCTCCGGCACCCGCCGCCGGCGCCAGCGGTTGCGCAGGGCCACGGCCACGGCGCGCTTGGCCTCGGCATGGCCGACCACGAAGCGGTCCAGCTCGGAGACGATCTCGCGGGGGGAGAACTCGGTCATCAGACCACCTCCACCGTCAGCTGGCTGTTGGTGAAGACGCAGATGTCGCCGGCGATGGCCATGGCCTTGCGGGCGATCGCTTCGGCGTCGATGTCCATGTCGATCAGGGCCCGGGCGGCGGCATAGGCGTACTGGCCGCCCGAGCCGATGGCGGTGACGCCGTATTCCGGCTCCAGCACGTCGCCCGTGCCGGTGACGGTCAGGATGGTGGTCTTGTCGGCGCAGATCAGCATCGCCTCCAGGCGGCGCAGGTAGCGGTCGGTGCGCCAGTCCTTGGCCAGGTCCACGCAGGCGCGGGCCAGCTGTTCCGGATACTGCTCGAGCTTGGCCTCCAGCCGCTCCAGCAGGGTGAAGGCGTCGGCCGTGGCCCCGGCGAAGCCCGCCACCACCCGCCCGCCCGCCAGGCGGCGCACCTTGCGGGCGTTGCCCTTGACCACGGTGTTGCCCATGGAGACCTGGCCGTCGCCGGCGATCACCGTCGTCCCGCCCTTGCGGACGGCGAGGATGGTGGTGCCATGCCAGTTGGGAAAGTTGCTATCCTGCATGGCCGCGCATGTGGCGCGAACGGACGAGGGATTCAAGCGTGGCGACCTTCAGCGACGAGGAAGTCGAGCGCTATGCGCGCCATCTGGTGCTGCGCGAGGTGGGCGGGCCGGGCCAGCAGAAGCTGAAGGCGGCCCGGGTGCTGATCGTCGGCGCCGGGGGGCTGGGCGCGCCCGCGGCGATGTACCTGGCGGCGGCCGGGGTGGGGATGATCGGCCTGGCGGACCCTGACATCGTCAGCCTGTCGAACCTTCAGCGCCAGATCCTCTATCGCACCGGCGACGACGGCGCTCCCAAGGTGGAGCGGGCCGCCGACCGCCTGGCCGAGCTCAATCCGCACGTGACCGTCGAGCCCATCGACGAGGCGGTGACGCCCGCCAACGCCGCCGACCTGGTGCGCGGTTTCGACCTGGTGCTGGACGGCACCGACGACTTCGTCACCCGCTTCGCGGTCAACGCCGCCTGCGTGGCCGAGGGCAAGACCCTGGTCTCCGGCGCCATCGGCCGCTGGACCGGCCAGGTCGGGGTGTTCGCCGCCCAGCCCTGCTACCAGTGCCTGGTGCCGGAGATCCCGCCGGACGCCGAGACCTGCGTGGCCGTGGGCGTGGTCGGCGCCCTGGCCGGGGTGATCGGCTCGATGATGGCGCTCGAGGCGGTCAAGATCATCGTCGGCGCCGGCGAGCCCCTGGCCGGGCGCCTGCTCGTCTATGACGGCCTGGCCGGCGAGGCGCGGACGGTGCGCATCGGCGCCGACCCCGACTGCCCAATCTGCGCGGCGAATAACTGCTGAAGATTCAATCGCCTGTTGCCCGATTCCGTGCACGGGCGGATGATGCCCGCGTACGGAGTTTCGGCGCAGAGTCCTTGCCTGTCGAACATCCCGTCCGGCAGGATGAAAAGGGCCCTGAATCAAGCGTTTAGCGCGTGGCGGCCAGCAATGCCCGACCCTTCTCTCGGCCAGCATGCGCTAGGAGGCGGCGATGACGGTACACGACCCGAATTCTGAACTGCATCAAATCCTGACCGGCTCCCGGCCGCGCAAGGGCGCGCCCCTGCCGCTGCTGGTGGTGCCGGTGCTCGCCCTGGGGCTTGCGGCGGGCGGATACCTGATCTGGCGGGAGGCGACCAAGCCGCCGCTGGTCGTGGCGGACACCTCGACGTGCGAGCGGCTGCTGCTGACGGCCAGCAACGCCTCGCCCGGCAAGTTCCTGGTCTGCTCGGCGGCGACGCGCACGGTCTACCGGCTGGCCGACGGCCAGCGCCAGCCGCTCGGCCTGGCGGCCAACACGGTCTATGAACTGCCGATCGACGGACGCACGCGCATGGAAGGCCTGTCGGCGCCCGACATGCGCTACGGCTACGGCGGGACCTCGTGCGAGCGCCTGACCAAGGACGTGGACGGCAAGACCTTCCTGCTGAACAGCGTGCCGGTCGACAAGTCGTCCTGCTGAGCCCGGGTCTCGCCGGCGGGAGCCCGGATTGACTGCCGCCCGGTAAGCGCCGCCTGATCGGCGCAAATCGGGAGGATCTGACGATGAAGGCGCTCTGCTACCACGGGACCCGGGACATCCGGTACGACAGCATGGCCGACCCGGTCCTCGCCGACGACCGGGACGTGATCGTGAAGATGAATCGCTGCGGCATCTGCGGCAGCGACCTGCACATCTATCATGGCCAGGGTTTCTCGCCGGACTTCGGCTTCTGCGTCGGCCACGAGGCGGTGGGCGAGGTGGTCGAGGTCGGCCGGGCTGTGCGCCAGCTCAAGGTCGGCCAGAAGGTGATGCTGTCCGCGGCGGTGGGCTGCGGCGCCTGCGACCGCTGCCTGGCCGGCGACATCAACCACTGCCGCCACAACGCCATGCAGTGCTACGGCCTCAGCCACCGGCTGGAGGGCTGCCAGGCCGAATACATCCGCGCCCCGGCCGGCGACTTCAACTGCGCGCCGATCCCCGAGGGCCTGTCGGACGACCAGGCCCTGATGCTGACCGACAACCTGCCCACCGCCTGGTTCGGGCTCAAGAACGCTGGCGTCTCGGCCGGCCAGACCGTGGTCGTCGTCGGCCTGGGGCCGATCGGCCTGATGGCGGTGGAAGGGGCCTTCGTCCTGGGCGCCTCGCGCGTCTTCGCCATCGACCTGGTGCCCGAGCGGCGGGCCATCGCCGCGGGCCTGGGCGCGACCGCGCTCGACCCCGCCACCGCCATCGAGGAGATCATGGCCGCCACCTCCGGCCGCATGGCCGACTGCGCGGTGGAGGCGGTGGGCGCCGACGCCACCATCAACCTGGCGCTCAAGACCGTCGGCCGCGCCGGCGTGGTGTCGGTGATCGGGGTCAACCAGACCCGCAAGTTCGAGATCGACATGGCCGTGGCCTTCATCAAGGGCCTGACCTTCCGCATCGGCACCTGCTCCGTGCCCGAGCACTGGCCCGAGCTGATCCCCCTGATCCAGGGCGGGCGCCTGCACCCGGAAAAGTTCGTCACCCACGTCATGCCCCTCAGCGAAGGCGCCGAAGCCTACCGCCTCTTCGACGCCCGCCAGGCCGGGGCGCTGAAGATGGTGATGACCGCCTGAGGCGCGGCGCCGGCGCGCCGTTCGCCGGCGCCGTTCGCTTGACGACCTCGGCGACAGTTGGCTAGGCCTGCAACCTGGGGGGTGCGGGTTCATGAATCGCAGCGCGTTGGTCGCCACAGCCTTGGCGGCGGGTCTTTTCGCTTGCGGCGCCGCCAGCGCCGCCGCGCCGGCCATCGAGGACTTCGGCAAGCTCCCCGCCGTGGAGCAGATGTCGCTTTCGCCGTCGGGCGACCAGGTGGCCTATCTCGCCCTGGATGGCGAGGCGCGAAAGCTGGTCATCGGCAAGCCCGGCGCGGCCCCGACCACAGTGGTCAACATCGGCTCGGTAAAGCCCCGCGACGTCGAGTGGCTGGGTGAGAACCACGTCCTGATCCAGGTCAGCCAGACCGTGGCCACCTCGGCCGAGTTCACGGTGGATCGGCTCGAAACGCTGCAATCCACCATCGTCGACGTGGCCACGGGCAAGCTGACCAATGTCTTCAGCCTGGAACCGCTGATCTACCACGCCACCTTCGGCTTCGAGGGCTACGCGCGCCGCAACGGGACGGAGTACGGATACTTCCGCGGCCTGACCCTCGGCGGCAGCGGCAACGGCCTGGTCGACTTCACGCGCCAGACCGCCTTCATCCAGCATGGCTACACCGACCTCTACGAGGTCGATCTGGCCACGGGCCACGCGCAGAAGGTGGCCGGCGGTTCGGAGAAGCGCGACACGCGCTGGGTGGTGTCCGCCGAGGGGGCGGTGGTGGGCCAGTCGGACTATCTGACCCGCGAGGGCCGCTGGAGCGTGTTCCCCGACACCAGCCACAGCCAGACCCTGTTGGAAGCCAAGGACCCCACTGGCGACTTCTACCTGATGGGTCAGGGCCGCACGCCAGGGTCTCTGCTGGTCCATGAACCGCTCGAGGACGGTGACTGGGCCTTTGTCGAGATCAGGCGTGACGGCCCCTCGGAGGGGGTGCGCCTGTTTCCCGACAAGTCGCTCCGCGACGTCATCTATGATCCCCTGACCCACCTTCTGGTGGGATCGGTCAGCAATGAAGAACCGCCACGCACCGAACTCATCGACCCGGTGCTGCAAGCCAAGCTCGACAAGGCCATGCACCCCTTCCGCGCGGAACGGGTGGCGCTGATCTCCGCCTCGGCCGGCTACGACCGGGTGATCCTTCACACCGACGGGGCGGGCGACTCCGGCACCTACTTCTATGTCGATGTCGGAGCCCGCAAGGCGTTCGCGGTGGGCTGGGACTATCCGACGGTCATGGAAGGCGCCGTCGCCGCCGTCTCGCTGGTCGACTACAAGGCGGCCGACGGGCTTGACCTGCAGGGGGTGCTGACCCTGCCGCCCGGCCGCGAAGCCAAGAACCTGCCGGTGGTCGTGCTGCCGCACGGCGGTCCCGAGGCGCGCGACTACCTGGGGTTCGACTACCTGGCCCAGGCCTTCGCCTCCCGCGGCTATGCGGTGTTCCAGCCCAACTTCCGGGGCTCGGGCGGCTACGGCAAGGCCTTCCGGGACGCCGGCTTCGGCCAGTGGGGCCGCAAGATGCAGACGGACATCTCCGACGGCCTGGCGGCGCTCGCGCGGCAGGGGGTCGTCGACGCCAAGCGCGCCTGCATCGTGGGCGCCAGCTACGGCGGCTACGCCGCCCTCGCCGGCGTCACGGTGCAGCATGGCCTCTATCGCTGCGCCGTCTCCTATGCGGGCCTCTCGGACCTCACGGCCATGCTGGCCTGGGAGGCGAACCAGGCCGGCGAGGTCAGCCCGGAGCTGCGCTACTGGCGCAAGTACATGGGGGTCACATCCGACGACAACGCCGCCCTGCGCGGCCTCTCGCCGGCGAAGCTGGCCGACCAGGCGGACGCGCCGATCCTGCTTCTGCACGGCAAGGACGACACCACCGTGCCCCTCGTGCAGAGCCAGTTGATGCGTGACGCGCTGAAGAAGGCGGGAAAGCCGGTCGACATGATCGTGCTGCCCGGCGAGGACCACTATCTGTCCAGGCAGGCCAGCCGCATTCAGATGATCACCGCCGCGGTGGCCTTCGTCATGAAGCTGAACCCGCCGGACTGACCGCTGGCCGGAGGCCCCTAGAGCATCCCCGGGATCACCCGGTCCGGCGGCTTGTGGCCGTCCATCCAGGTGCGGATGTTGATGATCACCTTCTCGCCCATGTCGATGCGGCTCTCGATGGTGGCCGAGGACATGTGCGGGGTCAGCACGACGTTGTCGAGCTTGAGGAGCTTGGGGTTGATCACCGGCTCGTGCTCGTAGACGTCCAGGCCGGCGGCGGCCAGCTCGCCGCGCTCCAGCATCAGGGCCAGGGCCGACTCGTCGATGATCTCGCCGCGGGCGGTGTTGACCAGGATGGCGTGCGGCTGCAGCAGCTTCAGCCGCCGCGCCGACAACAGGTGATAGGTGCCGGGCGTGTGCGGGCAGTTCACGGACACGATGTCCATGCGCGCCAGCATCTGGTCCAGGCTCTCCCAGTAGGTCGCCTCCAGCTCCTCGGCGATGCGGGGGCTGACGGGCTTGCGGTTGTGATAGTGGATCGACAGGCCGAAGGCGGCGGCGCGTTTGGCCAGGGCCTGGCCGATGCGGCCCATGCCGACGATGCCCAGCCGCTTGCCCGACAGCCGCCGGCCCAGCATCCAGGTCGGCGTCCAGCCGTGGAAGCCGCCGGCGCGGGTGATGTTGGCCCCCTCCACCATCCGGCGCGAGGCGGCCATGATCAGGCCCATGGTCAGGTCGGCGGTGTCTTCGGTCAGCACGCCGGGCGTGTTGGTGACCGTGATCCCCCGGGCGTTGGCGGCGGCCACGTCGATGTGGTCGAAGCCCACCCCGAAGTTGGCGATCAGCTTCAGCTGCGGCCCGGCGCGCTCGATCAGTTCGGCGGGCAGGCGGTCGGTGATGGTGCAGGCCAGCACCTCGGCCCGCTGCATGGCCGCGGCCAGGGCCTCGGGCCCCATCGGGGTGTCGTCCAGGTTCAGTTCGGCGTCGAACAGCTCACGCATCCGCGTCTCCACCGGATCGGGGAGTTTGCGGGTGACGACGACTTTCGGCTTGCGGACGGCCATGGCGGGGATTGAAAAAGGCGTTTCCGGTCAGGTGATTTGAACTGACCTGTAGCAAACGGGTTTGCCCGGGCCAAGCGAGCGGCATGCGACAGACTGCGATCTGGGCCTCGGCGCCCATCCTGATGGCGGCAAGCTTGGCGTTGGGCGGCTGCGGCGACCATGGCAGCGAGGGCAAGGACTGCCCCGCGGCCCTCAAGGCCAAGACCCCTTCCGGCTTCTGCGTGCCCCGCTATGTCAGCCTCAAGCGCGACGAGGTGTTCGCCCGCAAGGGCCCGGGCAAGGACTACGACGCCCTCTTCGTCTACCGCGCCAAGGGCCTGCCGGTTCAGATCGTCCAGGAGACCACCGACTGGCGGCGCATCTGCGATTCCGACGGCCAGTTGATCTGGGTGCACCGCCAGATGGTCGACGGCCGCCGCACGGTGATCGCCACCTCGGCCCAGCCGGCCCCGATCCGCAAGGCGCCCAAGGCCACCGCCGCCCCTGCCGGCTTCCTGAACGTCAAGGCCCTGGCCAGCCTGGACCACTGCAAGGGCGACTGGTGCAAGGTCAGCGTCGACGGCGTCTCGGGCTGGGTGGCCAAGTCCGACGTCTGGGGCGCGGGCGATGGCGTCCAGTGCAAGGTCCCGACGCCCTAGATCGGGTGATCGGGGCTTACAGGCGATTTTGCGGCCCGCGCGGCGCGTGCTAACCCCGCCGCATGGACGCTTCCACCCGCTCTTCCTTCGACCGCGACGACCTGCTGGCCTGCGCCAGGGGCGAGATGTTCGGCCCGGGCAACGCCCAGCTGCCCTATCCGCCGATGCTGATGTTCGATCGCATCACCCACATCGACTCGTCCGGCGGCGAGCACGGCAAGGGCAAGGTGACGGCCGAGCTGGACGTCAACCCCGACCTCTGGTTCTTCGCCTGCCACTTTATCAATGACCCGGTGATGCCGGGCTGCCTGGGCCTCGACGCCATGTGGCAGCTGGTCGGCTTCTTCCTGGGCTGGTCCGGGGGGCCCGGAAAGGGCCGCGCCCTCGGCGTCGGCGAGGTGAAGTTCACCGGCGAGGTGACGCCGGACGTCAAGAAGGTCGTCTACCGCATCGAGCTGAAGCGCGTCATCCTGCGGCGCTTGGTCATGGGGGTGGCCGACGGGATTATGGAAGCCGACGGCGTCCCTATCTATGAAGCCAAGGACCTGCGAGTCGGACTGTACCGCCCTGAAAGCAAATAGGGCGGATCAACAAGAAAAGCGCCGGCTGGGGCGGGCATAGAAAGGGAAGTGGGCATGCGCCGCGTCGTCGTCACCGGAATGGGTGTCGTCTCTTCGATCGGGAACAACGCCAATGAAGTCCTGGCGTCCCTGCGCGAGGCGCGCTCGGGCGTGGCCGCCGCGCCGGAGTACGGCGAGCTGGGCTTCCGCTGCCAGGTCGCCGCCGCCCCGCACATCGACTGGGAAGCCATGGTCGACCGCCGCGCCGCGCGGTTCCTGGCCCCCGGCACGGCCTACGCCCACATCGCCATGGAACAGGCGATCGCCGATTCCGGCCTCGGCGAGGACGAGATCTCCAGCGACCGCACCGGCCTGATCGTCGGCGAGGGCGGCCCCTCGACCCGCACCATCGTCGAGGCGGCCGAGACGGCCAGGACCAAGGGCGTCAAGCGCATCGGCCCCTTCGCCGTGCCCAAGGCCATGAGCTCCGGCCCCTCGGCCACCCTCTCGACGTGGTTCAAGATCCGCGGCGTGAACTATTCGATCTCGTCCGCCTGCGCGACGAGCGCCCACTGCATCGGCGCGGGCGCAGAGCAGATCCAGATGGGCAAGCAGGACATCGTCTTCGCCGGCGGCTGCGAGGAGCTGGACTGGACCATGTCGGCCCTGTTCGACGCCATGGGCGCCATGTCCTCCAAGTTCAACGACCGCCCGGCCGTGGCCAGCCGCGCCTATGACGCCGACCGCGACGGCTTCGTGATCGCCGGCGGCGCCGGCATCGTGGTGCTCGAGGACTACGAACGCGCCAAGGCGCGCGGCGCCAAGATCTATGGCGAGATCACCGGCTATGCGGCCACATCCGACGGCTACGACATGGTCGCCCCCTCGGGCGAGGGCGCGGTGCGCGCCATGCGCCTGGCGCTGAGCCAGGCCGGCGGGCGCAAGGTCGACTACCTGAACCCGCACGGCACCGGCACGCCCATCGGCGACGTCAAGGAGATGGAGGCGGTGCGCGAGGTGTTCGGGTCCGACGCCCCGCTGATCTCGTCGACCAAGTCCCTCACCGGCCACAGCCTGGGGGCCGCCGGCGCCCAGGAGGCGATCTATTGCCTCCTGATGATGCAGAACGGCTTCGCCGCCGAGAGCGCCCATATCGAGACCCTCGATCCCGCCTTCGCCGACCTGCCGATCCTGCGCCAGCGCGCCGACCGGCCGCTCGACACGGTGATGTCCAACAGCTTCGGCTTCGGCGGCACCAACGGCTGCCTGGTGATGAGCAAGGTCTGACGCCTCACCTCCTTCCCCACCTGCGCGGGGGAAGTGGGGCGACGCTTTCACCACCGGCCGATCACAGGGGGAAAGCGCGGCGGCTTGCCCCGGCGCGCCGGCCCGTCCACAAAGCCCCAACGACAGCAAAGACGCGGGAGCCGCCGACCCATGGCCGACGACTGGAACATGCCCAAGGGCGACCTGATGCGGGGCAAGAAGGGCCTCGTGATGGGGGTCGCCAACCGCGACTCCATCGCCTGGGGCATCTGCAGCCAATTGGCCGCCCAGGGGGCGGACCTCGCCCTAGGCTACATGGAATCCAACGAAAAGCGCGTGCGGCCGCTCGGCGAAAGCATCGGGGCCAAGGTCTACGCCACCTACGACGCCACCGACGACGACAGCATGGCGGCCATGTTCGCCAAGGTCGAGGAGGGCTTCGGGACCATCGACTTCCTGGTCCACGCCATCGCCTATGCCGACCGCAGCCAGATCAAGGGCTCGTTCGTCGAAAACGCCACCCGCGAGGGCTTCCTGCAGGCCATGAGCATCTCGGCCTATTCCTTCGTGGACGCCTCGCGCCGGGCCGCGGCCCTGATGCCGAACGGCGGCTCGATCATCACCATGACCTATCTGGGCTCCGAGCGGGCCATCCCCAACTACAACACCATGGGCGTGGCCAAGGCCGCGCTGGAGGCCTGCGTGCGCTATGTGGCGCGCGACCTGGGGCCCAAGGGCATCCGCGTCAACGCGGTGTCGCCCGGGGCCATGCGCACCCTGTCGCTGGCCGGCATTTCCGGCGGGCGGGGCATGCTCGCCAAGGGCCGCAACCTGTCGGCCCTCAAGGAAGACACCTCCATGGAGGGCGTGGCCGGCTGCTCGCTTTGGCTGCTGTCCGACCTCGGCAAGTCCGTCGCCGGCGAGGTGGTGCACGTCGACGCCGGCTTCCACATGATGGGCCTGCCGGACGACGAGGAAGGCTGAGGCGCTCCGTCGCTTCCGGCGCAGCGCTCGACATGGCGACAAATGTTCCTTATTTGTTCGGTTCCGTCGTCACGATCGCGGGCGGCGGAGCAAGATTCTTCCAAGCCAAGATGAACCGATAACCGTTAATTACGGTGATCTAGGGGGGTCCAAACCGGGTGGAATCGCATCGGAGGGGCAGATCCTGCCCTTCCCGGAGCGTCAGACCCGGTACGCCCTCAGGAACCGCCGCGCCGCCTCGGTGGCGATGCGCTCGATGCGCGGGTTGCTGAGGTCGCTGGGCAGGCCCAGCAGCAGGCTCAGCTGGCGGTGGCTGACCACCATGCCGGCGAAGAAGTCGGCCGCCTCGTCGACGTCGTCGATGGCCAGGCGCCCAGCCGCCGTCTCCCGCGCCAGGAACTCGGCCAGCTTGGCGCGTGAGGCGCGGGCCCCGGCGTTGAACACCGACAGCGCCAGGTCCGGCTCGGCCGCCACGCTGGCGATGATCAGCCGCATCAGGGTCACGCCGCGCGGCATGGTGATGGTTTCCAGAAGGGCGCGGGCGTAGTCGGCCAGGGCGTCCTGGGGCCGCTCCACGGCGCCTGGCACCTCGAGCGCGGCGGTGATCGAGTCCACCCGCCGGGCGATCAGGGCCCGGACCAGCTCCGACTTGGAGCCATAGTGGTTGTAGACGGTCTGCTTGGAGACCCCCGCCCGCCGGGCGATCTCGTCCATGGAGACCGACAGGCCGCGCTCATAGATCGCCTCGGACGTGGCCTCCAGGATGGCCTCGGTCTTGGCCAGGTCGATCTGGCCGGCGATGCGCGGCATGGCCCCTCCCGCAGACCATGGCGCGGCAAGGCAGTCGCCGCCTGGTCCCGCGCAGGATGGAGGCGCATCGGCTCCAATTGCAACCGGTGACGTGACGGAAGTGGGGACCGGGAGCGCGTCAGGCTCAAGTGGACGCCGGTTGAGCCGCCCGACGCGCTCCAAACGCTAGAAGGGCTTTGCGGGGCTAGACTTGGGGCCACGAGGGCGCTCATAGGAGGGCCATGAGCGCACAGACCTCAAGCGCCCCCGACGTGATCATCGCCGGCGCCGGCATGGCCGGGGTCACCCTGGCCCTGGCCCTGGCCGACGGCGGGCTGAAGGCGGTGCTGGTCGACCCGCTGCCCTTCGACGCCCAGACGGCTCCCACCTTCGACGGCCGCGCCTCGGCGATCTCCTTCTCGGCCTTCCGCCAGTGGCGGGCCCTGGGCGCGGCCGAACACCTGGAGCCGCACGCCCAGCGGATCGAGCAGATCCTGGTCACCGACGCCAAGACCCCGGGCGCCGCTGCCGGTCCGCCGCTGCCCTTCGCCCTGCGCTTCGACGCCGCAGAGATCGCCGACCGCTGCGAGGGCGAGCCCCTGGGCTACCTGATCGAGAACCGCCACATCCGCGCCGGCCTCGCCGCCACCGCTCAGGCCAGGGGCATCGAGGTGCTGGCGCCGGTCAAGGTGACCGGGGTCGAGGCCGGGGTCGGCGCGGCCAAGGTCACCCTCTCCGATGGCCGGGTGCTGAGCGCGCCCCTGGTGGTCGGCTGCGAGGGCCGCAACTCCGTGGTCCGCCGCGCCGCCGGCATCGGCGTCATCGGCTGGGGCTACGGCCAGAGCGGGGTGGTCGCCACCGTCGGCCTGGAGCGCGGCCACCAGGGCGTCGCCTACGAGCATTTCCTGCCCTCCGGCCCCTTCGCCATCCTGCCCTTGACCGGCGACCGCGCCAGCCTGGTGTGGACCGAGAGCGCCGCCCGGGGCGAGGCCCTGCGCGGCGCCTCGGACGAGGCCTTCCACGCCCACCTGATGCGCCGCTTCGGCGACTTCCTGGGCAAGGTCGAGGTGCTGGGCCCCCGCTTCGTCTACCCCCTGTCGCTGCAGCTCGCCGAGCGGTTCCACACCGAGCGCCTGGCCCTGGTGGGCGACGCCGCCCACGGGGTGCACCCGATCGCCGGCCAGGGGCTCAACCTCGGCCTCAAGGACGCCGCGGCGATGGCGCAGGTGCTCAGCGAGGCGGTGCGCCTGGGCGAGGACATCGGCTCGGCCGCGGTGCTGGAACGCTACGCCCGCTGGCGGCGGGTCGACACCATCTCCAACGCGATCGCCTTCGACGCCTTCGTGCGCATCTTCTCCAACGACAATCCCGCCCTGCGCCTGGCCCGCGGCGCCGGCATGGCCCTGGTCAACCGCATCGGCCCGGCCCGCCGCTTCTTCATGCAGGAAGCCGGCGGCGCCGTCGGCGACCTGCCCAAGCTGCTGCGCGGCGAGAGCCTGGCGGCGTAGCGATCTCGATTTAGGGGGCGCAAGGCCGCCAGCGCCGAACCTCAGTCCCGCAGCAGGTCGTTGATCGAGGTCTTGGACCGCGTCTGGGCGTCCACCGTCTTGACGATCACGGCGCAGTAGAGCCCCGGGCCGACGCCGTGCGGGTCCGGCCGCGTGCCGGAGACCACCACCGAATAGGGCGGCACGTAGCCGCGATGGGTCTCGCCCGTCTTGCGGTCGATGATTGGGGTCGAGCCGTTGAGGTAGACGCCCATGGAGATCACCGCCCCCTCGCCGACGATCACCCCCTCGGCCACCTCGGAGCGGGCGCCGATGAAGCAGTCGTCCTCGATGATCGTCGGGTTGGCCTGCAGGGGCTCCAGCACCCCGCCGATGCCGACGCCGCCCGACAGGTGCACCCGCTTGCCGATCTGGGCGCAGGAGCCGACCGTGGTCCAGGTGTCGACCATGGTGCTTTCGTCCACATAGGCGCCGATGTTCACGAACGAGGGCATCAGCACCACGTTCCGGGCCACGAACGAGCCCTTGCGCACGATGGAGCCGGGCACGGCGCGGAAGCCCGCGGCCTCGAAGTCCTTGTCCTCCCAGCCCTCGAACTTGTTGGGGACCTTGTCCCACCACGGCCCGACCCCGCCTCCAAGCGACCCGGCGCGCATGACCGTGTTGGGATTGAGCCGGAAGCTCAGCAGGATGGCCTGCTTGGCCCACTGGTGGGTGGTCCAGGTCCCGTCGATCTTCTCGGCCACGCGCAGGCGCCCGGCGTCGATCAGGCGCAGGGTTTCCTCGACGGCGGTGCGCACGGGGCCCTTGGTGTCGACGCCCACGCCGTCGCGCGCGGCCCAGGCGGCCTCGATCTCGGTCTTAAGGTCGGCGGTGGTCAGCTCGGTCATGGGATTTCCTAGGGCAGGCGAGGGGCGACCCGGGCGGCGGCCAGGAACGGGGCCAGGCGCCAGGTGCGGTGGTGGACGAAGTCGGCGTCGCACGCGGCGGCGTGCGGCCCGACCAGGACAGTGGTCATGCCAAGCTCGGCCGCCGGCTTCAAGTTGCGTTCGGCGTCCTCGAAGAAGGCGGTCGTGGCAGGGTCGATGGCGTGGGCCGCCATGATCTTCTCGAACGCGGCCAGGGACGGCTTAGGCGCGAAGTCGGCCGAGCCGATGTGGAAGATGTCGTCGAACAGGCCCGACAAGCCCAGCCGCTCGGCCACCCGCCGGGCGTGGCCGCCGTCGGCGTTGGTGAAGATCAGCCGCCGGCCGGGCAGCCGCGCCAGGGCCAGCACCAGGTCCTCGTCCTGCGACAGCAGCTCCAGCGGCAGGTCCTCGAAGATGGCGTGGAACTCGGCCGGATCGACGCCGTGGTCCTTCACAAGTCCGGTCAGCGACAGGCCGTGCTCGGCGAGGTAGCGCTTCTGCAGGCGAAAGGCCTCGTCGGCCGGCAGGCCGGTGACGCGCATGACATAGGCCCGGATGCGCTGGTCCACCTCCGCCGCCAGGCCGGAGTCCAGCGGATAGAGGGTGTTGTCCAGGTCGAACAGCCAGGTGTCGACGTGGGTCAGGTCGGGCGCGTCGACCATCGGCCCGCCCCTAGGCGCTGACCAGGGTGCCGGCGCCGTGTTCGGTGAAGAGCTCGACCAGCATGGCGTGGGGGCGGCGCCCGTCCAGGATGACCACGGCCTCGACCCCGGACTCCACGGCGGCGATGGCGGTCTCCAGCTTGGGGATCATGCCGCCGGTGGCGACGCCGTTGGCGATCGCGGCCTTGGCCTCGGCGACCTTGAGCTCGCGGATCAGCTCGCCCTTGGCGTCCAGCACCCCGGCCACGTCGGTCAGCAGCAGCATGCGCTTGGCCTTCAGCGCCCCGGCCAGGGCGCCGGCCACGGTGTCGGCGTTGATGTTGTAGGTCTCGCCCTCGGCCGAGACCCCGATCGGGGCCACCACGGGGATGTAGTCGTCGGTGGAGTTGATCAGGTCCTCGATCAGCTTGGGGTCCACCTTGGTGGGTTCGCCCACGAAGCCCAGGTCGACCACTTCCTCGATCTTGGAGTCCGGGTCCTTGCGGGTGCGGGTCGCCTTTTCCACGGTGATCAGCCGCGCGTCCTTGCCCGACAGCCCCACGCCGCGCACATCCGCCTCGGCGCCGGCCTGGGTGATCCAGGAGGCGATCTCCTTGTTGATGGCGCCGGAGAGGACCATCTCGGCCACCTCCATGGTCGGGGCGTCGGTGACGCGCAGGCCGTCGATGAACGTCGACTTGACCCCGGCCTTCTCCAGCATGCGCGAGATCTGCGGCCCGCCGCCGTGGACGACCACCGGGTGCAGGCCCAGCAGCTTGAGCAGCACCGCGTCGGCCGCGAACAGCTTGGCCAGGGCCTCCTCGCCCATGGCGTGGCCGCCGTACTTGATGACCACCGTCTCGCGGTCATAGCGCTGGATGTAGGGCAGGGCCTCGGCGAGGGTCCTGGCGGTGGCCCAGCCCTGTTCTTCGGTGGTGTCGGTCAATCGGGCCTCCCGGTAAGGGGGCTTCCCTTAGCGAAGGGGGGTGGCCTTGTCATCCGTGACGGGGCGTCTGGGCCTGAACCCCTCACCCTCCCACCGCTGCGCGGCGGGCCCCTCCCTCTCCCTCTGGGAGA